>DASWQJ010000029.1:0-20404 GCA_036403795.1 Stenotrophomonas sp.
AATCGACGCTGACATCCTTCTGCTCGGCAGTGAAATAACGCGCCGGCGCTGTGTCCAGTACCTGGAAACGGCGATCGAACACCCGCGCCGTCTCGATCAACGGAATCTTGAAATGCAGACCCGGCTTGATGTCGGCACGCGCCACCCGGCCCAGGTTGAGCACCATCGCCGTCTGGTCCTCGCGGACCACGAACACCGACCCCATCAAACCCAACAACACGACCACCGCCGCGGCGATCCATACGGACTGTTTCATCACTCGGTGCCCTCACGGCCGGTCGGGCGCGGTCCGCGCTCGGGATTGCGGATGCCCTCGGCACTGAGCGGGGTCGTCGCCGCACCCTCGGACGACAACACGCTCGGCAACGCACCGGTCGGCAGCGCCGTACCGTTCGCCCGGCCACCGGCCTCGGCCATCGGCACGTAGATCAACTGGCGGCCATCGCCGCCGATGACCTTGCGGTTCTGCGACAACACCTGCTGCACCGTTTCCAGCCACAGCCGCTTGCGGGTCACTTCCGGCGCGTTGGCGTACTGCTCCTGCAACAGGCTGAAGCGATCGGCATCACCCTGCGCGCGCGCAATGATCGCCTCTTTGTAACCCTCGGCCACCGTGCGGGTGCTGGCCGCACGGCCACGCGCCTCGGGCACGATCTTGGCCGCGTATGCCTGGGCTTCGTTGATCAAGCGCTCGCGCACCTGCTGGGCACCATTGACCTCGTCGAAGGCCGGCTTCACTTCCTCCGGCGGACGCGCATCGGGCAGCGTCAGGCCCGTCACGGTCAGGCCGGTGTTGTAGGCCGCCAGCGAAGACTGCAGTCGCTCACGCGCCGCCGTGGCCAGCGGCCCGCGGTTGTTGAGCACCGAGTTGAGGTCCGAACGGCCGACCTGCTCGCGCACCGCACTCTGCGCGGCCTGTTGCAATACCGCCTCGGCATTGCGCGAACCGAACAGGAACTGGCGCGGATCCTCGATGCGGTACTGCACGTTGAACTGCACGTTGACGATGTTCTCGTCGCGCGTCAGCACCGGCATCTGGTTGTTGAAGGTCTTGATCTCGGTCGCGTTGACCTTGCGCACGGACTCGATCGGCCAGGGCAGCTTGAAATTCGGACCCGGTTGCAGGATCCGCGAGAACTGGCCGAAGCGCAGCACCACGCCCCGCTCCTGCTCGCCGATCAGCTGGAAGCTGGAGAACAGCACCAGCAGGCCGGCCGCCAGCAGCACCCAGCGCCACACGCCGCCGTCGAACAGGCCCCGCAGCTGCGGGGGCAGATTGCCCCAGCCGTTGCCACCGCCATTGCCGATACGCGATTTCCAGCCATCGCGACGGTTCTCGTCCGGGCCGTTGGGCCCCTTGCTGCCGGGTGTGTTCCAGGCCATGCACGCTCCATCTGTAAGGATTGGCACGTCCTGCGCGCCAGCTGCCGATTTGGGTTCGGTCCACCGATTCTACAAGATGGCAACCATCGGTCGGCTGCAAGCGGCTATCTTGCCCGCGTCCCCCGTTCACCGGCGAGTCCGTCCATGACCGTGCCCGCGCAGTTCACCGCCTTCCGCATCCATGAAGACTCCGCCGGCACCCGGGCCGGGCTGGAGACACTGGGGCTGGACGCCCTGTCCGCCGGGGAGGTCGTGATCCGCGCCGCCTGGTCGTCGGTGAACTACAAGGACGCCCTGGCCGGCACCGGCAAGGGGCGAATCCTGCGCCGCTCCCCCCTGGTAGGTGGCATCGACGTGGCCGGCCAGGTGGTGGCGTCGACCGATCCGGCTTATCGGGAGGGGGATGCGGTACTGGCCACCGGCTGCGGGCTCAGCGAAAACCTGGACGGTGGTTACGCGCAATACGTACGCCTGCCTTCGCGCGCGGTCATCGCGTTGCCCGCCACGCTGGATCTGCGCGAGGCCATGGTGATCGGCACGGCCGGCTACACCGCGGCGCTGGCCCTGCTGCGGCTGGAGGAAAACCGCCAAAGCCCGTCCATGGGACCCTTGCTGGTCACCGGCGCCACCGGCGGCGTGGGCATGCTGGCGCTGGACATCTTCAGTCGCGCCGGCTACCAGGTGCACGCCGTCAGCGGCAAGGCAGACCGCGCGGACTTCCTGCGCTCCCTGGGTGCCAGTGAAGTGCTTGGCCGCGAGTTCCTGCAGACCGACAAGCCCTTGGAAGCGGCCAGCTACGGCGGCGGGCTGGACAACGCCGGCGGCGCCCTGCTGGCCGGACTGCTGGCCCGAACCGTGCCCTATGGCAACGTCGCCAGCGCCGGGATGGCCGGCTCGCCCCGGCTGGACATGACGGTGATGCCCTTCATCCTGCGCGGCGTGTCGCTGATCGGCATCGGCTCATCGGGCAGCGCGCGCGATATCCGCGAGGCGGTCTGGCAGCGGCTGGCGGGCGACTGGCGGCCACGCCACCTGGACCGCATCTGCACCCGCGAGATCGTATTGGCGGACCTGCCCCTGGTGTTCGATGCCATGCTGGCCGGGCAGTCCTTCGGCCGCACCGTGGTGCGACTGGCCTGAGCCGCGCCGCCCGATCGCTCGCACCCCTATCCGTCGCCGCGGCACTGGCACTACACTCAACGCACATACGGGGACCCACATGGCGCGCATCCTGATCGTCGACGATTCGCCCTCGCAACTGCTTGGCATACAACGCATCGTGGAGAAACTGGGCCACCAGACCATCACCGCCACCGATGGCGCCGCCGGCGTGGAAGCCGCCAAGGCCTCGCTCCCCGACCTGGTGCTGATGGACGTGGTGATGCCCAACCTCAACGGCTTCCAGGCCACGCGCACGCTCAAGCGCGAGCCCACCACGCAGAACATCCCGGTCATCCTGGTCACCACCAAGGACCAGGACACCGACCGCATGTGGGGCATGCGCCAGGGCGCGCGGGCCTACATTACCAAGCCGTTTTCCGAAGACGAGCTGTCCGAAGTGATCGAGCGGGTCTTCAGCCGCGGCGACGGCTGAGCGCATCCCGCAGCCCTGGCTGCACGGCCACTCGGCGATCGTGCGCTACGCGGTTTCGCCGAAGGCCTTGGCCAGGTCCCGGTAGGCCTTGGTCTGGGCCTCGTCGGTGGGCGCGGGAGCCAGGATCTCCAACTCGACGATCTGGTCGCCCGGCGCGGTACCCGGCAGGCCACGACCGCGCAGCCGCAGCTTGCGCCCCGCGTCCGACCCGGCCGGTACTTTGAGTTCCACTTCACCGCCCAGCGTGGGCACGCCGATCGTGGTACCCAGCGCCGCCTGCCAAGGCGCGACCTGCAGTACGTAGAGGATGTTGCGACCGTCCACCTCGAACTGCGGGTGCGCCGCGTATTCGATCTCCAGCAGCAAGTTGCCGCCGCCGCTGCCCTGCCCACTCAAGCGGATCACCTGCCCCGGCGCGATGCCCTTGGGCACGCGCACGTCCAGTTGCTTGCCGCCGACGGTGATGCGCACGCTGTCGCCGGCATGCACTGCCTCCAGCGGCACGGCGAGCTTGGCGCGGGTGTCGCCCCGTGGCTGCGGTCCGGCGCCGCGCGCGCGGCCGCCGCGCTGACCGGCGAACAGGCTCTCGAAGAAATCGCTGAACCCGCCGCCTGCCCCGCCATTGCCAAAGACTTCCTCGAAGTCGAAGCCCCCGCCGCCGCCGAAATTGGGCGGCGCCTGGAACTCCTCGCCCGGCCGGTAACCCTGGGCGCGCAGTTGGTCGTAGGCAGCGCGCTTTTGTGGATCGCGCAGCGCTTCGTACGCCTCGTTGACCGCCTTGAATTTGTCTTCGGCGCCGGTCTCTTTGCTGACGTCGGGGTGGTATTTGCGCGCCAGCCGGCGGTAGGCGGTCTTGATCTCCGCCTCGCCGGCGCTGGGCTCCACGCCCAGGGTCGCGTAGTAATCCTTGAATTCCATCCATCACCTCGTAAATGACAACGGCCCGCGTGTCTTCCGACCGCGGGCCGTCGGAGGCGGCGCGATCGCCCCTCCATTCTACGGGTTGCCGGCCAGCGGCCGGTGTCGGTCAGCCCGCCTCGCCCCCATCCACCACGATGCGCCGCGGCGCGGCTTCAGCCTTCTTGGGGATGCGGATTTCAAGCACGCCGTGGCGCCCGGTGGCGGTGATGCCCTCGGCATCGGCGGTATCGGGCAACGCGAACCGGCGCTCGAAGGCGCCCTGGCGGCGCTCGGCCAACAGGCGCTGCTGGTCCTGTGCCAACCCCTCGCTGGTGCGCTCACCCTTGATGGACAGGATGTTGCGGTCCATCTGCACCTCGATCGCCGACGGATCGATGCCCGGCAAGTCGGCGTGGAGCACGAAAGCGGTGGGTTCTTCGCGGATATCCACGCGCGGCTGCCACTGCTCGCTGTTGGCGGCCGTGGCCGGACGCGCGGCTTGCGAAGCTTCGGTGGCGTACATGGCCTGGGGCCAGCGACGGTAACGTACAACGTTCATGCGGTATCTCCTGGGAGGGGTTGGCGGTCACTACCGCCCTGCCGGAAAAATAGGCGCGCTCGCGCCGGTTTCAAGGCGTTGACGCTACCTTCCGGCCCGGGTTTTTAGTCTTGTGTTCAGTCACAGGAGCCAACCCATGTCCATCCAGGTGGGAGACCACATCCCCGAAGTCGTGCTCAAGCGCCTGCGCGAAGGCATAGAGAGCGTGGACACGCATGCCTTGTTCGACGCACGCAAGGTGGTGCTGTTCGCCATCCCCGGCGCATTCACGCCCACCTGCTCGGAAAAACACCTTCCTGGCTACATCGAACACTTCGACGAGTTCCGCCGTCGCGGCATCGAGGTGGTTTGCATGGCCGTCAACGACCCCTTCGTCATGCGGGCCTGGGGCCGCAGCCAGTCCGCGCCCGATGGCCTGCAAATGCTGTCCGACGGCAACGGCGAGCTGACCCGCGCACTTGGCCTGGAAATGGACGCCAGCAGTTCCGGCATGGGCATGCGTTCACGGCGCTTCGCCCTCTATGCCGAAGACGGCGTCGTCCAGCTGCTGTTCGTGGAAGCACCCGGCGAATTCAAGGTGTCGGCAGCCGATTACGTGCTGCAGCACCTGCCTCAACACTGAACCCACCTTACCCACCACAGGATCGGCAAGCCATGTCACAGCCAGCCAACAACGCCCTGCCCGCCGGCATTACCGACACCCGCACGCTGCGCGAAAACGCACGCAAGCGCATCGAAGACGGCGCCATCACCGACACCTACAGCGCCGATCGCGAGGCGGTCATCAAACTGCTCAATAACGCACTCGCCACCGAATACGTCTGCGTGCTTCGCTACTACCGCCACTACTTCATGGCCAAGGGCATGCTGGCCGATTCGATCAAGGCCGAGTTCCTGGAACACGCCCAGCAGGAGCAGGCCCATGCCGGCAAGCTCGCCGAACGCATCGTCCAGCTCGGCGGCGAACCGGACCTCAATCCCGACACACTCACCGCGCGCTCGCACGCCGAATACAAAGAAGGCACCGACCTGCGCGACATGGTGCGCGAAAACCTGATCGCCGAGCGCATCGCCATCGACAGCTACCGCGAGATGATCAACTTCGTCGGCGGCAAGGACACCACCACCAAGCGCATCCTCGAAGAAATCCTCGCCCAGGAAGAAGAACACGCCGACGAATTCGCCGACCTGCTGGACGGCTGGATAGGCGAGTAAACAAGTCACCACAAGAACACCACGCCACAGCCAGACCAGCAAACCAGCCCCGGCCACCATTCTGTCGAGCGTGATGTAACCAAAGCGCAACAAGGCCTCCACTCGCGCAAGCGAACCAGCGAATCGCCTCCCATCGAAGTGGGAAAATGAAACGCCCTGCGCCGTCCTGTCGGGGCCAGGTGCCAGCGGCACATGGATGTGCCGCGACGGTGAGTACGGGCAGGATGCCCGTCCGAACCGGGGCGCCTGGTCCCGGCAGGGCGGGGCCCGCCCCGAAGCGGCAAAGTCGCGTTTTTGCCCTGCGCTTTTGCTCCTACGCTTACCGCTACCCCCCTACTCCAACACCCGAAACCCAATCCGCGTCCAAGCGCCGTCCTCCGACAACGCCGTCAACGTATGCTCCCCCGCCGCGCCGAAATCCCGAGAGAACGAACGCGCGCCAGCAGTCCGCCCGATCCAGCGGCCATCCAGCAACCAATCGATATCCGCCTCGCTGCCCAGCGCACGCAACTGCAACCGGACACCCCGCACACTCCCCGGCGCACGCGCCAACACTGCACGATCGTTGAGCCCCTCGATGCGCAACACACCGCCATCGCCACGGCCATCGGCCTCGCAATCCGGCGACAACCCTGGCAATCGCGCCGCCTGGCGTTCGGCCGCGCCCAACCACGGCGCCGTCAACGCCGGCCAACGGGCCACCTCCGCATCGATTGCCTCATGCGGCAACCGACACACCGCTGAAAGCCGTCGACCGCTGCGGGCATCCACCT
Source organism: Stenotrophomonas sp. (assembly GCA_036403795.1). Lineage (GTDB taxonomy): Bacteria > Pseudomonadota > Gammaproteobacteria > Xanthomonadales > Xanthomonadaceae > Stenotrophomonas_A. The sequence goes on from DASWQJ010000029.1 coordinate 6,425, forward strand.
GGAAGCGCTCGCGCCCGGCACGCCACAATCTCGCATCGCGCTCGGCAAAGGTCGGCGGCACTGCGCCCTCCAACGTCCAGGCCGTCCGGCGGCGCGCACACAGCGCCGGCGGCGTCGCGGCCGCCTCCTCTCCCAAGGGCCAGCAAATGTCCGTGCTCGCCACCGCATCAGGCATCGGCAACGGCGCCGCATCGCCCGGCTGGCGCGGCAACGTATCGATCACCTCGAACATCAACGGCAGCGCCGTCACCGCGCCGTACTGGCCCGGCAACGGCGTGCCATCGGGACGACCCACCCACACCCCGACCGTGTAGCGACGCGTACTGCCGATCGCCCAAGCATCACGAAAGCCGTAACTGGTACCCGTCTTCCAGGCTACCGGCGGCCGGCCCGCCACATCGAAGGTGTCCACCCCATAACCTGGGCGAGGATTGGACGCCAGGATCTCGCGCACGATCCACGCCGCGCCCGGCGACACCAGCCTGCGCTCGATCCTGGCATCCTCGCTGCGGTAGCGCACCCTGCCGGCAATGCCGCCACGCTGGAAGGCGGCGAACGCGCCGACCAGATCTTCCAACCGCGCGCCGGTGCCGCCCAGGATCAACGCCAGATTCGGATCGCTGCCACGCGGAAACCGCAGCGCGATGCCGGCATGCTGCAATCGCGCAGCAAAGCGCGCCGGCCCCACCCGATCCAGCAAGTCCACCGCGGGCACGTTGAGCGAAAGGCGCAGCGCGCTGGCCGCGCTTACCGGTCCATTGAAAGTGGCGTCGAAGTTCCCAGGCCGATAGCCGCCAAAACTCTGCGGCGCATCGACCAGCAGGCTTTCGGAGTGGATCAGTCCTTCGTCCAGCGCCATCGCGTACAAGAACGGCTTCAGCGTGGATCCGGGCGATCGCCAGGCCTGCACCATGTCCACGTAACCGAGCCGGCGCGGATCGCTGAATGCCACCGAGCCCACGTAGGCACGCGCTTCCAGGCTGTCGTTGTCGACCACCAGCAGCGCCGCCGACGTACGCTCGGGCAGTTGCGAAAAATAGCTGGCGACCCGTTCTTCCAGCGTGCGCTGCAGTTCGGCATCCAGGGTGCTGGTGATGCGCGCGCGGTGCGGCTGCGCCTGGCGCAGGCGCTGGGCCAGCAGGGCGGCGTGCAGCGGCGGTGCCAATGCCCTGGCCACGACCGGCTCGATGCGGGCGTCCGCCACTGCCTCGGGCGTCCATACGTGCAGGGCAGCCATCCGCGCCAGCACCTTGTCGCGCGCACGCTGCGCCGCTTCCGGATGCCGGTCCGGGCGCAGCAGGCTGGGCGACTGGGGCAGCACCGCCAGCAGCGCGGCTTCGGCATGCGACAGACGCGCGGCGGGCTTGCCCAGATAGGCCCAGCTCGCTGCTTCCACCCCTTCGATGGTGCCACCGTAGGGCGCGCGCTCCAGGTACAGCTGCAGGATCTGCGTCTTGTCCAGTCGTGCTTCCAGCTGCAACGCCCGCAACAACTGCTTGAGCTTGCCCCAGGGCGTGCGGGTATGCGGATCGAGCAGGCGCGCCACCTGCATCGTCAACGTCGAGCCGCCGGACACGATGCGTCCGCTGCGCAGCCACTGGCCGCCGGCGCGCAGCAGCGCCCACGGGTTCACGCCGGGGTGGCGCCAGAACCAGCGGTCCTCGTAATTCAACAGCGCCTGCAGGTAGAGCGGGGAAACGCTCGAGACGCTCGCGGGATAGCGCCACACGCCGTCACGGTCGGCGAAGGCACGCAGCGGCGTGCCGTCGCGGGCGACCACCAGGGTGGAGGTATCGCGCGTCAACGGCAGGGGCGGCGGAAACAATCTGTCCAGCAGCAACAACGTGGTCAGCAGCGCGACCGTGCCCCAGCGCAGCCAGGGCCACCATCGATGCCATCGCGGCACGCGGGCAGGTACGGATTCCATTACCGGGTGAGAAGGAAGCAAAGACCTGGAAGCCACGTGCGCAAGGCGATGCGCAGGCGTTCGAACGCCTGCGCCTCAGTGCCTGCCACGGTCGCGGCGCCGGCGCGAACCGGCGCCGCGCGATTCATGGCTGGACCACCGTGATCGTGCCGGGCGTGGACTTGCCGACACCGCGCAGGTCGGGCCGGTACATGTCCTCCACCAGCGGCGGCGGCACGTTGTAGGTGCCCGGCGTCACCGCGCGCACCAGGTAGAACACCTTGGCCGTTCCGCCGGACGACAAGCTCAATGCAGCCACGTAGCGGTCGTCACGGAATTCTTCATGCCGGACCTCGGCCGCATCGCTGCGATCACTAATCTCGATGCCGTCCACCACCACATCCGCCCACTGCTTGGCATCGCCCAGGTTGAAGTTCTCGATTTCCAGGCCGGCCGGCAGCAGGTCGGTCAGCAGTGCGTCGGGCATGGACTGATCGGCCGTGATCGACACGCGCACGATCAGCGCCTCGCCTTCCTTGATCGGACGCGGCGTCCAGGGCTGGCCGTCGGTGGTGAACCAGGCCCGCTCGACTCCGATATTGCGGCTGTCCGGCTCGGGCGCCTTGCGGGGAATGCCCGCGATGTCGAGGCTGGCGTACATCGGGGCGTCGCCCTGCGGAGTGAAGTGCACCCCTCGGGTCAACGCCTCGCTGTCAAAGCCGCGGCCAAACACCCGCACCGGCGCGACGGCTTCGTGCTGGTCGCCCACGACCAATTCGCCAGACACGCGCTTGTCGGTGGCCGCCGCCAAGGCCTTGCCCAGGCGCGCCAGCGCGACCTGCTCTTGCGTGCTGAGCCACAGCCAGCCGCGACTGCGCCGCGCATCCAGCGCGCGGCCCAATGCTACGGCGCGGGTGTCGTACTCCGGCTTGGACAGACCGCGTTCGTGCAGCACCGCCATCATCAAGGCATCGTCGCGGACCGGACTGCCGTAGTCGCCGAAGTACGCCGGTCGATCGTTGCTGTCCTTGGCAAAGCCGGCGGCGATCGCCGATTCGCCACGCTTCTTGTCGCCCTGCAGCGACAGCGCCACGCCCAGGTGCACCAGGGACAGACCCGTCAGCGCCTTGTCACGGTCGTTGTCGTACAGCGCGCGCAGCGTACCCAGCGGAGCGCGATTCACGCGTGCCAGCACGTAACCGGACCAAGCCTGGTTGGCGAAGCGCAGGTTCTCGCGACGGTCCTGTCCATAGAACGGATTACCGCCCGACAGCAGGTCCTCGCTCAGCCGGTCCAGCGCCTTCTGCAGTACGTTGGCGGGCACCGCGAAACCCGCCTCGCGGGCGTCGAGCAGGAACTCGGCGATATAGGGCGTCAGTGCCGGATTGACGTAGCCATCGTCGCCCCACATCGAGAAGTGGCCACTGGAGACCTGCATCGAGGCCAGCCGGCCCAGTGCGCCTTCCATGCGCTCGCGGCGCTTGTCCTGATCCAGTCCGCGCACGCCCAACATGGCCGCGGTCGCATCGTCCAGCAGCAAGGCGGCGTAGCCTTTGCTGGTGGTCTGCTCGGCGCAGCCGTAGGGATAGTCGAGTGCCCCCTGCAAGGCGCTGGCAAAGGGAATCGGCGGCAACGCGCTGACCAGCAGGCGCGCGTTGACCGAGCCCGGCATCAGGCCCTCGGCGTCGCTGCTGTCCAGGGTGACGGCAGCCAAGGGATCGAGCACGCGCGTGCTCGATCGCAAAACGGCCGGCCAGGCCGCACGCACCGGCAGCTCGTACTTGCGATCGGCCTTGAAGCCGTTGCCTTCCACCCGCACGCGCACCTGGGCGACTTGATGGCCTTCCTGTGCAGCCAATGGGAAGCTCAGCGTCTGCTTGGCCTCCGGCGCCAGGGTGATGCGACGACTGCCTTCTCCCAGGGTCAGCGGGCCCTGCCCGTCCACACGCACGTCGAACTGGCCGGCCTTGCCGGTGAAGTTCTGCACATCCAGGGTGACGGTCGCACGATCGCCCGGCGCCAACACGCGCGGCATGCTGGCTTCGGCCAGGATCGGCGCACGCACCACGGTCTCGGCGTCACGGTTGCCGTATCGATCGTCTGCATACACCAGCGCCGACACCCGCAGCGTGCCGTTGAAATCCGGTACCGGCAGCAGGATCTTTGCGTTGCCCTTGGCATCGAGTTTCACCGGGCCGGAAAACAAGTCCACGGTCTGCACGCGCGCCGTGGGGCGGCGCGCCTGCGGCAACGCCGCCAGTGCCATGTCGCCACCGAAACGCAGCTTGCCGGTACTGCCCTCGAAGCTTTCGATCACCCGGCCATAGATGTCGAAGGCATCCACGCCGAAGCGGCGCTGGGCGAAGAAATGTCCGTTGGCATCCGGCACGGCAAAACGGGTGATGTTGAGGATGCCGACATCCACCGCCGACAGCGTGACATGCGCGGCCTTGCCGGCCAGCTCGGGCACGCTGACGGTCACCGGCAACGGCTGTTCGGGGCGCATCTGCTTCGGCGTGACCAGGCCCACCGCGACGCGACGCGTGGTGCGGTCCATCGGCACATGGGCCACGCCCACCGCTCGCGCCGGGGTGATCTTGCTGGCCGCGCTGCCGCCACGGAACACCACGGCAGACACGTAGACGTCGTGACGCTCCCACTCGGCTGTCACCGGGATCTCGAAGGTGCTGCCGGCCTTGGCATCGATATCCTGCACGTACAGGGGCTTGTCGCTCTCCACGATCAACACGCCGCGGCCGGCGTGTGGCGGCGTCACGGTGACCTTGAGCGTGTCGCCGGCACGGTAGGCCGTTTTATCCAGCGCCAGCTTGATCTTGTCCGGGCGAGCGTCCAGGCCGCGGTTGTCATCGTTCCAGCTCCAGCCGGCGCGGAACGGATAGCGCAGGGTCAGGCCCGTGGCCGGATCCAGCACGTCGATGCGGTACTCGCCCCACTCGACCGGAAAGTCGAACTTGGCCGTCTCCGCGCCCACGTCGATGGTGCGCGCCTGCACGTTCTCGAAGCGCCGGGTGAAATCGTAGTCCCAACGATCGTCGCGGAATTGCCAGTGATAGTCGCGCAACTCGCGAACCAAGGTGATCTTGAGGCCCTTGGCTGGCTGCGGCTTGCCCGCCGCGTCCACGCGAGTCAGCTCGAATCGCGCACTGGCGTTGGCATCGGCACCGTCCTTGTCGTCGAACAGCGGCCGCACCGCCACCAAGGCAGGCGCCGGCCACAACACCCGCTTGAGCGTGCGGCTGACCGTCCGTCCGCCGGTCTCGTACACGCTACCGGAAACGACCGCGGCAATCGGGGTGACGGGCTTGGCCTCGTCCGGCAGTGCGATTTCCTCGGCCAACTTGCCGTCTGCGCCAAACTCGGTGTCGACCACGTCCTTGGCTTCGCGCCGCAACGCCACGGTCGGGTCACCGAAGAACCAGCCCGGCAGCGATTCCAGCGGATGCTGCTCCACCGTCACCGCCAGTTTGGCCGTAAAGCGATTGCCGGCAGCCGGCGCGCCATACAGATAGGCGGCATCGGCGCGCAGCTTGAACGGTTCGCCCGGCCTGAGCACGGCCTGGTCACTGGCCAGATCCAGCTTCATCCGCTCGGGCAGGAATTCCTCGATGCGCAGGGTCATGCCCTGCACGGCCTCGGCGCTGTCCGGATCGGTACGGAATTCCACCTGCCAGCGGCCGGTGGGCGCATCGACCGGGATGGCCTGGGTGAACTCCATGTAGCCCTGCTCGCCGGGCGCGAGCCGCGCTTCGCGGAACGTCTTGCCGTCTGGCTGTTTCAGCCGCAGGAACAACGGTTGACCGCCCTTGCCGGGGCCGGCCAGGGTGCGCCCGTCCTGGTCGCGCAACAGCGCCGACACCCGGACCGTCTCGCCGGGTCGATACAGGTCGCGCCCGGACCAGGCAAACACATCGAACCAGGCATTGGCGCGCCCGGCCACCGCGAACTCGCTCAGGTCCAGTGCGGGCTGGTTGAACGGCAGCAGCGACAGATCCTTGCCGCTGCGCGCGACCAGTACCTGCCCGGCATCGAGCTTGTAATTGAGCAGCGCGTTGCCGTTGGCATCGGTGGCGCCCTTGAGCACGGTCTGCCCGGCGTTGTCGAGTATGCGCAACTCCACTTTGGCCAACGGCGCGCCACTGGCCAACGAGGCAGCGTGCACGAACAGCTGCTCCTTGTAGGCGCGGGTGTGCAGCCCGATGTCGCTGACAGTGAAAAAAGCCGTGTCGTAGCTGTCGTCGAAGCTGCCGGCACGCTTCATCACCGCGAAGTACAGCCCGGGCGCCTGCAGCGGCTCGATATCCTGGATCGGCAGATACGTCAGGGCGCGTTCGTTCTTGTCGCCGGCCAGCATGAACCGGTTGACATACACCGATTCGGCAAGCTGCGAGACGGGCGTGCGGTCGCCGTACTTGCTGTCCAGCTCCCAGCTACCGCGTCGCCCACCCCGCTGGAACTGCGCGAAGAACGCCGGCAACGAGGCCTCGCGCACGCGCAGGAATTCCACGTCCACGTCGCTGACATTGACCGACACCACCGGCAGGCCGCGGCTGTCGCGCGCGGGCAGCACACTGCCTTGCGAGGCGAAGCCGGCAGCGGGCTCCAGTTCGCCGGTGTAGACCTTGCGGGTCACCGGCTTGCCCAGCTTGTTGCCGTCGGCCGACAGCAGGTCCCCGGACAGGGTGAGGGTGTATTCCTTGGCGGCCTCGACAAAGGGATATCGCAGCGTCTTGCCGTCGTCGGACAGCGACCAGCTGCTGTCGTCGTTGCCGACTTTTTCCTCGAAGCGGACCAGCTTGTCGAAATCCTGGGTACCCACCAGCGGCTGCGAGAACTCCAGCGCCAGGGCCAGGCCGTCCTCGCCACTGTCCGGATAAGCCCGCACCAGGGCGAAACCTTCGACCTTGGCCTTCTGGCCCTGGATCGCCTCGCCGCTGGCCGTCGGCAACTGGCCCGATTCGTTGCGCTTGCAGCCGGCCACCAAAGCCAACGCCAGCATCAAACCCAGCCAAAACCGCATCATCCCCGTTCCGCTTCGCATCGCCTTCGCTCCCTGAAAACTGGCCGCCATTATAGGCGCCGCGATGGGCACGGATTCGCACGGATCGGTGCGCGATCTCAATCGGCCGGGCCGTTTCCGTACAAGTCGAGGTAGGCAGGCACCGGCATGTCCGCCAAGCGCTCGGCATCCAGGGAGATCGCCAACACGGCCTGGCACGCGGCGCCGGGCAGTCGCCGCGCCAGGTGGTGGCGGAACTTCTCCAGCAGCAGGGGAATCCCCTCGTCGCGACGGCGGCGATGGCCGAGCGGATACTCGACCACGACCTCGTCCAACACCGTGCCATCGACCAGGGTCACCGACAGTGCGTTGGCGATCGAGCGTTTGTCCGGATCCAGGTAATCGCGGCTGAAGTCCGGATCCTCCCGGCAGACGACCTTGTCACGCAATGCGTCGATGCGCGGGTCGGCGGCCACCGCTTCCCCATAGTCATCGGCGGTGAGCCGACCGAACAACAGCACCACGGCGATCATGTACTGCACGCAATGGTCGCGGTCGGCCGGGTTGGCCAGCGGACCGCGCTTGTCGATGATGCGCAGGCATGCCTGCTGGGTCCGCAACGCGATCTGCGCGATATCGCCGGCGTCGCGGCCCATCGCGCGCAATTGCGCGTGCACGGCCATCGCGGCTTCCACCGCGGTCTGGCCATGGAACTCCGCGGGCCAGGCCACCTTGAACAGGATGTTTTCCATCACGTAGTGGCCATAGGGCCGCTGGAAGCGCAACGGCTGGCCGCCGAAACTCGCATCGTAGAACCCCCAGGTCGGGGCGGTCAGTGCGGACGGGCAGCCCATTTCGCCAGCCGCCGCCATCAACGCGAGCCGCACCGCGCGGCTGGTGGCGTCCCCGGCAGCCCAGCTCTTGCGCGAACCAGTGTTGGGCGCATGTCGGTACGTCCGCAGCGATTGCCCATCCACCCAGGCCAGCGACAGGGCCGCCAGCAGGGCCTGCCGGTCCAGCCCCAGCAACCGGCCGACCACCGCGGTGGACGCCACCTTGACCAGCACCACGTGGTCCAGGCCCACCCGGTTGAAACTGTTTTCCAGGGCCAGGCAGCCCTGTATCTCGTGCGCCTGGATCATCGCCTCCAGCACGTCGCGCATGATCAAGGGGCTTTCACCAACCGCCATGCGTTGCCGGCTGAGCCAGTCCGCCACCGCCAGGATGCCGCCCAGGTTGTCCGAAGGGTGCCCCCACTCGGCGGCCAGCCAGGTGTCGTTGAAGTCCAGCCATCGCACCATGGCGCCGATGTCGAAGGCCGCCTTGACCGGATCGAGCCGGTACGCAGTGCCCGGCACCTGCGCCCCGCACGGCACGTCCATGCCCGGCACGATGGGGCCCAACAACTGCGTGCAGGCCGGATGCTGCAAGGCCTCCATCGCACATCCCAACGAGTCGAGCAGGCAGTAGTGCGCCGTTTGCCAGGCCAGCGCCGATTCCACGCGATAGCCCAGTGCGTAGTCGGCGATGTCTTGCAGCACCTCGTCCCAGTCGGGACGCACCGTGGATCTTGGATCGGTCGTCGTCATGGCAGGCCACGCGTTGCGCCAGAAGGCTGCCACGCTACGTCTGCGTGCGTTGCAAGGCGATGACGAGCTCGCATCGCGCGCACCAACGGGTTGTCTGGCCGCATCGCTGCCGCGCTGACCTGGCGATCCTGTCGGCGGCCAGCCCCGCGCCTCGACGTTCCGCGGCAACCAGGCCGGTGACACGCCGACGCGATGTTCTACGTGGCTATCGCATGCCGGCTACGGCAAAGCCACACCGCCACGCGACGCTCAGAAGCTGTCACCCGGCACGCGCACCCAACCTTCCATCAACACCCGCGCGCTTCGGCTCATCACTGCTTTGGTGACCGTCCACTGCCCATCCCTGTGTTGCGCCTGGGCTCCCACGCACAACGTGCCGGACGGATGACCGAAACGCACGGCGTCCCGTTCGCCGCCCCCGGCCGCCAGGTTGACCAGCGTGCCCGGCACCGCCGCCGCCGTGCCGATGGCCACGGCCGCCGTGCCCATCATCGCGTGGTGCAACTTGCCCATCGACATCGCCCGCACCAACAGGTCGATGTCGGCGGTGGCCACCGGCTTGCCACTGGACGCGAGGTAATCCTGCGCAGGCGCGACAAACACCACTTTGGGCGTGTGCTGGCGCTTGGCGGCCTCGTCCACGTGCGAGATCAAACCCATCTTGACGGCACCGTGCGCGCGGATCGTTTCGAAACGGGCCAGCGCGACAGCATCGCCGTTGATCGCCTCCTGCAACTCCGTGCCGTCATAACCCAGCGCCTCGGCCTGCAGGAAAATCGTCGGAATGCCGGCATTGATCAACGTGGCCCGGAAACTGCCTACGCCCGGCACCTCCAACGTATCGACCACGTGACCGGTGGGGAACATGGCGCCGCCGTCCTCACCCTCGTCAGCCGGGTCGAGGAACTCCAGCTGCACCTCTGCCGCCGGGAAGGTCACCCCGTCCAGTGCAAAATCGCCGGTCTCCTGCACTTGCCCTTCGTGCATCGGCACGTGCGCGACGATGGTCTTGCCGATGTTGGCCTGCCAGATCCGCACCGTGGCCACTCCGTCGCGCGGCACCGAAGCCGGCGCCAGCAAGCCCGCCGCAATCGCGAATGGGCCGACCGCGGCCGACAGGTTGCCGCAGTTGCCGCTCCAGTCGACAAAATCGGTATCGATGCTGACCTGGCCAAACAGATAGTCCACGTCATGGCCGGCGCGCTCACTGCGCGAGACGATGACCGCCTTGCTCGTGCTGGAGGTCGCGCCGCCCATGCCGTCGATCTGCTTGCCATACGCATCGGGGCTGCCGATCACCCGCTGCAGCAGCCGGTCGCGCGCAGCACCCGGCACCTGTGCGCGCTCGGGCAGGTCCAGCAAGCGAAAGAACACGCCCTTGCTGGTACCACCCCGCAGGTAAGTGGCGGGGATACGGATCTGAGGGGCATGCGGCATGGACGGGTTTCCGGGCAAGGGATCGCGCGAACGGCGATCAGGGGTTGTCGGGGATTTCAGGCTCGACCAGCTGCGCCAGCAGGGTCAATGATTCCTGCCAGCCGAGATAGCAGAACTCGGTCGGAATCTGCGCGGGTATACCTTCCTGCACGATGTCCAGCTCGGTGCCGCAAGCCACCGTGCGCAACTTGATGGTGACCACCATCTCGCCAGGCAAACCCGGGTCGTCGAATTTGTCGGTGTGGCGGATCAGCTCGCCTGGCACCAGTTCCAGATAAGTGCCGCCGAACGAATGGCTCGAACCGGTGCCGAAATTGGTGAACGACATGCGGTAGCCGCCACCCACGCGCGCGTCCATCTCGTGGACCTTGCCGGTGAAGCCATGCGGCGGCAGCCACTTGCACATGGCATCCGGATCCACAAAAGCGCGGTAGATGCGCTCGGCCGGGGCGCGCAACACGCGATGCAGGCGGACGGTGCCGGTTTCGTTGCTCATGGTGGACTCCTTCGATGGAAAGCGCGTGCAGGATGACACGCGCCTTGCAACATCGACGAACGAATCAGGCCGCTTTCGACAGGCCCAGGAAATCCTGCGCGAAACGTTGCAGCACCCCGCCCGCCTCGTAGATCGACACTTCCTCGTCGCTATCGAGTCGGCAGGTCACCGGTACCTGTACCACCGTCCCGTCCTGGCGACGCACGACCAGGGTTAGTTCAGCGCGCGGACCGCGCTCGCCGACCACATCGAAGGTCTCGGTGCCGTCCATTCCCAGGGTGTTGCGATCGGTGCCTGGCTTGAACTCCAACGGCAGCACGCCCATGCCGATCAGGTTGGTGCGGTGGATTCGCTCGAATCCCTCGGCCACGATGACCTCCACGCCCGCCAGGCGCACGCCCTTGGCGGCCCAGTCACGTGACGAGCCCTGCCCGTAGTCGGCACCGGCAATGATGATCAGCGGCTGCTTGCGCTCCATGTAGGTCTCGATCGCTTCCCACATGCGCAGCACCTGCCCTTCGGGCTCTACGCGGGCCAGCGAGCCCTGCAGCACGCTGCCATCCGGTTGGCGCACCATTTCATTGAACAGCTTGGGGTTGGCAAAGGTGGCGCGCTGCGCGGTGAGGTGATCGCCGCGGTGGGTGGCATAGGAATTGAAGTCCTCCTCCGGCACGCCCATCTTGTGCAGATACTCGCCAGCGGCGCTGTCGAGCATGATCGCGTTCGATGGCGACAGATGGTCGGTCGTGATGTTGTCGCCCAGCAACGCCAGCGGACGCATGCCGCGCAACGTGCGCTCGCCGGCCAGTGCGCCCTCCCAATACGGTGGGCGGCGGATGTAGGTGCTCTGCGGGCGCCAGTCGTACAAAGGATCGACCTTGCCGGCTGCACCACCGTGGCGCGCGAACATCGGGGTATAGACCTGGCGGAACTGCTCGGGCTTCACCGCCGCGCGCACCACCGCATCGATTTCCTCGTCGCCGGGCCACAAATCCTTTAGCCGGATTTCCTGGCCATCGACCACGCCCAGCACGTCTTTCTCGATATCGAAGCGAATCGTGCCGGCGATGGCGTACGCCACCACCAGCGGCGGCGAGGCCAGGAAGGCCTGCTTGGCATACGGGTGGATGCGGCCATCGAAGTTGCGGTTGCCCGACAGCACGGCCGTGGCATAGAGGTCGCGCGCGATGATTTCCTGCTGGATCGCCGGCTCCAAGGCACCGGACATGCCATTGCACGTGGTGCAGGCAAACCCCACCACACCGAAACCGAGCTGCTCGAGCTCTGCAGTCAGTCCGGCTTCGTCCAGGTACAGCGCCACGGCGCGCGAGCCCGGCGCCAGCGACGTCTTGACCCACGGCTTGCGGGTCAACCCGAGTCGATTCGCGTTGCGCGCCAGCAGGCCGGCGGCAATCACGTTGCGGGGATTGGAGGTATTGGTGCAGCTGGTGATCGCGGCGATGATCACCGCGCCGTCCGGCATCAGGCCCCGTGCTTCTTGTGCCTGCGCCTGCGCCAAGCCGACGGCAATGCCGCGCTGCGCCAGATCGGCGGTGGCCAGTCGCGCATGCGGATTCGACGGACCGGCCATGTTGCGCACCACGCTGGACAGATCGAAGTGCAGCGTGCGTTCGTACTGCGCCGTCTTCAGGTCGTCCGCCCACAGCCCTACGGTCCTGGCATAGGTTTCCACCAGCTTGATCTGCGACTCTTCGCGACCGGTCAGGCGGAGATAGTCCAGGGTCTGCCCATCGATGAAGAACATCGCGGCGGTGGCACCGTATTCCGGGCACATGTTGGAGATCGTCGCGCGATCCCCGATGGTCAACGCCGCGGCGCCTTCGCCAAAGAACTCCAGGTACGCGCCCACGACCTTCTGCTTGCGCAGGAACTCGGTCATCGCCAACACGATGTCGGTACAGGTGATGCCGGGCTGCGGACGACCGGTCAGCGCCACGCCGGTGATGTCCGGCAAGCGCATCCACGAAGCGCGGCCCAGCATCACGTTCTCGGCTTCCAGCCCACCCACGCCGATCGCGATCACGCCCAACGCATCCACGTGCGGAGTGTGGCTGTCGGTGCCGACGCAAGTATCCGGAAACGCGACGCCATCGAGGGTATAGATGACCGGCGACATTTTCTCCAGATTGATCTGGTGCATGATTCCGTTGCCCGGCGGAATCACGTCCACGTTCTCGAAAGCACGCTTGGTCCATTCGATGAAATGGAAACGGTCCTCGTTGCGACGATCCTCGATGGCGCGATTGCGCACGAACGCGTCGGGCACGTAGCCACCGCACTCCACGGCCAGCGAGTGGTCCACGATCAACTGCACCGGCACCACCGGGTTGACCTTGGCCGGGTCGCCGCCCATGTCGGCGATCGCGTCGCGCAGGCCGGCCAGGTCCACCAGGGCGGTCTGCCCCAGGATGTCGTGGCACACCACGCGCGCCGGAAACCACGGAAAGTCCAGGTCCCGGCGCCGTTCGATCAACTGGCGCAACGAGGCTTCCAGCTGTGCGGGATCGCAGCGACGCACCAGGTTTTCGGCGAGCACGCGCGAGGTATACGGCAGCCCCGCCCAGGCACCGGGCGAGATCGCGTCCACGGCGCTGCGCGCATCGAAATAATCCAGGTCGGTGCCCGGCAATGACTTGCGGTAATCAGTGTTCATGATGGCTGCGCAGAGGCGTGGCAAAGGGGATGCAAGCCACCTGCCGTCGCGACCGATGGCAGGTGTGTAACCGAAGGCCCGGCGTGCGATCGCAGGTTGCGATCGCCGCGCGGGCCCGAATCAGTCGCGCTGGTCGATCGGCACGAACGCCTGGTCTTCCGGACCGGTGTAGTTGGCGGACGGACGGATGATCTTGCCGTCGATGCGCTGCTCGATCACGTGCGCACTCCAGCCCGCCGTACGCGCGATCACGAACAGCGGCGTGAACATCGCCGTCGGCACGCCCATCATGTGATAGCTCACCGCACTGAACCAATCCAGGTTGGGGAACATCTTCTTGATGTCCCACATCACCGATTCCAGGCGCTCGGCGATGTCGTACATCTTCATGTGCTTCTCTTCGCCCGACAGCTGCCGCGCGACTTCCTTGATCACCTTGTTGCGCGGATCGGACACGGTATACACCGGGTGCCCAAAACCGATCACCACTTCCTTGCGTTCCACGCGCGCCTGGATGTCGGCCTCGGCCTCATCCGGCGTCTCGTAGCGCTTCTGCACTTCGAAGGCCACTTCATTGGCGCCGCCGTGCTTGGGGCCGCGCAGCGCACCGATGCCGCCGGCGATGCAGCTGTACATGTCGCTGCCGGTGCCGGCGATGACGCGGCAGGCAAAGGTCGAGGCATTGAACTCGTGTTCGGCATACAGGATCAGCGAGGTGTGCATCGCGCTCACCCACGAATCGCGCGGCTTCTCGCCGTGCAACAGATGCAGGAAATGACCACCGATCGAATCGTCGTCGGTTTCCAGCTCGATGCGCTTGCCGTTGTGGCTGAAGTGATGCCAGTACATCAGCATCGATGG
>DASWQJ010000030.1:0-18550 GCA_036403795.1 Stenotrophomonas sp.
CACGACGGCAGAAACGGACGTTTCGGCGGCAGTCGCAACGGCGATTGCCCCGAACAGGCTGGTGGCCAGCAGCACGCGCCTGATCATCACCGTTACTTCGCCTTGCCCTGGTTGGCCACGGCTTCGGCGGCGCGTTTGGCCGCTTCCGGATCGCCCAGGTAACGGAAGTTCTGCACGGCCAGCTGTTCGTCCAGCTCGAACAACAGCGGAATGCCGGTGGGAATATTGAGCTCGAGGATCGCTTCGTTGGAAATATGGTTGAGGTACTTGTACAGCGCGCGCAGCGAGTTGCCATGCGCGGTGACCAGCACCGTCTTGCCTTCCTTCAATTGCGGGGCGATGGCGTCGAACCAGTACGGCAACACGCGCACCAAAGTGGTCGCGAGCGACTCGGTGCCCGGCAGTGCGTTGCGGTCCAGCCCGGCATAGCGGCGATCGTGCGCGGGATGGCCCGGGTCTTCCAGATCCATCGACGGCGGCGGAATGTCGTAGGAACGGCGCCAGATCTTGACCTGGTCTTCGCCGTGCTTGGCCGCGGTCTCGGCTTTGTCCAGGCCTTGCAGGCCGCCGTAGTGGCGCTCGTTGAGGCGCCAGCTCTTGTGGACCGGCAGCCAATCCTGGTCGAGCTCTTTCAGCGCACCTTGCAGCGTGTGGATCGCGCGCTTGAGCACCGAGGTGTGGGCCACGTCGAACTGCAGCCCTTCGTCCTTCATCAACCTGCCGGCGGCCGCAGCCTCGGCGCGACCTTGGTCGGTGAGTTCAACGTCCACCCAACCGGTGAAGCGGTTGTCCAGGTTCCATTGGCTCTGTCCATGGCGCAGCAGTACGAGTTTGCGGGTCACTACGGAATCTCCGGGCAGCGGGGGATGGGGTACCGGCCCATTGTAGGCGGCTGTCCGCCCCGACTGCACGGCACGACCACGGCGGCAGTCCCACACTGGCGACATGGACGTTCCACACGAATCCGTCGATTGGGAATGGCCTGGCAGCGTCCGGGCCGCTCGCGTGGTGCAGGATCGACTGGCCGGCAAAGTAGACCTGCGCGACGACCGATGCCGCCCTGCTCGCTGGCTGGCGGGCCTGGACATGGGATTTGAAGCGCAGGGCACGATCACCCGCGCGGCGGCCGTCCTGATCGACGCGACCACCCTGCAGCCGGTTCGCAGCGCGGTGGCCCGCCTGCCCACGACCATGCCTTATATCCCGGGCGTCCTGGCGTTCCGCGAATTGCCGGCGTTGATCGCGGCGCTTCGCAAGCTCGACGCCGAGCCGGACTTGGTCTTTGTCGATGGGCAAGGCATCGCCCATCCGCGTCGACTGGGCGTAGCCGCGCATTTCGGCGTGGTCACCGGCCTGCCGACCATCGGGGTTGCCAAACGGCGGTTGGTGGGTGATGCGGTGGCGCCGGGTCCGGCGCGTGGCGATCATTCGGCGTTGCGCATGGCTGGCGAACAGGTGGGCTGGGTCGTGCGCAGCAAGGTGGGATGCCTGCCGTTGTACCTCTCGCCAGGTCATCGCGTGTCGGTCGCCGCGACATTGCCGGAAACCTTGGCGTGCCTGGCCCGCCATCGCCTTCCCGAGCCCACGCGCCTGGCTGACCGCCTGGCCTCGCGACGCGGCCTGGTGCCCGTACCGTCATCGGGCTGAGCACAACGATGCATGCCGCGAGTGCGACTGCCGGTCACCCTGCGTGCGTGCGATGCTCATCGCCGCCTCGATCCGGAGATCTCCATGACCACCATCATCGCCCCGCGCGTGCACGACATCGGCGGACTGCAAGTGCGCCGCGCGGTCCCTACCTTGCAAGCGCGCAGCGTGGGCCCATTCGTGTTCATCGACCACATGGGGCCGGCGGTGTTCGAACCCGGCCAGGGCATCGACGTACGTCCGCATCCGCATATCGGCCTGGCGACGGTGACGTTCCTGTGGTCCGGTGAAATCGGCCATCGCGACACCCTGGGCTCGGACCAAGTCATCCGCCCGGGCGATGTGAACTGGATGACCGCCGGGCGCGGCATCGCGCATTCCGAACGCACGCCCCCACCCGAGCGTGGCCGCGAGCATCCGTTGCACGGCATGCAGACCTGGTTGGCGCTGCCGCGCAATTTCGAGGAAACCGACCCGGCGTTTTATCACCACGGTGCCGACAGCCTGCCGCAGCAGCGCCGCAATGGTGCCTGGCTGCGGGTGATCGCAGGGCGCGCCTATGGCGAGGAGTCGCCGGTGAAGGTGTTTGCCGACACGCTCAACGTGGCCATCGATCTGGAGGCCGATGCCGAAATCGACCTGGACACCGGTCACGTGCAGCGTTCGCTGTATGTACTGGAAGGCCAGGCTCAGCTGGATGGCGTCGACATTCCCGAGCGTCACCTGATTCTTCCCGAGGACGGCGCGCGTGGCCGGCTCCGGGCCAAAACGCCGCTCAAGGCGATGCTGATGGGCGGCGAGCCGCTCGACGGCCCGCGCCACCTGTGGTGGAACTTCGTGTCCAGTTCGAAGGAACGCATCGAACAGGCCAAGGCCGATTGGCAGGAGGGACGCTTCGGCAAGATCCCCGGCGACGACCAGGAATTCATCCCGCTGCCGGAGACCCCGGCGCCACCGCCGCCGAACTATCCCTAAGCCCGTCACGAAGGTGAATGCGGACGCCCGCAAGCGATTGTTTCTTCTGGAACAATTCGCTGCCGTAGGGTGATTTGCCCCCGGCCCCGGGCTTGGTTATGGTGGCCGTGTCCACCCGCGTGTTTGCGGCGGGTGGCACGTCGGGGAACGCGCATGGGGATGCGACAAGCGGGCGATGCAAGGGGGCCCGTCGGCAACGACCCAATCGTGCGTGTACTCCGCTTGCATTCACTGCCCGGGGGAAAACCAATGATGCACGCCAACCGCTTGTTCGGCCTGTCACTGCTGATGCTTGGCGGCACAGCCGCAGCCCAGCAACAGCCTACCTGCCCGACCCTGCCGCCTGCGGCCGGCCTGCAATGGACCCAGTTGGCAGGCGCCGATTACCTGTCCTGCAAGGCGCTCACCGCCGACGGACGCCAGGTGCTGGGCCTCATGCTGTCCACGCGTTCGCCAGGCCTGAGCCTGTCGCGCGAGCGCCGCGAAGAAAAAGGGGCGGTCGAGGGCGAGGATTTCTACTGGTATCGCCCCGACCTGGGTGGGCGCGAGCTGCCCCAGTTGGCCACGCGGCGCGTGACCGTGATCGAGCTGGGCAAGAAGCGCTACGCCCAGGTCTACATCGATGCCGGCGACAAGCAGGAATTGGGCGCGATGCAGAACCTGGTGCAGAGCCTGGACCTGCAGCCGGCCAGCCTCGCCCTGGCACGCTGACAGGTTGATCAGACGTTCCAGCCAGCCCGGGCCAGCCGGCCCGACGGGCAGATTCGTCAGCGGATCGGCCGGGCCTCCGAAAAACTACTGATGCGCCACGGCGCGTGCCGGCATTGAATGCGCCCATCCCACCCACTCCGGGCGGGCCTGCACATGGGGTCGGATCATGTCACTTGCCAAGCGATTGACGGCGGAGTTCCTGGGTACGTTCTGGCTGGTCCTGGGGGGTTGCGGCAGCGCGGTACTGGCCGCCAACTTCGGGGGTGCCGGCAATCCACTCGGCATCGGTTTTGTCGGCGTGTCGCTGGCATTCGGCCTCACCGTGCTGACCGGCGCTTACGCGTTCGGGCATATCTCCGGCGGTCACTTCAACCCGGCGGTCAGCTTTGGGCTATGGATCGGCGGTCGGTTCCCGGCGCGCGATCTGGTGCCTTATTGGGTCGCGCAGATCATCGGCGGCGTGTTCGCCGGTTTCATCTTGTTGCAGATTGCACGCGGCCAACCGGGGTTCGCGATCGATCCGACTGCCGCGGGCGCTTTCGCCAGCAATGGATTCGGCGCGCTGTCACCGGGCGGCTATTCGATGCACGCCGCGCTGCTGTGCGAGGTGGTGCTGACGGCCGTGTTCCTGCTGGTCATCATGGGATCCACGCACACCAATGCCCCGGTGGGCTTTGCCCCGATCGCGATTGGCCTGGCGCTGACGCTGATTCATTTGATCAGCATCCCGGTAACCAATACCTCGGTGAATCCGGCGCGTTCCACCGCCGTGGCCGTATTTGCCGGCGCCGGCGCGCTGGGCCAGTTGTGGCTGTTCTGGCTGGCGCCCTTGATCGGTGCCGCCCTGGGCGGGCTGATCTACAAGGCCCTGGGGCGACCGGATCCGGCCCTGGTCGGCACCGGGCGTTGAACCAACGAAGACGCGCAGCGCGTTGCGTTGCGCGTCTTGAACCGTTGTCACGATGGCTGCGGACTTTCGGCGGATGAAGCCTGGATCACGACTTCACCGGTGAGCAGGCGATGGATCGGGCATTTGTCGGCGATCTCGAGCAGGCGCTGGCGTTGCGCCGCGTCCAACGGACCGATCAATTGCACGCTGCGCTCGATTGTCGTGCCGGTGTTGTCGCGCCGGGTGTACTGCAGTTTTACGTCGACTGCCTGCAGCGGCCATTGCTTGCGCGCGGCATACATGCGCACGGTGATCGCCGTGCAGGCGCCCAGCGCGCCCAGCACCAGCGATTCCGGATCTTCGGCGGCATCGGCGCCGCCATTGGCGGGCAACGTGTCCGAGGACCACGCGTGGACCCCATCGCTGAGGCGGGTGACATAGGGCGTGCTATCGCTGCGTGCGGTGACGCTGCGGTCCTGGCTCATCGGGATTCCCTGGGTAGCGAGTGTTTTGGAAAACAAA
Organism: Stenotrophomonas sp.; assembly: GCA_036403795.1. Taxonomy (GTDB): domain Bacteria; phylum Pseudomonadota; class Gammaproteobacteria; order Xanthomonadales; family Xanthomonadaceae; genus Stenotrophomonas_A. The sequence continues at coordinate 4,745 of DASWQJ010000030.1, forward strand.
GCGGCCGGCATCGTGCCGACCGCGACGGCGAACTGTCCACGCTTGCCGTCGTCCAACGACGGCAAGCGCGGCCCTTAGAAGCGACCTTCCTGGAAATCGACGAAGGCCTGCATCAGTTCCTGCTTGGTGTTCATCACGAACGGACCGTGGCGCATCACCGGTTCGCGCAATGGTCGCCCTGCCACCAGGATCAGGCGCGCGCCTTGTTCCCCGGCCCCCAGATGCAGCGCGCTGCCGCCCCCCAGGACCGCAAGCTGCTGCGATTCCAGCGCTCTGGCATCGGCGCCCTCGCCTACCGTGGCCGTGCCTTCGAACGCATAGGCGAAGACGTTGTGGCCGTCGGGCAAGGCGTACTGCCAGCGGGCACCCGGCGCCAGCTCGATGTCCAGGTACACCGGATCGGTGGCCGGCTGCACGATCGGCCCGACGACATCGCCGACCTGGCCGGCGATCACTTTCACCGTCACCCCCGGCGCCGGGGTGGTGACCGGAATGCGCTCGGCCGCGAATTCCTGGTACTTGGGTTCGCTCATCTTGTCGCGCGCCGGCAGGTTCACCCACAGCTGGAAGCCGCGCATGCGGCCGGATTCCTGCTCGGGCATCTCCGAGTGGATCAACCCTCGGCCGGCGGTCATCCATTGCACGCTGCCTGGCGTGAGCAGGCCTTCGTTGCCGTGGTTGTCCTTGTGCCGCATGCGTCCATCCAGCATGTAGGTGACGGTTTCGAAACCACGGTGCGGATGACTGGGAAAGCCGGCCAGATAATCCTCGGCCTGGTCGGTACCGAACTCGTCGAGCAACAGGAACGGGTCCAGGTCGGGCAGCTCGGCCGAGCCGATCACGCGGGTCAGTTTGACCCCGGCGCCATCGGAGGCGGGCTGGCCGCGGATGCTGCGCTGGATGCGCGCCGGGGTGGCGGCGTTGGCGATGTCGCTCATGACAGGACTCCTTGGGATTGAGCGCAAGATGATGGCCAAGCGATGTGCTTCCAATGACGATGGACGCAACCTTTTGTTCCAGCAACCCTCATAAGGGGGGTGAGGTGGCCGCGCTGGCAACCACGAAGGGGCACGGCTTGCGTATCCGGAACGGGCACGTCCATTCGACCAAAGTGCTACCCCTACCCGGGCCCCTGCCATTGACCCATCCGGCGGGCAGGAGGAGTCTTAACACGATCATTCGGGAGGGGCTTGCATGAAAGGCTTTTCTAAACTGGCCTGGGCCGCGCTCGCGGTCTTGGGGGCGTTCTGCCTGGGCACCATTGCATTGCGGCGCGGCGAGCAGATCAATGCGTTGTGGATCGTCGCCGCGGCGGTGTCGATCTACCTGGTCGCGTATCGCTACTACAGCCTGTTCATCGCCAACAAGGTGATGCAGCTGGACATCACCCGCGCCACGCCGGCGCAACTCAACAACGATGGCCTGGACTACGTGCCCACCAACAAGCACGTGCTGTTTGGCCATCATTTCGCCGCGATCGCCGGGGCCGGGCCGCTGGTGGGCCCGGTGCTGGCCGCGCAGATGGGTTATCTGCCCGGCTTGCTGTGGCTGGTGGCCGGCGTGGTGTTTGCCGGTGCCGTGCAGGATTTCGTGGTGCTGTTCCTGTCTACCCGTCGCAACGGGCGCTCGCTGGGCGACCTGGTGCGCGAGGAAATGGGCCAGGTGCCGGGCACGATCGCGCTGTTCGGTGCCTTCCTGATCATGATCATCATCCTGGCGGTACTGGCGATGGTGGTGGTCAAGGCGCTGGCGGAGAGCCCGTGGGGCATGTTCACGGTGATCGCCACGATGCCCATCGCGATCCTGATGGGTGTGTACATGCGCTACATCCGGCCCGGCAAGATCGGCGAGATTTCGGTCGTGGGCCTGATCCTGTTGCTGGCGGCGATCTGGTTCGGTGGCCGGGTGGCCGCGGATCCCACCTGGGGCCCGGCTTTCACCTTCACCGCCAAGCAGATCACCTGGATGCTGATCGGCTACGGCTTCGTCGCTTCGGTGCTGCCGGTGTGGCTGCTGCTGGCCCCGCGCGACTACCTGTCGACGTTCCTGAAGATCGGCACGATCATCGCGCTGGCCATCGGCATCCTGGTGGTGATGCCGGAGCTGAAAATGCCGTCGCTCACCCAGTTCGCGGCCAGCGGCGATGGCCCGGTGTGGAAGGGCGGTATTTTCCCGTTCCTGTTCATCACGATTGCCTGTGGTGCGGTGTCGGGTTTCCATGCCCTGATTGCTTCAGGTACTACGCCTAAACTCTTGGCCAATGAAGGCCACATGCGCTACATCGGCTATGGCGGCATGCTGATGGAATCGTTCGTGGCGATCATGGCGCTGGTGGCGGCCTCGATCATCGAGCCGGGCATCTATTTCGCGATGAACAGCCCGGCCGCGGTGATCGGGCCGGACGCGGCGTCCGCTGCGCACTTCATCACCACCCAGTGGGGCTTCACCATTACGCCGGAGGACATCGAGGCCACCGCCGCCGCCATCGGCGAACCGACGATCCTGCATCGTGCCGGCGGTGCACCCACGTTGGCGGTGGGCATCGCGCAGATCCTGCACCAGGCGATACCCAGCGGCAGCCAGGCGATGATGGCGTTCTGGTACCACTTCGCGATCCTGTTCGAGGCGTTGTTCATCCTGACCGCGGTCGATGCGGGCACGCGCGCCGGCCGTTTCATGCTGCAGGACCTGCTGGGCAACTTCGTGCCGGCGCTGCGCAAGACCGAGTCCTGGGGCGCGAATATCCTGGGTACCGGTGGCTGCGTGGCGTTGTGGGGCTACCTGCTCTACACCGGCGTGGTGGATCCGTTCGGCGGCATCCAGACGTTGTGGCCGTTGTTCGGCATCTCCAACCAGATGCTGGCGGGTATCGCGTTGATGCTGGGTACGGTGGTGCTGTTCAAGATGAAGCGCGACCGCTATGCGTGGGTGACCATCGTGCCGGCGGTGTGGCTGCTGATCTGCACCACCGCGGCAGGACTGATCAAGATCTTCGACAGCAACCCCGCACAGGGCTTCCTGGCGCAGGCGGCCAAGTATCAGGCCGGCATCGCCAGCAATACGGTCATCGCGCCGGCCAAGACCGCTGGGCAAATGACCCAGATCGTCACCAATGCCTACGTCAACACCGGGCTGACGGCGCTGTTCCTGTTCGTGGTGTTCGCGGTGCTGTTCTATTCGATCAAGACGATCGTCCTGGCACGCCGCAACCCGCAACGCAGTGATCGGGAGACGCCGTACGTTGCGTTGACCGACGCCCAGATGGCGGATCTGTGATGGGTACCGGCCTGGTGCCTGTCGGGCAGTACCAGGCGCATCGCCGTTTCTGGCGGCGCCTGGTGCAGACCGCGCGCCTGTGCTGCGGCATTCCCGACTACGACAACTACGTGCGCCACGTGACCGAGAAACATCCGGATCGACCGGTCATGGACTACCCCACCTTCTTCCGTGAGCGCCAGGAAGCGCGCTACGGCGGCAAGAGTGGATTTCGCTGCTGCTGAGCGGCGGGTGGATGGTGGATGAAAGCGAAGGCGGCCTACGGGCCGCCTTCGTGTTTGCGTCGTGTTTGCGTCGCCCTCGCGATGCCTTCGCTCAGAGCAGCATGCCGCCGGAGGCTTCCAGCCGCTGGCCGTTGATCCAGCCGGTGGCCGGATCGAGCAGCATGGCGACGATCGGCCCAATGTCTTCGGGCAGACCCGGCCGGCCCAGCGCGGTCATCGAGGACACCATCGCATTGACCTGCGGATTGTCGCGCACCGTGCCCCCGCTGAAATCGGTGGAAATCGCTCCCGGTGCCAACGTGTTGACGCTGATGCCACGCGCGCCCAGTTCCTTGGCCAGGTAACGGGTGAACACCTCGATGCCGCCTTTCATCATCGCGTAGGCCGAGCTGCCGGGCAGGGCGAAGCGCGCCAGTCCGCTGGACACATTGAGGATGCGGCCACCGTCGGCGATAAGCGGCAGCAGCGCCTGGGTCAGGAAGTACGGGCCCTTCAGGTGTACGTCGACCATTTCATCGAACTGCGCCACGGTGGTGTCGGCAATGCCGGCATGCAACCCGACTCCTGCGTTGTTGACCAGCGCCGTGAGGTATCGGGCCTGCCATTGCGCCAACTGCGCGCGCAGCTGCACGACAAATTCCGGAAAGCTCGCGTGCTTGGCTACGTCCAGCTGCAAGGCGGCCGCACGGCGCCCCAGCGCCTGGATCTGCTGCACGACCCCGGTGGCTTCTTCGGCATGGCCGCGGAAGGTCACGATCACATCGCTGCCGGCGTGGGCCAGCGCCAGCGCCCCACTGCGGCCCAGGCCACGATTGGCGCCGGTGACCAGGGTGATGCGGGAAGACTCGTTCATCGGTGGGCTCCTTGAGCGCGGGATCGCGCCATGGGGGTCACCTTATTGGTATTGTTCCGACAGAAAAACCATCCAGTTCTGATAGAACTGTTCAGAGGATACGAACAATGGACTTGGTCGAAACCCTGCGGGTCTTCCAGCGGGTAGTGGAGCTGGGCGGCTTTACCCGAGCGGCCGAATCGCTGGGCGTGCCCAAGGCCAGCGTGACGACGGCGGTGCAACGGCTGGAAGCGCTGGTGGGCACCCAATTGCTCCATCGCACCACCCGGCGCGTGCAGGCCACCGCCGACGGCCTGGCGTTCTACCAGCGCGGTGCCGATGTGCTGGTGGATGTGGACGAGCTGCAGGGGATGTTCCAACGCGAAAGCGGGCCGCTGAGCGGGCGACTGCGCGTGGACATGCACCCGGGCATGGCGCGCCGGCTGGTGCTCCCAGCCCTGCCGGCGTTTCTGGAGGCACATCCGGCACTGGAGGTGGAAATCAGCGCGACCGATCGGCTGGTGGATGTGATCCGTGAGGGTTTCGACTGCGTGCTGCGCGGAGGCAGCCTGCAGGACAGCTCGCTGGTGGCGCGCCCGCTGGGCGCGATGCGGATCGTCAACGCCGCCAGCCCTGGCTATCTGTCACGGCGTGGCACGCCCCGCATGCTGGAGGATCTTGCCGACCACGTGCTGGTGCACTACGCGAACACGTTGGGACACCGGCCCGATGGCTTCGAATATCGCGACGGCGAGCACTATCGGATGTTGGCCATGCGCGGCGCAGTCACGGTCAACAATGCCGACGCGTACCACGCCGCGGCATTGGCCGGACTGGGGATCATCCAGACCCCAACTCTCGGCGTGGCCGAGCAGCTCGCCAGTGGTGCACTGATCGAGATCCTGCCGACCTGGCAAGCCGCACCCATGCCCGTGCACCTGCTGTACGCGCAGCGCCGCCACCTGCCCCGCCGCGTGCGCGTGTTCATGGACTGGCTGGCCACCCTGCTGACGCCGCATCTGCAACCCACCGCGTAGCGCGGAAACGGGGTCAGGTTCACTTCTCGCCAGGGGCGAGAAGTGAACCTGACCCCGTTTTTCTGGACGACCTACAACCCGTATTCCCAGTCATAAGGCACGCCGGTATCGCCCAGCACGAAGCGCGTCAGCGCCGCAAAACCCGCTTCACCGCGCACATCGTTCCCCAGCACCACCAGGCAACGCTGTGAACGCGACACACACACCATGATGTTGCCGGTCGTGTCGTTGTGTCCGCCCTTGAAGAAAGCCGGCCCCTGCGGCCCCTCGAATACCACCACACCCAAACCAGCCGCCAGGTCCGCGCGACGCTGCGAGGGCGGCAACTCCGGCTGTAGCGTCGGAAACTGCGAACGCGTAGTGATCGCCAACTGCGGACGCAGCAAGTCGCGATGGGCTTGCCGCGACAGGCCGCGTCCACTGACCAGCACCGCGGCAAATCGGGAGAAATCCTGGATCGTCGTATCCATCGAACCGGCCGCACGCACCTTGGAACGATCGTCGTGCGGCTCGGGCTTGCCGTTCTCATCCCATCCATCGGCCAGGTTGCCGGCGAAATCAGGACGCCAGATCAGCGAAGTGCGCGTCATGCCCAGTTCGTTGAACAGCGCGTCGGTGCCTTCGCGAACATCGAGCTTCAGGCCCTTTTCAAGCACGAACTGCAGCGTTGCCAGCCCATCGCCCGAATAGGCAAAGCGAGTGCCCGGATCGAAATGGAAATGCAGCTTCTCGTCCGGTTCCAGGAAATTGAAATTGGCCAGGCCGCTGCCATGGTTGAGCAGGATGCGCGGCGTCCATCGACGCCAGCGCTCGTCCAGCGCGCTCCAGTCGGTGTAGCGGTTGACGATGTCCGGACCCACGTACGACGGCAGGGGCTGCGGCAGATACTCCGCAATCGAAGTATCCAGCGACAGTCGGCCCTGGTCGGCCCACTGCGCCACCTTGTAGGCGAACACCGCCTTGGTCAGCGACGCGCCATACATCACCGTGTCGACCGTCAACGGATCGCCGGCAACGTTGCGTTTCCCATACGCCTGCACGTAGACCGGCTTGCCACGGTCGATCACCGCAACTGCCAAACCTTGCGCACCGGTGCGCTGCATCAGCGCCTGGACCTGCGCATCGATCTGCGCAGGCGTCGGCAAAGCGGGGGTCGAGGCAGCCGCGGCGGAGGTCGCCTGCAGCAGGAATAAAACACCTAACGATACGGATCGGATCATCGCACGCTCCTTGCGGGGAAGATGCCGGGACAGCGCGGGCCGGCGGCCGACTGCCCGGGCACTATCGACGAGCGAGCGGCGCCTGGCCTCTGCCGCAAGTCATGGGGCATGCTTGCCCACGCGCCACAGCCGCCCTACCCTCGGCCCCGCCCCGACCCCGCCAGGATTGCCCCGATGACCCTGCCCGACCCCTTTGCCGCTTTTCTCTCTGCCTATGCCGATGCCGTGGACCGGCAAGACGTAGCGGCTTTCGTGCAACTGTATGGCGAGTCACTGCAGGTGTACGACCTGTGGCAGAACTGGTCGCTGCAGGGACTGCCCGCCTGGCGCGCGATGGCTACGCAGTGGTTTTCCGGCCTGGGCGAAGAACGCGTCAAGGTCACCTGGACGCAGGCGCATAGCGAGGTCGAAGGTGCGCTCGCCAGCGGCCACGCGATGCTCAACTACACCGCGTACTCGGCGGACGGGCAACCGCTGCGCTCGCTAGACAACCGCATCACCGTCGCGATGCGACATACCGAGGACGGATGGAAGGTCGTGCACGAACACACTTCCGCCCCGGTGGAACACGGCACCGGCAAGGCGCTGCTGCGGCGCTGAGCACGGCGGCGGCGCTACCGCGGCGCCGGCCTGGATGGTGACTGGCGTGTCGGTGGCACTCGCGTAAACCTAGGGCCTGCTCACGCGCAAATGGCGCGACATGGACGACGCTGTCGCTTCGCCCGTTGCGAGGAACCCCCATGGGGATGGAAGACTGGATCGGCTGGGCTGCATCGGCCTTGCTGATCGCCACGCTGGTGCGCCAGATCCTCAAGCAATGGCGCAGCGAGTCAACCGACGGCGTCTCGGGCTGGCTGTTCCTGGGACAGTCCGCTTCGTCGGTGGGGTTCATCATCTACAGCGTGCTGTTGGGCAATCTGGTGTTCATCGTGACCAATTCGTTGATCCTGCTGACTGCACTGGCCGGTCAAGCGGTGTACCTGTGGCGCCGCAAGCACAAAAACGGCTGAAGCCTGCTCACGAGCGGAGTTTCGCGCCGCCTGCACCGCCCCTGCGCCACGCTCCGCGCGAGCAGTCCGGATGCCCGCCCATGCGCCCTTCGCCGTGTTGGACCTTGTCGTTGCCTGGCCCCTGTACGCGGGGGGCCCGCGCATGGGCGTGATCGGCCTGGAACACGGCACCTGCACGCTGCCCAACTTGCGCGTGGACAGCTACAACCTCGCGCTGGTGCGCGCCGATGGCGACGGCTTTGTCGGCGACCTGGCCAGTCAAAGCGCGTTTCGCGAACTGCTCGACCAGGCGCGCCGTCAACGCACCGGCAAGGATCCCTTCGGAAAAACGCCCACCGATCAACTCGGCAAGAAAGAGATCGACATGGTGTTGGTCGGGGGCGATCCCGATGGCGCGCACCTGGTGCACATCGCGGTGGAGGAGCACGCGCGCCGATTGGTCGAGGTGACTCGCTGTTTCCTGGCCCAGCCGGCCTGGCAAGGCGTGGAGGCGATCGTGCTGGGCGGCGGGTTTCCCGAAAGCCATTTTGGCGCGCTGTCGATCCGCCGCGCCGATCGCCTGCTCAAGCTGGCGCGAGCGCAAGTGCGGCTGTGCGCGCTGAAGCACGATCCGGACGAGGCCGCGCTGTTGGGCTGGACCGCGCTGCTGCCGGCGGCGATGCGCAAGCATGCGGCGTTCCTGGCAGTAGACATCGGCGGCACCAACCTGCGCTGCGGGATCGTCGAGCATCGGCTGGACAAGGACGACGAGGGACGCAAGGCCCGCGTGCTCGAACACATGCAATGGCGCCACGCCGACGACGCACCGGCACGCGGCGAGGCGATCTCGCGGCTCGCCGGCATGCTCAACGGCCTCAATGCACAGGCGCGCACGCTGGGTATCGGACTGGCCCCCTTCATCGGGATTGCCGTGCCCGGGCAGATCGAAGCCGATGGCCTGATTTCGCAAGGTGCCCAGAACCTGCCGGGCGACTGGGAGATGCCCTTCGACCTGCCCGGTGCCCTGGGCAAACAATTGGACCGCATCGGGCGGCAGCCACCACGGGTGATGCTGCACAACGACGCCGTCGTACAGGGCTTGAGCCAGCGCCACGCCATGCGCAAGCATCGGCAGTGGGGCGTGTTCACCATTGGCACGGGCCTGGGCAACGCCAGTTACTCGCGCTTGTGAGCGGTGACCGATTGACCCAGACGCGACGCTGCCGCGACAGGGGGGAGTGACTAACGGATCGATAGCGGGCGATTCAAGGGTCGCACCCGGCCCGCTGCGGCGGCGCACGGCAGCGTGATGGATCGCGCAGCAACATCCCCTATTGCGACACTGTGCCGGCATACCGCCGTGGACCTTGCGAACGCCCCTTCCGCGCGTGGCTGCCATAATCGCCGCACATTCGCCTTAGCAGAGTGCCGCATGCCCGATTCCGCCCTGGTGTTTTTCGTCAAGTTGCAGCTCAAGCCCGAATGCATCGACGAATGGCTGACCGCTCTGGAGGAACTGCTGCGGGACATGCAACGCGAGCCCACCTTCGTCTCCTGTCATCTGGATCGCGATGCGGAGGACCCGACCCTATACACGCTGTACGAGCATTGGGACGAGCCGTCGGTGGACGCCTTCCTGGCCCACCAGGCCACCGACTACCGCGATCGCTACGAGGCGCTGCTGCCGGGCTGGCTGCGCACACCGCGCCAGGCGCAGGTGCTGTTGCCGCAACGACAATGGACGCGCCAGGACTGAGCGTGACCGGATCGCGTGCATATCGCGACCGACGTCCCCTCTATCCCAGGGCTGCCCTGCTCAACGGTCTGCGCTGGCTCCGCCCGCGTCGTGCAGGCGTTTGTCCGATCAGCCGCTGAAGCGCTGTCAGTAAACGACCGCGGATCCGGAGCCCACGGCTTGTGCGATGTCGGCTTGGTTGCGGCGCGCGCGCCAGTACCGCGCAGGCGTGACGCAGACGCGCACAGCGGACCAGCGTCCACGCTGCGTGGATGACCGCTGGCAACGCTGGGCCAGTGGGTTGGACACTCCCGCCGCCCATGGACGGCGCCCGCCGATCAGATCCGCGCCGGTTGAATACCTGTGGGGATGCGGCTGTCCGTCACGTTTAGTGAGGGTCCGAACGCCGACGGGCGGCTCCCCTGGGATGAGCATACTGAGACGTCCGTCACATTAACCATCATTAAATCTCAGGCTGGTCATACGGCGATCCAGCTAGGCGCCTGAGCGGACGATCCCCAAGATTGCGCCCTGCCGCGACATCGGCTGTGCGTAACGGTCCATCCGCGCCCTTCGGTGAGATGGCGATGAATCTAACCATCGCCTGCGGCACCCGTTGACCAAACAGGTAGACCTATCCACCGACCTGAGCGGCTGGATCAGGCATCCAGGCACTGATGCGGTTTTTCCACGCCGTTGAGTGCCCTGCGTTCCCTGCTTGAGCGACGGGCTGAGCACCCGACCCTTTCCACCCGATCGTAGGACATCCATGACTCACCTCCGCACGACCCTGGCCGGTCTGATTGCCGTCGCCGGCGCCGCCCATTTCGGCCCGGCGCAAGCCGCCAACGGCGCCGAAACCGCCAAACTGCTCAACCTGATGTACCAGGACACCCGACAGGACTGTGGCTCGACTTCGCGGCCCGCTTTCCTGTGCTCCGGGGTACTGCTGCGCGGCACCACGCCCTCCACGGCGTACCAGTTCTACAGCGTCAGTCCGGTGAACCAGGCGCGCGGTGGCGTGTCGGCGTCGTACCTGCGCAAGGATGCCAAGTTCAAGCAGTTGGCCTTTGGCTACAAGAGCGGCTTCATTTTCGACTCCGTGCTCGACAATCCTGGCGACCACGTCGATTACAAGGTGCTCTGCGCCTACCCGCTCGACGCGGCCAGCAGTGATCGCCAGAAGAACGGCTGCGGCGACTCCTCCCGTACGGCCGCCAGGGAAGACTTCTGCGACCAGCTGGGTATCCGCACGGCCGAAAAGTGGTTGGAGCTGTATCGCAAATCGGGCTCGCTCGCGCATTCGGCCCAATGCGCGTTCGATGTGCGCCAGGGCAAGGCCGTCGGCACGGCCAAAATGTTCTACGAGAACATTCGTGCGATGGCTTTGCTGGGCGATACCTCTTTCAACGAGAACAACGAGCTCGTCCTGGCACCGTGGACGATCGATGTACCGCGTTCGCCCTCGATCCTGGCCTCGTTCTTTACCGACGAAGCCGGCGTGGAAGGCGCTCGGTTGAGCCAGATCCAGTGGTATATCGCCAGCAAGTCCACGCAGGTGTTGCCGGCGATCCACATGAAGCTGCCGCAGACGCAGCAGCAAGACGCCAAGTTCACCTATGCCGAAGCCAAGCAGGCGATTCGGCCCGTCGCCCAGGCCAATCAATGCACCAGCTACACCCAGAGCGCCAAATGGGTGAAGTTCACCAGCGCCCGTTACCCCAAGGGCATCCAGAGCCTGGTAGTGGCGCCCAGCGACTGCGGCCGCAAAATCCCGAATTCGCAGATCCCCAATTTCGTCAACAAGCTGGTGGCGGCTTATTACCTGACGCCGGAGTGGGCCAACAATCCGTCCACGCGCCAGGACAGCATCGACGTCGTGCGTCGCCAGTTGACCTGCCACCTCACCCTGGGGCGCAACCTGTCGGCGTGGAGCATCGAGCCGGCGCGGCCGCTGGCCACGCAGCAGCTCACCAACGCAGGGGCCTGCAACAACTCCTGATCGTCCAGGCGGAGGCCGCCTCGCTGCGAGGCGGCTTTCGGCGCAGCTTGGCGCGCATCAAGCACCCCGTTGAGCAAACGATGGAGACTTCATGACGGCGCCGCCACCGGCTGCGCACCATCATCGAGGACCACAAGTGGCCCAGGCCGGCGCTCAACCCGCGCCGGCCATCGCCCGTAGCGTGATGCCGACCACATAGGCCAGGTACGTGCCCGTGGCGTAACCCATCGTGCCAAGCAACACGCCCACCGGCGCCAACGCAGGGTGGAACGCCGCAGCCACGACCGGTGCCGAGGCCGGCCCGCCGATATTGGATTGCGAGCCGATGGCGAAGTAGAAGAACGGCACCTTCAGCACTTTGCCCAGCGCCCACAGCAAGCCGATGTGCACGGCAATCCAGATCAGCCCGAGCAGGAACAGCCAGGGGCGATCCAGCAAGGCCAGCAGATCCATCTGCATGCCGATGCAGGCGATCAGGAAATACAGCAGCAACGTGCCGATGCGCGAGGCGCCGGCACCCTCGAGCGTGCGCGCGCGGGTAAAGCTCAAGCCCAGCCCGCACGTCGTGGCCAGCACCACGACCCACACGAACGGCGAGTCCAGGCTGAATTGCGAAGCCCAGGACACGTGGGCCTTGAACCAGGCCGACAGCGGCGCGGCAATGGCGTGCGCCAGTCCGACGGCGCCGAAGGCCACGCCCACGATGATCATCAGATCGGCCAGCGACGGAATCCGCTCGTGCTGCGCCTGGAAGGCGGCAATGCGGTCCTTGAGCTCGTCCAGGGCGCGGGTATCGGCACCACTGCGGGCATCGATGGCCGGGGCGCGGCCCGCCAGGAAGATCAGCGCCGCCATCCATACATAGCCCACGCCCACATCGACCACGGCGAACTGCCCGAACGTGGTGGCATTGACGTTGAAGACTTCGCGCATGGCCAGCATGTTGGCGCCGCCACCGATCCAGCTGCCTGCCAGCGCGGCCATGCCGGCCCAGGTATCGCCCGCCACGGTGGCCGGATGCAGCCAGCGCATTACCTGGAACGCGATCACCGCGCCCAGCATGATGCTGAAGGACGCGCCCAGGTACATCGCCACCAGCTTGGGTCCCAGCCTCAGGATGCCCTTGATGTCCACCGCTAGCGTCAGCAGCACCAGCGCGGCCGGCAACAGCACGTCTCGTGCGATCGGGTTGTACAGACTCGTGTGCTGCCCATCGATCAAGCCGACGGTGTTGTAGATGCCGGGCAGCAAGTAACACAGCAGCAGCGCCGGCACGAAGGTGTAGAAGCGCTTCCACATCCCCTGCTCGCGCGAAGCGGTCCAGAACACCGCGCCCAAGGTGGCGGCGATCAAGCCGAAGACGACGATGTCGTTGGTGATCAGGGCGTGGCTGGTCTCGCTCATGCGGCTCCCGGGCGATGATGTGCCGCGCGCAGCGGCAATGGAACAAGAGGTAAAAGCGAAACGGGGCCGGACATTGTCCGGCCCCGCTTATGTCCAACTTACTCGCCGATGTGCTGTTTCAGCCAGCCATTGACGGTGTCATGCCACAGCACGCTGTTCTGCGGCTTGAGCACCCAGTGGTTTTCGTCCGGGAAATACAGGAACTTGGATTCGATGCCCTTGCGCTGCAGCGCACTGAAGGCGGCCAGGCCCTGCTCGACCGGAATGCGGAAATCCTTCTGGCCATGGATGACCAACATCGGGACCTTCCAATCCTTGACGTGGTTGACCGGATTGAACTTCTCGTAGTTGGCGGGGTTCTGCCACGGCGTGCCGCCGTTTTCCCACTCGTTGAACCACAGCTCCTCGGTGCTGTAACCCATCATGCGGTTGTCGAACACGCCGTCGTGGTCCACCAGGCACTTCCACGGCTGGTTCCAGTTGCCGGCCATCCAATAGACCATGTAGCCACCGTAGCTGGCGCCCAACGCACACGCCTTGTCGCCGTTGAGGAACGCGTACTGTTGCTGCGCGGCGGCCCAGCCCTTCTGCAGGTCTTCCAACGGACGATCGCCCCAATGCTGGCTGATCGCATCGGTGAAGGCCTGGCCATAGCCGGTCGAGCCGTGGAAGTCGATCATCACCACCGCGTAGCCCTGGCCCGCGTAGGTCTGCGGATTCCAGCGGTAACTCCAGCCATTGCCAAAACTGCCCTGCGGCCCGCCGTGGATCAGGAACGCCACCGGATACTTCTTGCCCGGCTGATAGTTATGCGGCTTGAGTACGTAGCCGTGCACGGTGTCGTTGTTCCAGCCCTTGAACTCGAACTGCTCGAAGTCACCGAACTGCACGTCCGGCAGCGTTTCGCCGGTGCTGGGCGTGATCGCGCGCGGCGTGGCGCCGTCCACGTCGGCGGTGAAGATCTGGTCGCCGCTCTTGAGCGAGTTGCGGGTAAAGGCCAAGGTCGGGCCGGCCAAGGCAGGCGAGCCCACCGTGCCCTCACCCACCAGCTTTTCGACCTTGCCGCTGGCGATGTCGATGCGGAACA
>DASWQJ010000031.1:0-2719 GCA_036403795.1 Stenotrophomonas sp.
CCACGCGCCTTGCGCCGTCCTGTCGGGGTGGTGGGTCAGTGGGCCATGGATGGCCCACGTGCGGTGAGTGCGGCCATGGATGGCCGCTCGAACCGCGGCCCACCATCCCGACAGGACGGGGCCCGCACCGTAAGTCAACACAACCAACCGCCCACACCCACCGCGCCCTCAACAAAAAAACCCAACTCGCAAGCCGCATTCCAAAAGCGCCAGCGAAAGGGAGAAGGCCGACAAAGATGGGACAAGAACCTTACTTCTTGGTGGGACGCTGCCAACCTTCCACGCTGTGCTGGCGCGCACGCGCGACGGTCAATGAGTCCGCCGGTGCATTACGGGTGAGCACCGAGCCGGCCCCAATCGTAGCGGCACGACCAATTTCGATCGGGGCCACGAGCGCACTGTTCGAGCCGATGAACACGTTGTCACCGATCTTGGTCACCCACTTGTTCACCCCGTCGTAGTTACACGTGATGGTGCCGGCACCAATGTTGACCCCCGAGCCGATCTCGGCATCGCCCAGATAGGTCAGGTGGTTGGCCTTGGAACCCACCCCCAGCGTGACCTTCTTGGTCTCGACGAAGTTGCCCACGTGCACGCCATCGGCCAGCACGGTGCCCGGCCGCAACCGGGCGAACGGGCCGATCTGCACGGCGCCCTCGGCGACCACACCATCCAGGTCGCAGTGCGCACGGACCTGCGTGCCCGCCGCCAGGCGCACGTTGCGCAATCGCACGAAGGGGCCGATTTCCACATCGTCACCCAGCTCGACGTCGCCTTCGAGCACCACGTCCACATCGATACGGACGTCGCGCCCCACCTTCACCGTACCGCGCTGGTCCAGGCGGGCCGGGTCGGCCAGGCGGGCGCCTTGCAGGCACAGCTCCCTCGCCGCGCGCAGCTGCCACGCACGTTCCAACATTGCCAGCTGCCACGGATCATTGGCGCCCTCGGCTTCCTGCGCATCGCCGACGAAGACCATTTCGGCCGGCGTGAATTCGTCCGCCGCGCGGGCAAACACATCCGTGAGGTAGTACTCCCCTTGCGCGTTGTCGGCCGACAGCTGCGACAGCCAGCGTCGCAGCGCGGTGGACTCGGCCGCGATGATGCCGGTGTTGACCGTGCGTAGCCGGCGCTGCTCGTCGTTGGCGTCCTTGTGCTCGACGATCGCCGCCACCCTGCCCTCGGGATCGCGAACGATCCGGCCATAGCCACCAGGATCGGCAAGATCGGCCACCAACACCGACAACCGCCCCGGCACAGCCAACAGCCGCTGCAGCGTCTGCGCCTGCAGCAGCGGCACGTCGCCGTACAACACCAATACATTGGCCGCATCGGGGATCTGCGGCATCGCCTGCTGCACCGCATGCCCCGTGCCCAGCTGCGCGGACTGCTCGGCCCACTGCAGATCGGGCTGGTCGGCGAAGGCGGCGCGCACTTGCCCACCGCCGTGGCCGTACACCACGTGGATGCCCTGCGGCTGCAGTTGGCGCGCGGTCTCGATGACGTGCGCCAGCATCGGGCGTCCGGCGATCGGCTGCAGCACCTTGGGCAACGCGGACTTCATCCGCTTGCCTTCGCCGGCGGCCAGGATGACGACATGCAGGGGAAGCGACATGGACGTGATTCGAGAGGGAAGACCGGGCGATTCTAAGCGCAGCCGGTTAGCATGGCGTCTTCCGTTCCGCTCCCTGACCGCATGAGCCTGCTTCGCCAGAGCACACGCTTCATCCTGGTTGGCGCCTTGCAGCTGCTGCTGGACTGGCTGGTCTTCGTCGCGGCCACTGCCGCCGGCGTGGCCGTCGCCCCGGGCAACATCGCCGGTCGCGTCGCCGGAGCCCTGCTCGGCTTCTGGTTGAACGGGCGGGTCACCTTTGCCGACGAGGGCCGCCCGCGATTGGGCTGGCGGCGTTTCCTGCGCTTCATGGTCGTGTGGCTGGTGATGACCGCGCTGAGTACCTGGCTGGTGTCGACCGCCGCACACGCACTGGGGCTGCAACAGGCCTGGCTCGCCAAGCCCTTGGTGGAAGGTGCCCTGGCCGTGGTCGCCTTTTTCGTCTGGCGGCACCTCGTATTCCGCTGAGGCCACACCGGAAACGACAACGCCGGCACTAGGCCGGCGTTGCGTGGACGGTCAACGCCTTGCGGCGCCGGCCCTCAGTGCTTGAGCGTGCGGCGCAGGCGTTCAAGGGCCTGCAGCTGTGCGCTGACCTCGGCCAGCTTGGCCTGGGCCTCGGCCACTTCCATCGCTTCGCCACGGTTGGCGAGGATGCGTTCGGCTTCTTCCTTGGCCTTGCGGACCGCGGCTTCGTCGATGTCCTGCGCCCGCACCGCGGTGTCGGCCAGCACGGTGACGACCTGCGGCTGTACTTCCAGGATGCCGCCTGAAATGGCGAAATCCAGCTGCTCGCCGGAGGCGGTGGTCACGACCACCTTGCCCGGCTTCAGGCGGGTGATCAGCGGCGCGTGCTTGGGCGCGATGCCAAGTTCGCCAAGTTCGCCGGTAGCCACGACCAGGGTCGCCTCACCGCGGAAGATCTCCTGCTCGGCGCTGACGATGTCGCAACGGATGGTGCTGCTCATGGTTTGCTTCTCTTCCGTTCAACCGCTTCCCGCGAAGGGAAGCGGTTGGGTCAGGGCGATGGATCAGACCTTCTCGGCCATCTTCTTGGCCTTCTCGACCGCTTCTTCGATGTTGCCGACCATGTAGAACGCCTGTTCC
>DASWQJ010000032.1:0-1692 GCA_036403795.1 Stenotrophomonas sp.
CTATTTCGATCGAAGAGGTTGGCGCTCTACCTCGATAGGGCGGTCAGCAGCAGCGGCCACGCATCGTTGGTCGCGCAGGCCACGATCGGGGACGCCGACAGGCGAGAACATCGCGTCCCACACAGTGCTTTCTACAAGCCAAGCAAGGACGAGGCGCTGAACGAAGCTGTCGCCCAGACCCTGACCGTGCCGGTGCTTCCCAGCTGAGAATGGACATGTTCGCGCAGGCTACGTCCAGCTACCGCCAACGCCGCCGCGCTCTATCGCGTCTTCCCAAAACTGAGATACGACCGACGATATCTATTCTGGACAGGCCGAGCGACGATCTCTTGCGCGCTTGCGTCGAGGCCGTGCGGCCGCTATTTAGGTAAATCTTATGCATTAAACCGTGTCCACTTTGAGATCGTTGGTTTCCCCTTGGCTGGGCATTTTGCTGTTCCCATATGAAGGTTTTCCGTGGACGAGGCTTTTTCGGATCAGTGTTACGAGTTGATCATGGGCGCTGGAACCAGACGGTTGCGGATCTGCGCCATCTGGCCCTGAGCGCAGCACATCCCCGCTCGCGTGAACGTTTCCTGGCGTTGCACGAGATTGCCCAAGGCAGTTGGGCCAGCGCGGTTGCCGAACGCACGGGACGACGGGCGCAAACCGTGATGGGTTGGCTGCACGTCTACAATGAACGCGGCCCCGAGGCGCTGACCTATCAGCGCAGCGGTGGCCGCCCCCCCTTTGTCCAGACATCGCCGCCGCGCTGGGCGATCAGGTCCGTGCCGCACAACGCCAAGCCGCCTCTGCGCCGGTCGCCGAAGCCGAGGTAAAGCCACGCTGGACCTTGCGCCGCCTGGTTGGCTTCGTGCGGGCGCAATTTGCCCGGCGCTGCTGTCGCGAGACCATCCGCCGGACACTGCACCGCCTCGAACTGTCCTGGAAGAAGGCCCGCAAGCTGCTCGGTCGCGCCAAGCCGGAGCAACGCGAGGCCTTTATCGCCCGCATCGGCCCGTTGCTGGATGGCGCACGCGATGAGCACCATCACCTGGTCTATCTCGATGAGGCGCATATCCATCAGGATGTTGACCTCGGTTATGGCTGGGGCGAGCGGGCCAAGCGCTTCCATGTCGCCTCATCCTCCCCCGGCCTGGCAGCCAAAGTCTCGTTCTATGGGCTGTATCTCTACAACGAAGGCCAAGTGCGGATCTGGCCCTATCCGCGCGCCAACGCCGAGCACACGATCGACGTGCTGCGTCGACTGCGCGCCGAGATCCCAACAGGCAAGCTGATCTTGATCTGGGACAATGCACCATATCATCGCGCCAAGGCGGCTTGGTCCGCGGCCGCGAAGCTGAACATCACCCTCATGCCGCTGCCGGGCTACAGTCCTGACCTGATGGCGGTCGAACCACTGTGGCGCTGGCTGCGCGAGGACGTCACCTACCATCACTGCCATGCCACCGCTGACGACCTCACCCGAGGGGTGGCGGCCTTCGCGGCCGACATCAATCAGAACCCCTACGCCGTCGCCGACCGCCTCTGGGTCAAGGACCACCTCGATCCCGAGGAGGAGAAACTACGGTTCCCAAAGTAGACGCGGTTTAGTACCCACTATCGCTGAAGCGCGACACATGCGTCCGCCCTGCCATTTCGCTAAAGATGGCCAGTAACGGGCGCCTGATCGCGTATTGCGCTTCAGCGATA
>DASWQJ010000033.1:0-2262 GCA_036403795.1 Stenotrophomonas sp.
AAGTACTTAAAACCAACCGCCAAACACAAACCGCGCCCACAATAAAAACCCAACTCGCAAGACGCGATCGCTGGTGCGCCGGATAGGGAGAAGAGTCAAAAAGTTGGGGGGCCGTCCCCCACGAACGGCCCCCCGGTTGGACCAGGTATGCACCTGGGCCCGAACGCTTGCGGCGCACCGTGTCTGCCGGTACCGCCGTGGCTGCCGGCGCTTGATTCGCTGGCACCACAAGAATTGAAACTGTAGGAAGTCGGGCGCGTTGCGGATACTCGAAAAATCTACGCTCATCGCCCGCTGGCGCCGCCGCCTCAGGATAAGAAAGCCGCCAGCGCCGGTGCCGACGCTGGCGGTTCCCGCGCGTCCGGCGCTTTACGCTTCCCTTCCTGGGCCCTTCAACACTCACCCGGCACTGTCGCGTCATGTCTTGGCGCCGGATGCTTCGCGCCGCGATGGATTCCCGTCGAACCATCGAAAGCGCTGGCGCCATTGTCTACAGGCCCGGCGAACCCGCCATGAGTCAGCCGGGGACAATGAGAAAGGACGCATAGTGGTCACGGTCCTGCTGGGATACCGCCAGGGTGGACTGGGTGCTCATGGACAGGCAGCAGGCGCTCATCCCTACGATGATCCGCTCAATCGTCGAGCGCATTGCCGTCTCCCCGCTGGCCATCCGTACAAGCGCGCCATCGCCGGGCGGAAACGCAAAAAAACAGATGCCTGAGACTTCCGGCCATGGCATTGCTGCACCGCGTTCGGCGACACTCCGCCTTTCCGTTTTCGCATATCGCGAGGTCCGCATGCAGTCCTGGCTCCGGCGCAAGTCCATCGACATGGTCACCGTGCATGAGGAAGGCCGGCGCCTGATCCCCACGTTGAGCTGGCCCCACCTGGTCGCCCTGGGTATCGGGGCCATTGTGGGCACCGGCATCTACACGCTGATCGGCGTGGGTGCCGACAAGGCCGGACCGGCGGTGCTGGTGTCTTTCGTCGTCGCTGGCTTGGTCTGCGCCTGCGCGGCCCTGGCCTATGCAGAGATGGCCACGATGATGCCGGCCGCGGGCAGCGCCTACACCTACAGCTACGTCGCGCTGGGCGAGACCATCGCCTGGGTCGTGGGATGGAGCCTGGTGCTGGAGTACTCGCTGGTGGTCAGTACGGTCGCCGTGGGATGGTCCGGTTACTTCGTCGGTTTCCTGCAGTGGGTGCAACAGCAGACAGGTTGGAACGTCACCTTGCCTGCGGCGTTGGCGGCCGGTCCGCACGCCGGCGGCATCATCAATCTGCCTGCCATCGTCATCACCTTCCTGGTCGCGGGTGCACTGATCGCCGGCACGCGCGAGAGTGCCACCATCAATGCCATCCTGGTCGTGATCAAGTTGCTGGCATTGGCGCTTTTCATCGCGGTCGCACTGCCGGCCTTCAATGCGGACAACCTGCAGCCCTTCATGCCGTACGGTTTCCCCAAGACGGTGGGACCCGATGGCGTGGAACGCGGTGTGATGGCCGCGGCGGCGATCATCTTTTTCGCGTTCTATGGTTTCGATGCGATATCAACGGCGGCAGAGGAGACGAAGAACCCCGGGCGCGATCTGTCGATCGGCATTGTGGGTTCGATGATCGGCTGCACGATAATCTACGTCCTGGTCGCACTGGCGGCGGTCGGCGCGTTGAGCTACTCGGTGTTCGGCAAGAGCGCCGAGCCGCTGGCTTTGATCATGCGCGAACTTGGTCACGGCACGGCCGCTTTCTGGATCGGCCTGGTTGCGGTGGTCGCCTTGCCCACGGTGCTGCTGGCCTTTTTCTACGGCCAAAGCCGCATTTTCTTCGTGATGTCTCGCGACGGACTGTTTCCCCGCAGCCTGTCCAAGGTCAACCCACGCACCGGTACCCCCGTGACGATCACGGTGTTCACCGCGGTGCTGGTGGCTGCATTGGCCGGCGTGGCGCGCCTGGATGAGATTGCCGCCTTGGCCAACGCTGGCACGTTGGCCGCTTTCACCGCGGTCGCCGCTTGCCTGCTGGTCCTGCGCAAGCGAGAACCCCATCGCGAGCGGAAGTTCCGCACGCCCGCGGCGTGGATCGTGGGACCGTTGGCGATCCTGGGATGTCTGTATCTGTTCTGGAGCCTTCCGACTCGCACGCAGGTCTGGTTCGCTGCCTGGAATGCGTTTGGGTTGCTGGTCTATCTGGTCTACAGCCGCCGCAACAGCGTGCTAGGGCGTCGCAGCTGACCTTAGTGGTCCGGCATCGCATGACGCGATG
>DASWQJ010000034.1:0-22892 GCA_036403795.1 Stenotrophomonas sp.
TGGCGCGCGCTTTCGCTATGAAGCCACGGTCGGAGCGGGATTGCCGGTGATCACCACGCTGCGCGACCTGGTCGATACCGGTGACGAGGTGGTCTCCATCGCCGGCATCTTCTCCGGCACGCTGGCCTGGCTGTTCAACAAATACGATGGCCAGATGCCGTTTTCGCAGCTGGTCGCGCAGGCGCGGTCGATGGGTTACACCGAACCGGATCCGCGCGACGACTTGTCGGGCGTGGACGTCGCTCGAAAACTGGTGATCCTGGCGCGCGAGTCCGGCCGCGAAATCAGCCTGGACGACGTGCAGGTGGAAAGCCTGGTGCCTGACGCCCTGCGGCAGGCGAGCATCGAAGATTTCATGGCGGGGCTCTCGCAGGTCGACGGGGCATTCGCTTCGCGGCTGCGTGAGGCACAGGCGCGTGGCCACGTGTTGCGCTACGTGGCCGAGTTGCCGCCACAGGGCGTGCCCAGCGTGGGCCTGGTGGAAATGCCCGCAAGTCACGCGTTTGCCAACCTGCACCTGACCGACAACATCGTGCAGTTCACCACCCGTCGCTACTGCGACAACCCATTGGTCGTGCAAGGCCCCGGTGCAGGTCCGGAAGTCACGGCGGCAGGCGTGTTCGCCGATCTGCTGCGGGTGGCCGCAGGCGAGGGGGCCCGGCTGTGATCCACAGGGTGAAAACAGTGGCACGCGCTTTCTCGCCGGCATCGGTGGGCAACGTGGCGGTGGGTTTCGACATCCTGGGTCATGTGATCGCCGGCGTGGGAGACGTGGTGACGGTGCGCCGTCTCGACGAGCCACACGTGCGGATCGCGGCGATCCGGGGAGCAGCAGTCGATCTGCCGTTGGACGCGCGCGAGAACACCGCCGGCGTGGCGCTGATGGCATTGCGGGAAGCGCTGGACCTGCCGTTCGGCTTCGAACTGGAAATAGACAAAGGCATCGCGCTGGGCTCGGGCATGGGCGGCTCGGCTGCGTCCTGCGTTGCCGCGCTGGTGGCTGCCAACGACCTGCTCGAGGTTCCGCTGTCGCGCGAGGCCCTGTATCCGTTTGCGCTGGACGGCGAAGCGGTGGCCAGTGGCGGGCGACACGGCGACAACCTGGGGCCGATGTTGCTCGGCGGACTGGTGCTGGCCACCGCCGAACTACTGGTGCCGATCCCGGTTCCCGCGCATTGGCACAGCTTGCTGGTCCACCCCGATGCCGTGCTGGAGACGCGCCGTGCCCGCGCGGCGCTGCAGGGCGACTACGCGTTGGGCGACTTCGTCACCCAGAGCGCCCACCTGGCATTGGTGCTGGCCGGTTGTCATGCCGGCAATGCGGCCTTGGTGCGAGCCGGCCTGCGGGATGTGTTGGTCGAACCACGTCGTGCGCCGCTGATTGCGGGGTTTGCCACCGCCAAACAGGCCGCGCTGGACCACGGTGCGCTGGGTGCGAGCATTTCCGGCGCCGGGCCCAGCGTCTTCGGCTGGTTCGAGGATCGCGCCCAGGCAGAACGCGCTTCGCCCGCGGTACGCGCCGCCTTTGCCGCCGCCGGTTTCGACAGCCAGGCCTGGGTCTCGCCCCTGGCCAGTCCTGGTGCCCATCTGCTCGATTGAGTCATTACTGTCCCTGGAGTATCGATGAACTTTGTTTCCACGCGCGGCCAGTCCGCTCCGGCGTCGCTGAGCCAGGCCCTGGCCGCGGGATTGGCACCCGATGGCGGGCTGTACGTGCCCCAGGCCATGCCGGCGCCCCGTTTGTTGCGACCGGGTGCGGACCTGGCCGCCACCACCACCGAATTGCTGGCCCCGTTCTTCGCGTCGGACCCGCTGGCCGACGAGCTGGCGGCCATCTGCGCGCAGGCCTACGCGTTCCCTGCGCCGCTGCGCCCACTGTCCACCCCCGATGACCATGTGCTGGAGCTGTTCCATGGTCCGACGGCCGCGTTCAAGGATTTCGGTGCGCGATTCCTGGCCGCATGCCTGGCACGCGTGCAGCGTGCCGATTCGCGCACGTTGACGGTGCTGGTGGCCACTTCCGGCGACACCGGTGCGGCCGTCGCCGCCGCGTTCCATCGCCAGCCGGGGGTGCGCGTGGTGGTGCTCTACCCGGATGGCCGGGTGGCTCCGCGCCAGGCGCATCAGTTGGGCTGCTTCGGCGACAACGTGCAGGCGTTGCGCGTGGCCGGTTCATTCGACGATTGCCAGGCGATGGTCAAGCGCGCCCTCAACGATGCCGAGCTGCAGGCGCGCGTGCCGCTGAGTTCGGCCAACAGCATCAGCCTGGGGCGGCTGCTGCCGCAAATGGGCTACTACGTGGATGCCGCGTTGCGACACCATGCCGCGTCAGGGCGTGCGCTCAAACTGGTCGTGCCCACCGGCAACCTGGGCAACGCGTTGGCCGCCATCCTGGCGCGCACGTTGGGCGCCCCGTTGGGGCGGATCGTGCTGGCCACCAATGCCAACCGCGTGCTGGCGGATTTCTTCTCCGGCGATGCCTACCGTCCGAGCGCCAGCGTGGCCACCTTGGCCAACGCCATGGACGTAGGCGCACCCAGCAATTTCGAGCGCTTGCGCTGGCTTTACCAGGGAGACGACGTGGCGCTGCGCGCCGGCTTCCAGGCGCTGTCGGTGGACGATGCGACCATCCGGCATACCTTGGCCGAACGTTTCCAGCGACACGGGGAAGTCTTCTGCCCCCATACCGCCACCGCAGTGCACGTACTGGAGAAGCTACGTGCGGTGGGCGAACGCGGGGACTGGGCGGTGGTGGCCACTGCGCACCCGGCCAAGTTCGATAGCGTGGTCGAGCCGTTGATTGGCCGGCGCGTGGATGTTCCTGAATCGCTGGCTGAACTGCTTTCCCGTCCCGCGTGGGCCGATCCCCTGCCTGCGGACTACGAGGCCCTGCGGGAGCGGCTGTTGGCCTGAGCGCCGACCCAACACCGCCAGCAGTGCCTGGCTTGCAAGCGGCAGGGCAGGCACCATATGGAAGACTTGTGGGGAGTTCAGGGATCGGGTTCTCCTGCCATTGTCATGACAGGTGCAAGCCATGCGTGTTCCCCTCAAGCTGCTCGGTATCGCGTCCTTGTGCGCCCTGGCGTCGACTGCCCCCGCCAAATGGGCGCCGCCGGCGATGCGGGTGGCGCCGGCCTCCTTGCCTTCGCCATTGCCGGTGGAAGGCGTCGCAGCCTCGACCGGCGCGCAAGCAGGCGGGTTGATCGAGACGCTGGCCCGCCAGGCCCCTGGCCTGGATCGACAAGTGCTGGGCCTGGCAGCCGAAGCGCTGCAGTGCGCGCGGCGACACCAACAGGTAGGCGAGGGCGCCTTGCTGGGCGTGATCGATTACTCGCGCCCTTCCACCGAGCGCCGGCTATGGGTGTTCGACCTGGGCAGGCAACGCCTGCTGTTCCAGGAATGGGTGGCGCACGGCCGCAATACCGGCGACAACGTGGCGGCGCATTTTTCCAATAGCGATGGCAGCTACATGTCCAGCCTGGGCGCATTCGCCACCCAGGAAACCTACACCGGTCACAACGGTTATTCGCTGCGCCTGCAGGGCCTGGAGCCGGGCTTCAATGATAATGCCCGCGATCGGGCGATCGTCATGCACGGGGCGCCGTATGTCAGCGAAGCGATCATCCGCAGCCAGGGCCGCCTCGGCCGCAGCCTGGGGTGTCCGGCGGTCCGTCCGGCCATCGCACGCCAACTGATCGACACGCTGCGGGGTGGGTCACTCGTCTTTGCCTACTATCCGGACCCGCAATGGCTGCGGCGTTCGCGGATGCTCATGGCCGACTGCGGTGGTGGCGGTGGCCAGTGGGCGAGTCGCGGCGTCGCCGGCGCTGACGCGCACTGACCGAGGCATCGGCCAGTCGTCGCCTCCGCTCAGGCGAGATCGCCGGCGAGGCGTTGCAGGCCCGGCATGTCCAGGATCTGCACCCGGTGCAGTTGCGGCAAGGCGATCAGCTGCTGCTGGCGCAACTTGGTGAACGTGCGGCTGATCGTTTCCATCGTCAGGCCGAGATGGTCGGCGATGTCCCCGCGTCCCATCGGCAGGGCGACGATGTCGCTGGGGTGATCGGCCCGCGCAGCGAGCCGCAGCAGAAAATGCGCCAGCCGTTCGGCCGGTTGCAGCCGCGCCAACAGCAGGCCGGCATCCTGGGCGGCGGCCAGTTCCATGCTGGTGCGCTGCATCAGCTTGCGTTCGAGCTGCGGATAGCGTTCGCGCAATAGACGCATGTCGCCGAGGGTGGTTCGACACACCCGGCTTTCGACCACCGCCTCGATGTCATGACGATGGCGCACGGTCTCGGTCAGTCCGACGTAATCGCCCGGCAATACAAAACCGGTGATCTGGCGGCGGCCGTCGGCCAGTGTGCGAACCAGGCGCAAGGCGCCATCGGTCAGCGTGAACACGTACTGGCGCAATTCGCCGGTGTGGACCAACGTGGCGCCCGAGGCCAGTCGCTGGTGCTGGGTGGCCTGGTCCAGCGCGGCCATTTCCAGGGTCGACAAGGCTCCGCAAACCGCACGTCCTCGCACACTGCAATGCGTGCATTCCAGCGTGGCGACGTCAGCGGGATCCGAACCGGTCGAGCAGGGGCTGGGAGCGACGGCGAGCGGCCGGTACATGGCACCGAGGGCGGCGAAGGGGCATCGACATGATACGCCATGCCGTCGGCGGGGCCCGGCAGCCGCTAGAATTGGCGATCCGCTGCCCCAGTGTCGATTCGTTCGCAGGAGTTTTGCTCGTGATCAAGCCCCGTACGCCGCCCGGCATCATGGAATTGCTGCCGCGCGAGCAGATCGCGTTCCAGCGCATGCTGGACGTCATTCGTCGCAACTACGAGCGGTTCGGCTTTTTGCCGGTGGAGACGCCGGTCTTCGAACTGTCGGATGTGTTGCTGACCAAGTCCGGAGGCGAGACCGAGCGCCAGGTGTACTTCGTGCAGTCCACCGGCGCGCTGGCCAATGCGGCCAACGAGACCGAGGCCAAGGGCGCCGGCCTTCCCGAACTGGCGTTGCGTTTCGACCTGACGGTGCCGCTGGCACGTTATGTCGCCGAGCACGAACACGAGCTGGCTTTTCCGTTCCGCCGCTACCAGATGCAGCGGGTGTATCGCGGCGAGCGCGCGCAGCGCGGCCGGTTCCGCGAGTTCTACCAGTGCGACATCGATGTGATCGGCAAGGATGCGCTGAGCGTGCGTTTCGATGCCGAGATCCCGGCGGTGATCCACGCAGTGTTCTCCGAGCTGTCGATCGGTTCGTTCACCATCCGCCTGAACAATCGCAAGTTGTTGCGCGGCATCCTGGAGGCCCTGGGCATGGGCGATGCCGACTTCCAGGGCGAAGTGCTGCGCGAGGTCGACAAGACCGACAAACGCGGCCGCGAAGGCACCGAGCAGGCGCTGGTGGGCATGGGGCTGGAAGCCGACACGGTGTCGCGACTGCTGCACCTGCTGTTCGATTCCTGCCGCCCGGAAGAGCGCGCGCGTTACACCCAGGCCGCCGCCGCTGGCCTGGCTGCCGGCCAGCCGGCGCTGACCGCGCAGACCGATGCCGACCTGATGTTGCTGGCCACCTTGCGCGAGGTGCTGGCGATGGAGTGGCCGCAGAGCCTGCGCGAAGGCGTCGCCGAACTGGAGGAAGTGATCGTGATGCTGGGCCAGCTGGGCATCGAGCGCAGTGCCTACCACGTCGATCTGTCCATCGCCCGGGGCCTGGACTACTACACCGGTACGATCTACGAGACCTTCCTGGACGAGCATCCCCAGATCGGCTCGATCTGCTCGGGCGGGCGCTACGAAAACCTGGCCAGCCACTACACCAAGAGCCGGTTGCCGGGCGTGGGCATCTCGATCGGACTGACCCGCCTGTTCTGGCAACTGCGCGAGGCGGGGCTGCTGGCCGGTGCCGAGACCAGCAGCGTGCAGGCGATGGTCGCGTTGATGGACGGCGACCGCCTGGATGATTCGCTGGACATCGCGCGCCGCCTGCGTGCGGCCGGGATCAATACCGAAGTGCAGATGGAGCCAAAGAAGATCGGCAAGCAATTCCAGTACGCGGCGAAGGCGGGTATTCGCTTCGTCGTGCTGGCCGGCGAGGACGAGCGTGCCCGCGGCGTGGTCGCGGTGAAGGACCTGGTACGCGAACAGCAGTTCGAGGCGTCGCGGGACGAGCTGGGTGACACCCTTCGGGTCGAGCTGGAGCAAGCCAAGGTGATGTAGCGCTGTCGGCTGTTGGCACAAGGCTGGCCAAGACCCCGGACGCGGATACCGCGTGCCGGGGTTTTTCATGGGAGCGCCGGGGCAGTCGACGCCAGGCAGTGCAGCAAGGCAGTGCAGCAAGCCAGGGCCGTGACGGGACGCTCGTCCGCCTGCGAACTCGTATGAACGAACCCCCCCAGCCATTGGGAAGAGGCTCTCCCGAACCTTGACCGCGAAGCCATTGCCAATTAATGTATTAGCACGCTATTACATTAACGTAATGAAACAACGACCCTCTCCCGGCACCGAATACGACGCCCACGCCTCTTTGCAGGGCTTGGCCCACGCCCTGTCGCGGCTGGAGGACCAGGAGCTGGTCCTGGCGTTCCTGCGCGATCTCTGTACGCCGGCGGAGCTGGAGTCCATGTCGGACCGGTGGCGGGTCGTGCCGCTGCTGCGAAAAGGCGTTCCCTACCGGGAGATCCACGAGTTGACCCAGGTCAGCGTGACCACGATTGGTCGGGTCGCCCGCACCCTCGAATACGGCGCAGGCGGCTATGCCGCCGCGCTGCAGGCGCAGCGCGCCCCAACCCCCGAATCCCAGTGAGATCTCTGCAATGAGTACTGCCCAGGCGAGCCCCGCGCGCGACCGGTTGCGCATCGCCATCCAGAAAAGCGGCCGGCTGGCCGAACCGGCCCGCAGTCTGCTGGCGGCCTGCGGGCTGAGCTGGCGACAGAGTCGCGACAAGCTGTTTTGCTACGGCGAATCCTTGCCGGTCGATCTGCTGCTGGTGCGCGATGACGACATTCCTGGTCTCATCGCCGACGGTGTGTGCGACCTGGGCATCGTGGGCCGCAACGAGCTCGACGAGCAGGGCGCGGAGCGGCGTCGCAACGGACTGCCAGAAGCGTATCGGGCGCTGCGCGGCCTGAACTTCGGCCAATGCCGCCTGATGTTGGCCGTGCCCGAGGAGTGGGAGTGGCGGGGTATCGAGCAATTGGCCGGAACGCGTATCGCCACCAGCTATCCCGCCGTCCTGGCGGACTGGCTGGATCGCAATGGCCTGCAGGCCCAGGTCGTGGAGCTTTCCGGATCGGTGGAGATCGCGCCACGCCTAGGGACCGCCGATCTGATCTGTGACCTGGTCTCCAGTGGGGCCACCCTGGCTGCCAACCAGCTCAAGCCGGTGGAAACCTTGCTCGAGAGTGAGGCCGTGCTGGCCGGTGCCGTGCGCGAGCCCGCCGATTTGCGGGCGGGATTGTTGGCGATGCTGCTCAAGCGCATGGATGGCGTCCTGCACCAGCGCGACAGCAAGCTGCTGATGTTCCGCGCGGCGGGTGAGCAGGTCGTCGAAGCCTTGCGCGGCCTGTTGCCCGACGCCGAGCCCCTCGAGCGCCTGGCCGACGACGGCAGTGGCGCCTGGCGCTTGCAGACGATGTGCCATGGCGCGGTGACCTGGCAGCGGCTGGAGGAACTCGAGCGCGCGGGCGCGCAAGGCTTGACGGTATTGACGGTGGAGCGGTCGTTGGCATGAGCATCGAGCAGGACAGGCAAATGGCAGGCCCGGTATTGGCGTGGGATGCGTTGGACGAAGCCGCGCGCACCCGGGCGTTGACGCGACCGGTGCAGGTGGTCGCCGGGCAGACGCGTGCTGCCGTGGCCGAGTTGATCGAATCGGTGCGCGTCGGCGGCGACGCCGCCTTGCGCCACATCACCCAGCGTTTCGACAAAGTGTTGCTGGATGCATTGGAAGTGAGCGAGGTTGAGTTCGCCGCTGCCGAGGCCGCGGTGGATCCGTCACTGCGCCAGGCCATGCAGGACGCCGCACAGCGAATCGAAACTTTCCACCGCGCCGGCATGACCGCCGGCTATGCGGTGGAAACCGCGCCGGGCGTGGTCTGCGAGCGCGTGGTGCGCCCCATCGTGCGCGTCGGGTTGTACGTGCCGGCGGGCAGCGCCCCCTTGCCCTCCACGGCGTTGATGCTGGGCGTGCCGGCGCGACTGGCCGGCTGCCGCGAAGTGGTGTTGTGCACGCCACCACGCAGCGATGGCAGCGTTGATCCGGCCGTGCTGGTGGCAGCACGCCTCACCGGCGTGCATCGCGTATTCAAGCTGGGCGGCGCGCAGGCGATCGCCGCGATGGCCTTTGGCAGTGGCAGCGTACCGAAGTGCGACAAACTGTTTGGACCGGGCAACAGTTTCGTCACCGAGGCCAAGCAGCAAGTCGCGCAGGCCGGCGCTGCGGCGATCGACATGCCCGCCGGCCCGTCCGAAGTACTGGTAATCGCCGATGCCGGCGCCAATGCCGCATTCGTTGCCGCGGACCTGCTGTCGCAGGCCGAACATGGACCCGACTCGCAGGTGTTGCTGCTGTCCGACAGCCCCGCGCTCATCGCCGCCGTGCAGCAGGCATTGGTCGAACAACTGGCCGGTCTGTCGCGCGCCGACATCGCGCGCCAGGCGCTGGAACAGTCCCGACTCATCGAGGTAGCCCACCTCGACGACGCTTTCGAAATCAGCAACCGCTACGCCCCGGAGCACTTGATCCTGGCGCTGCGTGAGCCGCGCGACTGGCTGGACCACATCGAAGCGGCCGGCTCGGTCTTCCTGGGCGACTACACGCCCGAAGCACTCGGGGACTATTGCAGTGGCACCAATCACGTATTGCCGACCAGTGGTGCGGCGCGCGCCTACAGTGGCGTGAGCGTGGCCAGCTTCCAGAATTTCGTCAGCGTGCAGAGCGCAACTCGGGCCGGCATCGCGGCCATTGGCGACTGCGCGCTGCGGCTGGCGCGCGCCGAAGGGTTGGACGCTCATGCCAACGCGGTGGCGTTGCGAATGGAGCAGCCGGCATGAGCGATGCCGTTCTTGACCTGGTGCGTGAGGACCTGCGCGGGTTCGCCGGCTATTCGTCGGCTCGCAGCGCGACCGTGCAGGGCGATGCCTGGCTCAACGCCAATGAGTCGCCCTGGCCCAACGACGCCGACACGCAGGCCAGCTGCCGACGTTACCCGCAACCGCAACCGCCGTTGTTGCGCGAAGCCTTGGCGGCGCTCTACGGCTGTGTGCCGGAGCAGTTGCTGATCGGCCGCGGCAGCGACGAGGCCATCGACCTGCTGGTGCGTGCTCTGTGCCGCCCGGGCGAGGACGCCGTACTGGTCACACCGCCGGTGTTCGGCATGTACGCGGTGAGCGCCCGCCTGCAAGGTGCGCCGTTGTGCGAGGTGCCGTTGCGCGATGACGAGAACGGGCTGTACGCCGATATCGAGGCGATCCTGGCTGCCGCGCAGTCTTCGCGTGCGAAGTTGGTCTTCCTGTGTTCGCCGTCCAACCCCGCCGGTTCGGTGATCTCACTGGAGGAGGTCGCGCAGGTCGCCGATCGATTGCGTGGGCAGGCGCTGGTGGTCGTGGACGAAGCTTATGGCGAATACGCCGACCAACCATCGGCGGTGTCCTTGCTCGGGCGGCACGAGAACCTGGCAGTGCTGCGCACGCTATCGAAAGCGCATGCCCTGGCGGCCGCGCGAATTGGCAGTTTGATCGCCGACCCATCGCTGATCGCGGTGTTGCGTGCCTGCCAAGCGCCGTATCCGGTGCCGCAGCCCAGCGCCGACCTCGCGCTGCAGGCTTTGGCACCCAAGGCGCAGGAAGCCACGCGGGCACACATCGCGCAGGTGCGTGGGGAACGCAGCGCGCTGGCGACGTCGCTCTCGGCGATGCCTGGCGTGCGTCGGGTCTATCCCTCGCAAGGCAATTTCCTGCTGGTGCGCTTCGACGACGCGGAATCGGCCTGGCGTGCGTTGCTGGATGCCGGCGTGGTGGTGCGCGACCAACGGGGCGCACCGCAACTGGAGGATGCATTACGCATCAGTATCGGAACGCCGCAGCAGAATGCGCGCGTCATCGCGGCATTGGCTGGCCAGCAAAAGGAGCGTGCGGCATGAAGCCGATCTTGTTCGTGGATCGCGACGGTACGCTGATCGAGGAGCCCGAAGACTTCCAGATCGATCGATACGAGAAGCTGCGCTTCGTGCGCGGTGTGATCCCGGCGATGCTCAAGCTCCGCGATGCCGGTTACGAGTTCGTGATCGTGACCAACCAGGATGGGCTGGGCGGAGAGGCCTATCCCCAGGACAGTTTTGATGGCCCGAACGACCTCATGTTGCAGGTGTTCGAGAGCCAGGGCATCACCTTTCGCGACGTCTTGGTCGATCGCAGCTGGCCGCATGAAAACGCGCCCACCCGCAAGCCGGGCGTCGGGTTGATGCTGCCTTACCTGCAGGATCGAAATGTGGATTGGGAACGCTCGGCAATGGTGGGCGATCGCACCACCGATATCCAGTTCGCGGAGAACCTGCGCATCCGTGGCTTTCAGCTGCGCACCGAGCAGTTCGGCGGAGAATGGGATTGGACCGGCATCGCGCACGAGCTGGCCGACGCGCCGCGACGGGCCATCGTGCAGCGAAATACCAAAGAGACGCGCATTCGCGTCGAATTGGACCTGGACCGCGTCACCGAACCGCACGCAGCCACGGGCCTGCCGTTCTTCGACCATATGCTCGAGCAGATCGGCAAGCACGGTGGCTTCGCGCTGGACGTGCGTGCCGAGGGCGATCTGCACATCGATGAGCACCACACCATCGAAGATACCGGCCTGGCCTTGGGCCAGGCGCTGCGCGAAGCACTGGGCGACAAGCGAGGCATCGGGCGCTACGGGTTCACGTTGCCGATGGACGAGGCCCAGGCCAGTGCCGCGCTGGACTTCAGCGGCCGTCCGTATTTCGTATTCGACGGCCAGTTCCGGCGCGAGCGCGTGGGCGACATGCCCACCGAACTGGTGCCCCATTTCTTCCGCTCGCTGTGCGATGCGTCGGGCCTGAACCTGCATTTGCGGGTGCAGGGCGAGAACGATCACCACCAGGTGGAGGCTTGCTTCAAGGCCCTTGCACGGGCATTGCGGCAAGCGGTGCGTCGGGAAGGCACGACGTTGCCGACGACCAAGGGTGCGTTGTGAGTGTGCTGGCCCTGATCGACGCCGGTGGCGCGAACCTCGGCTCGGTGCGCTATGCGCTGGAGCGGCTCGGCGTGGAAGCGCGACTGGTGCAGGAGCCCGCCGGGCTGGAAGGCGCCACGCGCGTCATCCTGCCGGGCGTGGGCGCCGCGCCGGTGGCGATGGCCCGGTTGCATGCCCAAGGCCTGGTCGAGCCACTGCGGCGGCTACAGGTGCCGCTGCTGGGCATCTGCCTGGGCATGCAGTTGTTGTACGAACGATCGGAAGAAGGCGATGTCGAATGCCTGGGCTTGTTGCCCGGCGTGGTGCGGCGCCTGCATCCGGCCCTGGGCGTGCGCGTGCCGCATATGGGTTGGAACCGCTTGTTGCCCTTGCGGCCCTCGCCGTTGCTGGAGGGCCTGGAAGAACGCCCTTATGCCTACTTCGTCCACAGTTACGCTGCCCCGCTGACGGCGGCCACCGTGGCCGCTTGCGACCACGGCGGCCTGTTCACCGCGGTCGTGCAAGAGGGATTCCATGCGGGTGCGCAGTTCCATCCGGAGCGTTCTGCCGACACCGGTGCACGCATCCTGCGCAATTTTCTAGAGAGCACCGCATGAGCTTCACCGTCTATCCCGCCCTCGACATCCGCGAGGGGCGAGTGGTCCGACTGGCGCAAGGCGACTACGCCCGCGAGACGCACTACGGCGACGATCCGCTGCAACGTGCCCAAGCCTTTGCCGACGCAGGCGCGCAATGGATGCACCTGGTCGACCTGGATGCGGCACGATTCGGCGGCTACACGCTGGCGCCGTTATTGGGTGCGATCGCGGCCACGGGGCTGCGCGTGCAGACCGGTGGCGGGGTGCGCTCGCGCGATGACGTGGCGCGCCTGCTGGATGCGGGCGCAGCCAGGGTGGTCGTCGGCTCGCTGGCAGTTCGCGACAGCGCGGCCGTACTCGGCTGGCTGGAGGAATTTGGCGGCGATCGCATCACCGTAGCCCTGGACAGCCGCCAGGACGAGGCGGGCGTGTGGCGCCTGCCGGTGCATGGCTGGACCGAGACCGCCGCCGAAACACTGGACCTGCTGGCCACGCGTTACGCGGCGGCCGGCCTGCAGCATCTGCTGTGCACCGATATCGCCCGTGATGGCATGTTGTCCGGACCCAACCTGGCGCTCTACGCGCACCTGCGCGAGCTGACTCCCGGCCTGCAGGTGCAAGTGTCGGGCGGTGTGCGCGACCTGGCCGACGTGGTCGCGGCGCGCGGGTCCGGCTGCGCAGGCGTGGTGCTGGGCAAGTCGTTGCTGGAAGGTCGACTGGCGCTGCAGGAGGCACTGGCATGCTGAGCCGTCGCATCATTCCCTGCCTGGACGTACGCGATGGCCGCGTGGTGAAAGGCGTGCGCTTTCGCGATCACGTCGACATGGGCGACATCGCCGAATTGGCGCTGCGTTACCGCGAGCAGGGCGCCGACGAATTGGTGTTCTACGACATCGGCGCCAGTCCGGAAGGGCGGTCCGTGGACTATCGCTGGGTGGAACGCGTCGCGCGCCTGATCGACATTCCGTTCTGCGTGGCCGGCGGCATCGGCGATGTGGAGACTGCGCGCAAGGTGTTGCATGCCGGCGCCGACAAGATCTCGATCAATTCACCGGCGCTGGGTCGCCCGGCCCTGGTCAGCGAGTTGGCGGCGGCCTTCGGCGAGCAATGCGTGGTGGTCGGCGTGGATTCCATTCGGGAGCAGGACGGGCAGTGGCGGGTGCGCCGCTACACCGGCGATCCTTCGCGCACCCAGGCCATCCCGCTGCGCACCCTGGACTGGATCGATCAGGTCCAGCAACTCGGTGCCGGCGAGATCGTGCTCAATTGCATGGACAACGACGGCGTGCGGCGCGGCTACGACATCGCACAGTTGCGCCAGGCGCGGGAACGCTGCCGGGTGCCGCTGGTGGCCTCCGGTGGCGCCGGCGAAATGCAGCATTTCGCCGACGCCTTCGAGCAGGCCGACGTGGATGGCGCACTGGCTGCCAGTGTCTTCCATAGCGGCACGATCCTGATCCCCGAACTCAAGTCCTACCTGCGGCAACGACAGATCGAGGTGCGCGATGCACGATGACAGCGCTGCGGCCGAACCGGCGGCATTGGACTGGAACAAAGGCGACGGCCTGCTGCCGGTGATCGTGCAGGACGCCGACACCCTGCGCGTGCTGATGCTGGGCTACATGAACGCCGAGGCGCTTGCCGCCACGCGTCGCCTGGGGCAAGTGACCTTCTACAGCCGTAGCAAGCAACGCTTGTGGACCAAGGGGGAAAGCTCGGGGCATTTCCTCCACGTCGTATCCATCGACCAGGACTGCGATGCCGACACCTTGCTGGTGCTGGCGCGTCCTCACGGCCCCACCTGCCACTTGGGTCGCGACAGTTGTTTCCCCAGTGCGCCCGCGCAGTTCCTGGGCGCCCTGGATGCCCTGGTGGCGCGTCGCGCGGTCGAACAGCCTGAAGGGAGCTACACCACCCGGTTGTTCGCCCAAGGCGTACGGCGGATCGCGCAAAAGGTCGGGGAAGAGGGCGTGGAGACGGCGTTGGCCGGCGTGGTGCAGGATGACGACGCGCTGCTGGGCGAGTCGGCCGATCTGCTCTACCACCTCATCGTGTTGCTGCGCGCGCGTGGGCTGTCGCTGAACGACGCGGTCAAAGTGCTCGAAACCAGGCATCGCTGAGTCGGGTGGCGGCATGGGCGAGGGGTCATCGGCCGGCGCTACAATTCCCGCTCGTTCGGGCGTGGGGCAGGGCATGAAGCAGGCGGTGATCGCGACGCTGTTGGCGTCGCTGGGATGGCTGGCAGCGGACCCCGCGCAGGCGCGCGATGTCGTGGCCAGCGGCACCGTCTACGAAGAGCGCGACGGCCACCCCGGACGCGGAACCGACGACCCTGGCATCGCGGGTGTGCAGGTCTCCAACGGTCGCGCGATCGTGGTCACCGACGCGCGAGGCCAATACCGGTTGCCGATCAGCTCGGGCCAGACGGTGTTCGTGATCAAGCCAGACGCCTATCGATTCGCAACCGGGGCCGACGGGTTGCCGCAGTTCTGGCGTCATTACGCACCGGCCGGGTCTCCCCAACTGCACCATGCCGGCATTGCACCGAGCGCGGCTGCACCTGGCGGCGACTTCGCCCTGCTGCGGGCGGAGGCGGCCGCAGGCGATCTCGAGATGTTGGTCTTCAGCGATTCGCAGGCGGCCAGCCGCACCGACCTTGATTACTACGACCGTGACATCGTCAAGCCGCTTGCGGGCCAGTCCCGCGCGCGGCTCGGCACCACGCTGGGCGACCTGGTCAACGACGACCTGTCGCTGTATCCGGCACTGAACCGCATCACCAGGCAGCTGGGCGTGCCGTGGTTCCACGTGCCCGGCAACCATGATCTCAACACCGACGCCCGCGATGACATCGATTCGCTGTCCAGTTGGCGTGCGGTCTACGGCCCCGATACGTACGCGGTGAACGATTCCGGCGCCAGTTTCGTCTTCCTCGATGATGTGGTTTTCCAGCCCGGAACCAAGCCGGGCTATGTGGGCGGACTGCGCGAGGATCAATTTGCGTTCCTGGAGGCCTATCTGGCGGCGCTGCCGAAGGATCGGTTGCTGGTGTTGGGCATGCATATTCCCTTGTTCGATGCGGCACCGGGCCGGGAAACTTTCCGGCATGCCGATCGGGCGCGGCTGTTTGCACTGCTGCGTGACTTCCCGCACGTGCTCGTGCTCAGCGGGCACAGCCACACCCAGCAGCACTACTTTCATGATGCCGAAGACGGCTGGGCCGGCGCCACGCCGCTGCACGAATACAACGTCGGTGCGGCCTGCGGCGCGTTCTGGTCGGGCGTCAAGGATGCCGATGGCATTCCCGATGCGACGATGGCCGACGGCACGCCCAACGGCTACGCGGTGTTGACCGTCAAGCAGGACGGTGAGTACGCATTGGACTACCACGCCGCGCGGGACCGCCACGATGCGCAGATGACGTTGCATGCGCCCAAGGTGCTACGCCAGGGGGCCTATCCGGCCTGGGGCGTGTACGCGAATGTATTCATGGGCCAGGCCGACACAGCGGTGGAATTTCGCGTGGATGGCGGTGACTGGAAGCCGATGAAGCGCGTTGTTCAACCCGATCCACGGCTCCAGGCAGAAAACGTGCGCGACGACGAGGCCGATCATCTGCGCGGCTATGACCGCTCGCCCGAAGCCACGCCTTCTGCTCACTTGTGGCGCGGCGCGCTGCCGACCGATTTGCCGGTAGGCCAACACGAAGTGCAAGTAAGGGCGCGTCTGCCCGCCCGGGAGGTCACCGCGATGACGGGGTATCGATTGGAGACGGCGCAGCCCTGAGGGTCTGCGGTTGCCACCCATGCGTCACGGCCAAGTGGCGCAATCGGCAGGAACCGTCGTTTTTCAATGCGGTGCTCAAGCGCGCCAGCGTAGGGCAACGCTGAAAGGATCCGGGCTGGCGTGCACAGGCGGGCTGGCGTGGATCAGGGGGCGCTGGCGTGCGAAGGCTGGCTGCGCGCACGCAGTCTAGCCAGCAAGGAATCGCGTTGGCGAAACGCGAATCTCTCTCATCGAATGTCCGGCCCAGGTGACTCGGCGGGCGTCTGGACATCGCTGTCCAGCGCATAGGGGTAGGGCAGCAATGCGGAGGGCGCCAGGGCGCCCCGCCAATGCGCCAGGACGGGACCGATGCGTTTGCCTTCGGCCATCTGCGGATAGGACGGCAGTTCACCCTCGCGGCGTTCGCGCGCGGTAATGCCTGCCTTGGCCAAGCGATAGGCTTCTGCGAAGTCTGCGGTCTGGTTCATCGCCTCGACCAGCCAGGCCTGGCCGAAATACGTGGCGTTTTGGGTGTTGCCACAACCGAACGATGGACGATCGGCGCGTGCGGCGGTGATCACCAGCGTGTCGGGACTGCGGAGCTTCGGGATGAAGCCGCCGGAATAACAGGCCGACAACACGATCACCCGATGCACTATCCCCGCATCGTCCAGTGCCTGGCGCAGGTCCTCCGGCGAGAGATAGTCATAGCCGTCTTCGCCGGCATCGACGTAGAGCGCATGGTCCTCCGTGCCATGGGTGGTGACGAACAGCAGCAGTACGTCTTCGTCGCGGTCCATCAGCCGGCCGATGCGGGCCAGACCGTCGTACAGGTTGTCGTAGGTGGCCAGTGGCGCGTAGCGACGATTGCCCAGATTGTCCTCGGCGTTCACCAGCGCCAGCGTGTGGCCAGCCGCGTCCAGCCGGCGACTGGCCAGTTGCTGCAGGTACAACGCTTCATTGCGAAACACCGGATCGCTGGCGTCGCCCGCGAACGCCAGCACGAACAGGTCTGCCACGCCGGGTCGCTGCGGGCGCAATCCCTCCAGCGCACGCGCGAGCTGTGCCTGATCGAGCGGATCTGGCGGATCTGGCGGAACGGCTGCCTCGGTGGCGTCGGCGGCTTCCCCATTCGCGATGCACGAGGCGCCACCCAGCAAGGTCGCGGGCAGCAGGGCAGCGAGCGCCAGGATCAATCGTGGCAGGCGGAGGCGGTCGGGCATGACGAAGCGGCGGTCGGGTTCATCGCGCCCCGCGCACGCCGGGCGCCATGGGACCCCTGCGCGATCAGGCGAACACGATTTCGTCGAAGGCTTCCACCCGCTGGTGCTTGCCGACTTCCAGCCCATTGCGGGGGGTGGGGTAGTCTTCAAGCCGATCCAGCAGGGCGGTGCGCAGACCGGCCCGGCCGGCGGCATCGAGTTCTTCCACCACGTCGGACAGGAACAGGATCTGCGACGCAGGCAATCCAATGCGCTCGGCAATCTTGCGATAGCTGCCGCTCTCGCGCTTGGGACCGACCTCGGTGTCGAACCAGTTGCTGATCAGACCGGTCAAATCACCGGCATCGCTGTGCGCGAAGAACAGCTTCTGCGCGGGCACCGAGCCGGAGGAATACACGTACAGCGGAATGCCCGACGCATGCCAGGCGCGCAGCAGGCGGGCGGCGTCGGGATAGATGTGGGCAGTGAAATCGGCGTCGCGGTAGCCGGCTTCCCAGATCATTCCCTCCAGGGCCTTCAACGCGGTGGTCTTGCGGTCTTCGTCGATCCAGCGCTGCAGCGTGGCGATCAATGCCTCGTCATCGGCATCCTCGCCGATCTCGTCGGCGACCTGGTTCAACCAGTGCCTTACCTGCGGATGGCCACTGTGCTGGCGCACGAAGTTGGGCATTTCGCGCCGGGCATACGGAAACAACACATCCTTGACGAAGGAAATACTGCTGGTGGTGCCTTCGATATCGGTCAGGATCGCCTGCGGTTGGGTCATCGTCAGCTCGCCTTTCTCTCGGGTTGGTAACGGGGGAACTGTGTTGCGATATCGGTGCCGGTGAAGTGGCCCACCCAGCCATCGGGCTCGGTGAAGAAACGAATGGCGACGAAGTGGGGTTCTTCGCCCATGTCGAACCAATGCAATGTGCCGTCGGGCACCGCGATCAGGTCGTCCTTGACGCACTCGATCTCGTAGACCTTGCCGTCCACGTGCAGGGTGAACAACCCCGAGCCGGCCACGAAGAAGCGCACTTCGTCTTCCTTGTGGAAATGCTCGTCGAGAAACTTGGCCCGCAT
This sequence comes from Stenotrophomonas sp., assembly GCA_036403795.1. Lineage (GTDB taxonomy): Bacteria > Pseudomonadota > Gammaproteobacteria > Xanthomonadales > Xanthomonadaceae > Stenotrophomonas_A. Next base: position 17,838 of record DASWQJ010000034.1, read on the forward strand.
CTGTTCGCGGTTGGGGTTGTCCGGCGCGATCGAGACCACGTCCACGGTCTTGAAGCCGTGCGCGGCCACGAGCCGGTCGATATCGGCGCGGTAGGCTTGCATCACCTGTTCCGGCGTGGCGCCCGGTTCGATCGACTGGCTGGCGTGCCAGCGTTCGAACGAGACACCGATCCTGGTCAGCTCGGTGGCGATGGCCTGGCCGTCACGGCTGTCGAACAGCGGCGCGTCGGGGGCATGGTCGGCAAAGATGCGAAGTCTGCTCATGGCGGGGGCGTTGAGTGAAGGATGGGTCAGGGGGTGATGCGCAGCTTGCGCAGTTCGAGCTCGCAGTTGAGCAGGAACTCGAAGGCCTCGAGATGACGGCGGGCTTCGGCCATCGTGCGACCCCAGGCATACAACCCGTGGCCGTCAATGAGATACCCCCACAGCGGCTGTTTGTCCAGCAAGGCATCCACCTGGGCGGCCAGCACGTCCATGTCCTGCGTGTTGGCAAATACCGGCACGTCGATCGCCATCTCGTGGGTGGTGTTGCCCTGGAAGGCCTTCAGCAACTCATAGCCTTCCAGCCGCACCCGGCCCGCCTGCGCATACAGGCGCGACGCCACGGTCTGGACCGGCGAATGGGTGTGCAGCACGCAGCCGATCTCGGGAAACCGGCGATACAGCTGGGTATGCAACAACGTCTCGGCCGAGGGGCGCAGCGGCCGACCGACCGCCTGGCCATCGAAATCAACGACCATGATGTCGTCTTCGGCCAGCCGGCCCTTGTCGCGTCCGGAGACGGTGATGGCCGCGTGGCCATCGTCCAGGCGGTGGGAAAAATTGCTGCTGGTGGCCGGCGTCCAGCCGGCGCGCGCCAGCTCGCCGATGTTGCTGATCAACAGCTGCGCCAGCTCGCGCAGGCGGGTGGCGTCATAGGGGACGGAGGGCAGGTTCATGCGGCCATTCTAGGGCGAACCGCCCCGGGACGGGGCGGCGACGCCCGGGGCCGGGCGCCTGTCCGATTCAGCGCCGCAGGCGACTGTGGCGGAAGCCGAAGCTGAAATAGATGATGAAGCCGACCAGCGTCCACACGCCCATCAGCATCCAGTTGTGCGCCGTCATCGCCGACAGCAGCAACAGGCAGCTCAGCACGCCCAGCGAGCAGATCAGCCACGCGGCAGGAATCCGGAACGGGCGGGGCAGGTCCGGCTGGGTGCGGCGCAGGATCATCACCCCGGCGCACACCGCCGCGAAGGCGATCAGGGTGCCCATCGAGGTCAGCTCTCCCAGCACGTCCAGCGGGAACAGCGCCGCCAGGATCGCGATGCCGACGCCGGTGATCACCGTGTTGATGTGCGGCGTGCGGTACTTGGGATGGATCCGGGTGAACACCTCGGGCAGCAGGCCATCGCGCGCCATGATCATGAAGATCCGCGGTTGCCCGATGATCATCACCAGCACCACCGAGGACAGGCCGATCAGTGCGCCGATCTCCACCACCACCCGCAACCAGGCCAGTTCCGGATGTGCGGCCACCGCGGTCACGACGGGCTCATCGGTGCCCAGTTCGGTGTAGGGCACCAGCCCGGTCATCACCGCGGCCATGGCGATGTAGAGCACCGTGCAGATCACCAGCGACACCAGCATGCCGATCGGCATGTCGCGTTGCGGGCGATGCGACTCCTGCGCGGCGACCGAGACCGCTTCGAAACCGATGTACGCGAAGAACACCATCGAGGCGCCGCGCAGCACGCCGTCCCAGCCGAACTTGCCAGGCCCCTCGTTGGCCGGGATGAAGGGCTGCCAGTTGGCCGGATCGACGTACTTCCAGCCGACGATGATCACCAGTACGATCAGGCCGGTCTTGAGCAGCACCATGGCCATGTTCATCGCCGAGGACTTGCGGATGCCGACGTAGCACAGCCAGGTCAGCAGCAGCACGATGCCGGCCGCGGGCAGGTTGGCGATGGCCCCGGTCGGCCGCAACTGTGCGTCCAGCGGTGCATTCACCAGCGCGGCGGGCAAGACGATGTCGAAATGCTGCAGCAGGCTCAGGAAGTAGCCGGTCCAGCTCACCGCCACGGCGGAGGCCGACACGCCGTATTCCAGCACCAGCATCCAGCCGATGAACCACGCGGCCAACTCGCCGAAGGTGGCGTAGGTATAGGTATAGGCGCTGCCCGAGACCGGCACCATCGCGGCGAATTCCGCATAGGCCATCGCGCAAAACGCACAGCAGATGGCGGCCAGCAGGAACGACAGCATGATCGCCGGGCCGGCGTGGTTGGCGGCCGCCGTGCCGGTGATCACGAAGATGCCGCCGCCGATCACCGCGCCGATCCCCAGCGCGGTCAGGCCCCAGGGGCCGAGGGCGCGCGTCAGGCCCAGTCCGCCGGCATCGGCGTGGCTGGCGTGGGGATGCTTGGTGGCCCAGAGTTGCTTGAACATGCGGAGTTCCGAAGGTGCAAAGGAGCGAAGCCGGCGCGGGGGCCGGCTTCGGATTCAGGATTTGCGCGCCAGGCGGCTGTGTCGGATGCCGTAGCCGAAATAGATGAACAGGCCGATCACCGTCCAGCCGATAAACACCTTCCAGTGTTCCTGGAATGCCTGGAAGAACAGGAACAGGCAGGCCAGCGCGCCGAGCGGGCAGATCACCTTGGCGAACGGCACCCGGAAGGGGCGCTCCAGCTCCGGCCGCGTGTAGCGCAGCACCAGCACGCCGACGCACACCGTCGCAAAGGCCAGCAACGTGCCCATCGACACCAGTTCGCCCAGCACGTTCAGCGGTACCAGGCCGGCCAGAGTAGCGGCGACGACACCCACGATGATCGTGCCGACGTACGGCGTGTGGAAGCGCGGGTGCACCTTGCCCAGGAACTTGGGCATCAGACCGTCGCGCGACATGGTGTAGAAGATGCGCGGCTGCGCCATCAGCATCACCAGCACCACCGAGGACAGGCCGGCGATCGCACCGATTTCCACGGCGGTCTTCAGCCAGCCCAGGGTCGGATAGTTTTCCAGCGCCGTGGCGACGGGTTTGGCGGTCCCCAACTGCGTGTAGGGCGTCAGACCAGTCAGCACGGCGCACACGATGATGTAGATCACGGTGCAGACCACCAACGAGCCCAGGATGCCGATCGGCATGTTCTTCTGCGGATCCTTGGTCTCGCCGGCCGAGGTGGAGACCGCGTCGAAGCCGATATAGGCGAAGAACACGATCGAGGCCGCCCGGAACACGCCGCTCCAGCCGAACACGCCCGGTGCGGTGTTTTCAGGAATGAAGGGGTGCCAGTTTTCCGGGTTGATGTAGGTCACGCCGAAGCCGACGAACAGGCAGATCACCGCGATCTTGATCGCCACCACCAACGCATTGGCCCAGGCCGACTGGGTGATGCCGATGTAGCACAGGCAGCTGACGGCAGCGACGATCAGGACGGCGGGCAGATTGACCAGGTTGCCGGAGGCCTCGAACGCATGGCCGGTCCAGGTCAGCGGCGCATTGGCCAGTTCGGCCGGGAAGGGCAAGCCGAGCGTGCTGGTCAGGAAGCTGATCAGGTAAGCCGACCAACCGACCGCCACGCTGGAACCGGCAAACAGGTATTCCAGGACCAGGCACCAGCCGATGAACCAGGCCACGCCTTCGCCCAGGGTGGCGTACGAATACGAATAGGCGCTGCCGGACACCGGCATCATGGCGGCGAATTCGGCATAGCACAGGCCGGCGAAGGCGCAGGCGATGCCGGCGAACACGAACGACAGCATCACCGCCGGTCCGGCGTGGTTGGCGGCCGCCTGGCCGGTCAGCACGAAGATGCCGGCACCGATGACCGCACCGATACCCAGCATGACCAGGTGCTTGGCGGTGAGGGTCCGTTGGAGGGTGACTTCGCCCTCCAGGCTGCCCTCGAAGGGCTCGCCGGCATCGACATGTCCCGCCGGCTCGACCGGCTTGACCCTCAACAAAGACTTCAGCATGCGTTGGTTTCCCGGGAAATGGACTACGAGGCCCGGCCGGATGGCCGCGCCCTTCAGGGCCGTGGGGTGTCCGGCCACGCCGGAGTTGGCCGGTACCTTAGCCAATGCTGAAGCCAGTCCACAAGCGCACTGCAACATGCCTCGGCGATAATGCCGACGATTTTTCGCTCGAGATTCCGATCCATGTCGACCACCGATCCTATTTTTCGGCAGCAGCTGGCGAGTTATGGCCAACGTTGGCCGGGGGAAGCCGAGACGGTGCAGGCCTTCGAGGCACTGCTGGACGATGCCGCCAACCCCTTCGTGCGCGAACGGCTGGCCGGCCACTTCACCGGTTCGGCCTGGCTGGTCGACCAGGCGGGCGAACGGGTGCTGCTGACCCATCATCGAAAGCTCGACCGCTGGCTGCAGCTGGGCGGGCATGCCGACGGCGAGCGTGACCTGGCCCGGGTGGCGCTCAAGGAGGCGGAGGAAGAGTCGGGCCTGGTCGGACTGAGCCTGGCCGGCCCGGAACCTTTCGACCTGGACCGCCATTGGATCCCCGGGCGACGCGAGGTGGACGGTCACTGGCACTACGACGTGCGCTACATCGTCCGCGCCGGCCAGCGGGAAGATTTCGTGGTCAGCGAGGAATCGTTGGCCCTGGCCTGGCGGCCGATTGCCGAATTGCCCGACGATCCAGGTTCGGACGAGTCGATGCGCCGCATGGCCGCCAAGTGGCTGGCCCGCGCCTGACGTTCGCAGCAAATAACGGGGTCAAAAACGGGGTCAGGTTCAGTTCGCAAATAACGGGGTCAGGTTCAGTTCGCTACGAGAACTGAACCTGACCCCGTTATTTGGGGGGAGACGGCGCAGGGCCTTCGCGGCGCTTTGGATCGCGGTTCGGGCGGCTCGTTGATGTCGGCCTTCTCCCTTTCGCTGGGCGTTTTTGGATCGCGGCTTGCGAGTTGGGATTTTTGTTGAGGGCGCGGTGGGTGTGGGCGGTTGGTGGCGTTGGCTTACGGTGCGGGCCCCGTCCTGTCGGGATGGTGGGTCGCGGTTCGAGCGGCCATCCATGGCCGCACTCACCGCCGTGGGCCATCCATGGCCCACTGACCC
>DASWQJ010000035.1:0-25561 GCA_036403795.1 Stenotrophomonas sp.
ACTGTTCGCCGAAGTCTCGCGCGGGTTGTTTCCCTATCAATATCCGCTGCATGACCTGCGGCTGGTCGCCATCGTCCTGTGTTCGCTTGGCTTCGGACTATCCCTGTCAGCGCATGTGATCCGCAGATTCAGGGCCGCTCACCCGCGACGCGCCTTCGCATTGATTGCGCTGGTGACCGTGGCCGCCGTCGTGACGGTGCCCAGCTACGACGCCAAGGCCACTCTTGCGATGCTCGGCCCTGTCCTGTTTTGTGCTGTCGGCACGGGGCAGTGGTCATGGCGCCGCAAGCCGGGGGCATTGGCGTATTTCGTTTCGCTGGTCTCGTTTGCCGCGTTGAGTTTCTTCTTTGGCGGGCATTTCCTGGACGCGGTGTTCTTCTATCTTGTCGCGGCCCTGCTGCTGTTCCTGTTCGCCCAGCAAGCCTCGGTGTTGGCCCGTGAGCAGCACTTGCGGATTGCACTGGCCAGCCGCGCGCAGCAACTCGAGGCCGCGCTCGACCAGGCGCAGGCGCGAAGCCGGCCGCCTGCGCAAGCCCAAAAGATCAAGATCATCGATACCGGCAAGATCGAGCTCGTACCCGTCGATCAGATTACTCACTGCAGCGGTGCCGGCGACTACGTGGAGCTCAACTTCGCCGACGGCGCCAAACGGCTGCATAGCGGCAGTTTGAACGAGCTGGAAGCCGAGCTTCCGCCCGCCTTCGTGCGCGTGCATCGCTCCCACATCGTCAACACCGCATTCGTCGAATCACTGCAACGCGAAACTTCCGGAGTGGGCCGCCTTCGCATCACCACGGGCGCATTCGTTCCGGTGAGTCGCCGCGTCATGCCGACCGTTCGGCGGGCGATCGGCGCCTTTGAAACTGCAACAAGCTAGTGGCATCGAGCGCACGCACATGCCCGGCGAACGCCACGGATGGATCTGCGGCACGGAGTTAGCGTGATTTAGTGAACACCGGAAAGGCCGGGCCACGAGCCGAGTCAGCCGCTGCGTTGCCTCGAGCACCCAAGGCAATACGCCGAAGCGTCCCCTTTACTGGTGGGCGGGCCGTGCGCGTTTTCCATCGTCGTGTTGGGCAGTCGCGCGACTTTGCACGAACTCAGGAAAGGTGTCCGCAAGCGACGCGGTGTCCGGCAAGATGTAGAACAACCCTCCCCGCTCGAACGTCGGGCGGATGATCCGCTCGTAAAACTCGGGCGAGACGTTGATGCAGCCGTGAGTGACGCGGTTGTCGTCCGGCGAAGGCGATGCAAGGCGTTCGGCGCGTTTCTCGGCCGGGACGCCGGTCGCCGTCGGGTGCATGGAGACAGAGGAATCGTAGTCCACCCACAGGACCCGCCCCGCGTCGGTTGATGGGCCGAAACCGCCCACAAAGCGACCCGCGGGCGTCGTGCGATCCCGCCCCGGGATTTCGCGAAGCGCGAGACCGGCGACACCAGGGGCCGAATGATCCCCGATCGCCGAGCCAAAGAGCCCAGGTGCCGCGCCGCGAAGCTGGCCGTTGCCGTCGAACACCAAGATCTGCGCAGCGGTCTTGTCGATGACCACGAAAGGATAGCCTTGGCTGTCCTTGGAGGCGACCACCCAACCCGCGAGCTCAATCACCGTGTCGGACACCTCCTGGCCTTGCGGAAGTTCGTCGACGGCGGACACCGGTTGCGCGGCGGCATCCTCCGCCCTGGCCACGCCGAGGCTCGAGAGCGCCAGCGCCAGCGCAAGCCCGCCACAAGCGGTCCGGATCGCAGAGTGTATGCACGTGTTGATGGGGCGATTCCTTGGGATTAATACCGGGCGAAGACAAAGAAACCGGTGACCAGTAAAGGTCACCGGTCCCGAGTTCAAACCGTTCGTCACAACTGTGTCAAGAGCGACTACCCGCGCGGCACGCGGCGTGGGGCTGCTTCCAGCTGCTGGACGCGGCTATCGATTTGATCCAGCCGCTGGTTGGCCTGCTGCGCGGACTGATTGGCGGATTCGGCGCTCTGGGCTGCGCCCTGCACCTTCGTATCGAGTTGGTCGAGGCGCGAGTTGATCGTTGCAAACTCGTCAGTGTAGGTGGCGCAACCACCGAGGCTCAGGGCGGCGAGGATCGCCACGCCGAGCGTACGTGCCATCGCCAGGTTTTGCTTGGTTGGAGACATTCCAATACTCCTTCGTGGGATCTCGGAAATACAGCGGCTTTTGCCCAGACATGATGACGCCGTGACACGTAGATGGATTGTGAAGACGGGCAATTCGCGGGAGTTGCAGCTTGAAACCATCGGTGTCCACTAGGTCACCGTTTCGGACTTCTTCCATGGCGACGTTCACCACTATCCACGTCCATTACAAAAGATGGACTGAATATGTCCAGTTGCAAGATCGTACTTCGCGTGAACAACGTCGCAGCCCCCATCGAAAATCTGGGGCAGTTGATCCAGCGAAACAATCCGTACCTCGTCCACACCCGCGATGAAGACTGCATCGAGCAGGCCTCCCGTTTGCGCGTAGTAGCGCGTGTAGGCATGGAGATCACGCGCCCCAACCGGCATCGTGATCCTGGCTTCCAGTTGATCGATGCGTTTGCTGAATTCTTGGGTGGGCTCCACCGCGCCCGCCTGCCCCACGCACACGCATAGCGCCACCGCCGTCCACCCTCCAGCACCTATCACGGCGCGCGCAGGTGGTCGAGGAACACCCGCAGCTTTGGCGGCAGGTGCTCGCGCGCCGGGTAGTAAATGTGGAAACCTGGGAATGGTACCTGCCAGTCATCGAGCACCTGTACCAAGCTGCCGTCTGCGACTTCGGCCGCGGCCTGCGCTTCGAACAACTGGGTCAGGCCCAGGCCCTGGCGGGCCAGCTGCAACGCCAGATCCGATTCGTTGACGACCAGTCGCCCGCCGACCTCGACCTCGAAATCCCGCCCGTCGCGGGTGAACTCCCACAGCATCAGCCGTCCGTTGCTGCGCCGGTAGCGGATGCATTCGTGTGCAACCAGTTCGCGCGGCGTATGCGGCGGCGCGTGGCGCCGGAAATACTCGGGCGTGCCGACGATGACCTGGCGCTGGGCCGCGCCGACCGGCAGGGCGATCATGTCCTTGGCCAGGCATTCGCCAAGGCGAATGCCGGCGTCGAAGCCGCCGGCGACCAGGTCGGCCAGCGAGGGGTCAACAAATAACTCGACCTGCACTTCCGGGTAGCGCGCCATGAAGCTGGGCAACCGCGGCAACACGAGCCGTTCGGCTGCGATGCGCGGCAGGTTGATGCGCAGGTGGCCGGCCGGGCGGTCGCGCAGGAAATCCAGGTCCTGGAAGGCGGCGTCGATCTGCTGCAGCCCGGGCGCGACCTGCTGCAGGAAGCGCTCACCGTGCTCAGTCAATCCGACCCGGCGGGTGGTGCGATTGAGCAGGCGCACGCCCAGTTGCGCCTCCAGCGTGCGCACGGTTTGCGATAACGCCGAGGGCGACACCTCGAGCTCGGTGGCCGCGCGCGTGAAGCTGGCATGGTGGGCCACGCGGGCAAAGGCGACGACGGCGGGTAGCGGATTGACGGCCATGATTGTGAAGCCGTGCTTCATGGGGGATCCCGATTCTGCGGGTTTATCCGCAGATCGGCCAGGCCTACAGTCTGGTCATACCCACGGAGGAGAATCTGAAATGGCACTGGACGATTACCTGTTACTCGGCCGCTCCGGCCTGCGCGTGAGCCCAGTGGCCCTGGGCACGATGACCTTCGGCGAGGACTGGGGCTGGGGTGCCGGCGAGACCGAAGCGCGCCGTATCTTCGAGTCCTACCTGGACCGCGGCGGCAACTTCGTCGACACCGCCAACAACTACACCGAAGGCAGCGCCGAAAGGCTGCTGGGCCGCTTCCTCGAGGGCCGCCGCGACCGCGTAGTGGTCGCCAGCAAGTACACGCTGAGCCTGCAGCCGGGCGATCCCAATGCCGGCGGCAACCATCGCAAGAGCCTGATGCGTTCGGTCGAAAGTACGCTGCGCCGACTGGACAGCGATTATCTGGACCTGCTCTATCTCCACGCCTGGGACGGCACCACCGCAGCAGAGGAAGTGATGCGCGGGCTGGACGATCTGGTTCGCTCCGGCAAGCTGCTGTACGCCGGCGTTTCCGACATTCCGGCCTGGCAGGTGGCGCGCATGCAGACGCTGGCCGAATGGCGCGACTGGTCGCCACTGGTGGCACTGCAGATCGAATACAGCCTCATCCAGCGCGAAGTCGAACACGAGTTGCTGCCGATGGCCGAGGCGCTGGGGTTGGCCGTGCTGGCGTGGTCGCCGCTCGGCAGCGGCGTGCTCACCGGCAAGTACCGCCGCGCCGACCTGCAAGCCGACGCGCAATCAGGTGCGGTCGGCACGCGCAAAGGCGTGGCGCAGGTCAACGGCGCGTTGACCGCACGTTCGCTGGATATCGCCGAACGGGTTGGCGAAGTGGCCGCCGAAGTGGGCGCCAGCCCCGCACAGGTTGCGCTCGCCTGGCTGCTGCAACGCCCCGGCAAGCGCCCCATCCCGATCATCGGCGCACGTACCCTGGAGCAGTTCGAAGACAACCTGGCCGCACTGGACCTGCATCTGGATGCCGCCACGCTGGGCGCACTGGATGCGATCAGCGAAACGGCCGCGCCGTTTCCGCACAACTTCCTGCGCATGCCGCTGCCGCAGCAACTGATCAGCGGCGGCACTCGTATCGTTGGCCGTGCCTGAGCTCTGTACTGTTCCCCAACCTCTTCCCTCCCGCATCACGCTCAAGGAGTAGACCATGCAGGCCCGCACCCTCGGCCGAAAAGGCCCCACCGTTTCCGCGCTCGGCCTGGGCTGCATGGGCATGAGCGCCTTCTACGGCGACCATAGCGATGAAGCCGGCGCGATTCGCGTGATTCACCATGCGCTCGATCGCGGCCTGGACTTTCTGGACACCGCCGACATATACGGGCCGCACACCAATGAAGTGCTGGTCGGCAAGGCGATCGCCGGACCGCGCCGCGCCAAGGCGTTCCTGGCTACCAAATTCGGCATCAAGTTCGACCCCGCCAACCCGGCCGCGCGCGGTGCCGATGGCCGGCCCGAATACGTGGCTGCCTGCTGCGAGGCCAGCCTGAGGCGCTTGGGCGTGGAGCACATCGACCTCTACTACCAGCACCGCGTCGACCCCTCCGTGCCGATCGAGGACACCGTCGGTGCGATGGCGCGACTGGTCGAGCAAGGCAAGGTGCGTTTCCTCGGTTTGTCGGAGGCCGCACCGGCAACGATCCGGCGCGCACATGCGGTGCATCCGATCACTGCTGTGCAGACCGAATATTCGCTGTGGACGCGCGATCCCGAGCATAACGGCGTGCTGGCCACCACCCGCGAACTCGGTATTGGATTCGTACCGTATTCGCCGCTGGGTCGCGGCTTCCTCACCGGTGCGATTCGCTCGCCGGAGGATTTCGAAGCCGACGACTACCGACGCCATTCGCCCCGTTTCCAGGGCGAGAATTTCACTCGCAATCTGGCGCTGGTTGAACAGGTGCGCTTGCTGGCGGCAGAAAAAAACGCCAGCGCCGGGCAGCTCGCCCTGGCTTGGGTGATCGCGCAGGGCAAGGACCTGGTGCCGATCCCGGGCACCAAGCGCACCCGTTACCTGGACGAGAATCTGGGCGCGCTGGACTTGGCGCTTTCCCCCGATGACCTGGCGCGGATCGATGCGGTGTTCCCACCGGATGCGGTGGCCGGGCAGCGTTATCCGGAAGCGGCACAGGCGTTGCTCAACGGGTGAAGGGCCCACCAGGCGGCGTGGCGGCCATGCTCGAACGCCACCCGCCGGCGCTCACATACTGGCTTCAAGCCCCTCTTCTTCCAGCGCACGTTGCACGGCAGGCCGTGCGCCCACCCTCTGATACCACCGTTTGAGGTTGCCGAGACCGTCGAATCTCACAGCGGCCTGGTAGTACGAGCGCAGCCAGTCGGCCTGTCCCCACCCAATCAACGCGAACAGGTACGCGTCGGCGACGGTGAAACTGCTCCCCATCAGGTAATCGCGGTCGGCAAGCTGGGCGTCGATCCAATTGAATCGCTGCTCCAGCTTCGGGCGGGCCGTGTCCACGTATTTGCCCGCCAACCCGGCGTAAAGCAGCGGTATGAATCCCTTATGGATTTCAGTGGACAGAAAACTCAACCATTCCTGCAAGCGATAACGCTCGAATGTGGCAGGTGGCGGCGCCAGCCCGAGCTCCGGTCTAAGGTCAGCCAGGTACTGCATGATGACCGATCCTTCGCGAAGTCGCGTGCCATCGTCCAGTTCGAGTAGGGGCACATACCCGAGGCCATTGACCTCGTAGTAGTCGGCGCCATCGGGGGTGAGGTGCGCCTTGTGATCCACTTTGATCAGCGACGCCGCGATTCCAAGTTCATTGAGCACGATGTGCGGCGAGAGCGAGCAGCTCGCCGGAATGTAATACAACTTCATGTGTTTCCGAGACCGAGTTCAGAGGGCGCTGCCCGAGCGGCAGTGCGTGTAAGTCTAGGGACGCGGTATAAAAACGGAAGAAGGCACTATTTCGTTATGTAGGTACAAAAAGTATACTTATGCGCCAAACCAATGGTTTTTGCCTTGAAAGACAACGTATCCGGCTGCTCCGTGGAGGAAGCCATGCGGCTGCTAGGCGGCCGTTGGAGATTGCTCCTGGTGTCCTATCTTCTTGATGGCCCAAAACGATTCAACGATCTACGGCGTGCCGTGCCCGCGATCTCCCAGCGAATGCTGACGCTGGATCTGCGCGCCTTGGAGGAAACGGGACTCGTCAGAAGGACGGTCTTCCCCACCGTGCCCGTGCGCGTCGAGTATGACCTTACCGAGGACGGCGAAGGCCTCCGGCCGGTGGTATTGGTCATGAAGGAGTTTGGGCTGTGGGTTAGAAGTCGTACCGTGCCAGCCGCGCCGCACATCGTGGACCAGACCACGACCGGGTCGGTTTCCTAAGCCTACTCATCACGCTACCTGGCGGGCGGTGCCGGCGCGAAGCGCTGCAACCTCGTGCGATGCCACCGGGCCCAACCGCCGGTCCTTCACGCCTTTCGGTGCCATTTAAGTGCAAGGTGTCATTCGCCCGCTTCCGTCTGTAGCCCATGCCCCAGTTTCATCGTCTGTTTGGCCGTTGGCTGCGCCTGCGTCGTCGCGTGCGTCGTCGCTGGCGTGAAAGCCAGGCTACCGCCCCCGTCGTCGTCGATCCCACCGACAATCCCCTGCGCGCGCCGCTGCTCAGCACCGAGCAGATGGAAAACTACGGCCGTGCCCTCGCCCGCCAGCACCGGGTGCGCATGCGGCCGGCGTCCGAGCGGCTGCTGGAGCGGCTGCAGGCCAACGAGCGCGTTCTGGAAGATGCCAACGTCCTGCTCAACACCTTGGTGCGGGAACAGCGGCCGGTCACCCCGGCCGGAGAATGGTTGCTCGACAACTATTACCTGGTCGAAGAACAGATCCAGACGGCGCGTCGCCATCTGCCGAGAGGCTATAGCCGGCAGCTTCCCTCGCTGCTGAAGGGGCCCTCGGCCGGGTTGCCGCGCGTGTACGAACTGTCGATGCAGGCCATCGCGCATGGCGACGGCCGCATCGATGCTGAAACCCTGGGCCGTTTCATCGCCGCCTACCAGTCGATGGTGCCGCTGAACCTGGGCGAGCTTTGGGCAGTGCCGATCATGCTGCGCCTGGGGCTGCTGGAGAACCTGCGACGCATGGCGGCGCGGGTGATGCGCGATGGCGCCGATCGTCGCCTGGCAGTGGCGTGGGCCGACAGCCTCAATCGCGCCGCTGCGGAAACCCCCACCGATGTGGTCCTGGTGGTGGCGGACATGGCGCGGTCGAAACCTCCGCTGACCGGCGCCTTCATCGCCGAGTTGACGCGTTCGCTGCAAGGCCGCGGTGGCGCCTGGGCGATGCCCATCGCCTGGCTGGAGCAGTGGACGGCCGCGGCCGGGCAACGCGTCGACGAGCTGGTGGGCGCCGAGGGGCAACAGCAGGCCGCCGACCAGGTGTCCATCGGCAACAGCATCGGCAGCCTGCGCTTTCTTGCCACGATGGACTGGCGCAGCTTCGTCGAGCAGATGAGCGTGGTCGAGCAACGGCTGCGCGAAGATCCCGCCGGGGTCTACGCGGGGATGGACTTCGGCACCCGCGATGCTTATCGCCACGTGGTCGAGAAGATTGCCCGCGGCAGCCGCGTGCCCGAGGAACGCGTCGCGGCCACCGCGCTTGAGCTGGCACGCAGCGTGGACCCCTCCGCCGCGCCCCTCTCCCACGTGGGTTACTGGTTGGTGGGTGAAGGTGTCCAACGCACCGTCGATGCGGTGGCCGCGGCTAGTCCGCGCAAGCGCAAGGCGCGACGGCTGCCGCGGCGCGTGCCGCTATCGCTGTATCTGCTGCCCATTACGGTGATTGCAGCGGTCGCGACCTGGGGATTGCTGGCCAGCGGCAGCGGCGCGATGCCGTCATGGTTGTTGGCGCTATTGGGGCTTTTGGGGCTGTTGGTGTTCAGCGAGCTGGGCATCGTGCTCGTCAATTGGACCGCCACGTTGCTGGTCGCACCGCGCCTGTTGCCGCGACTGGATTTCAGCGAAGGCATCGCGCCAGATTGCGCCACCGTGGTGGCGGTGCCCTCGATGCTGTCCAGCACCTCCGGCATCGATGTGCTGGTGGAAGCGCTGGAAGTGCGCTTTCTTGCCAATCGCGATCCGCAACTGCGTTTCGTGCTGTTGACCGATTTTCTGGATGCACCGGCCGAAGCCATGCCCGAAGATGACGCCTTGCTGGCGCATGCGGTGGCGCAGATCGACCAGTTGAACCACCGCTATGCACCCGAACTCGGCGATCGCTTCTGCCTGCTGCACCGGCCACGACAGTGGAACCGGAACGAAGGCGTGTGGATGGGCCACGAGCGCAAGCGCGGCAAGCTGGCTGCGCTCAATGTCCTGCTTCGCATCGGCGACGCCAGCGCGTTCATGCGCGTGGCGGGCGATGCATCCGCGCTGGTCGGCGCGCGTTACGTCATCACCCTCGATTCGGACACCCACTTGCCACGCGATGCGGCGCGCGCCTTTGTCGCCACGCTGGCGCATCCGCTCAACCAGCCCCGTTTCGATGCGACGCGGCAACGCGTGGTGCAGGGCTACGGGATCCTGCAGCCCAGCGTGGGCACCAGCCTGGGCCGGCGCCGCACCTCGCGGTTCGCGCGGCTGTTCGGGAGCGAGCCGGGCATCGATCCGTATACGCGCACGGTGTCGGACGTGTACCAGGATCTGTTCGACGAAGGTTCCTTTGTCGGCAAGGGCATCTATGACGTGGAAGCGTTCGAGCACGCGCTCGAGGGCCGCCTGCCGGAAAACCGCATCCTCAGCCACGATCTGCTCGAAGGCTGCTACGCCCGGGCCGGCTTGGTCAGCGACGTGCGCCTGTACGAGGACTACCCCGAGCGCTATGCCGCCGACGCCAAGCGGCGCGCACGGTGGATCCGCGGCGACTGGCAGCTGCTGCCATGGCTGCTGCCGTGGACGCCGCGCCAGGGAACGGGTTGGGAACGCAACCGGCTGAGTGGACTGTCGCGCGGCAAACTCTTGGACAATCTGCGCCGCAGCCTGGTGCCAGTCGCCGCGTTGGTGTTGCTGGTGGCCGGATGGTGCTACGCGCAGCAACCCTGGGCCTGGACCGCCTGGGTACTGGCGCTGTGGTTCGCGCCGCCCTTGCTCAGCATGCTGCGCGACGCGTTGGCCGTGCCCGACGACACCCCGCTGGAGGCGCACTACATCCAGGTCGGCCGCAACACGGTGCAGTCGCTGGCGCGGGCGGCCACCCATGTGGCCTGCCTGCCCTACGAAGCGCTGATGGCCGCCGACGCAATCACGCGGACCTTGTGGCGGCTGGCGATCACCCACCGCCACCTGTTGCAGTGGAATCCGTCGAGCGAAGTCGAGCGCAGGCTCGGTGCGGACCGCGGTGCGGAGTGGCGGGTGATGGCGCCGGCCTCGCTGCTGTCGATTGCGGTGGCGGTGGGGCTGCTCTTCCTGCGACCGCAGGTGTTGCCATTGGCTGCGCCGCTGCTGCTGGCGTGGGCCCTCGCCCCGGCGTTGATGGCGTGGCTGGGCAGGCCGCCCGCCCGCGGCGTGGCGGAGCTGTCGGTGCCACAGCGCGCCTTCCTGGGGCGGCTGGCACGGCGCACCTGGTCGTTCTTCCAGGCCTGGGTGCGCGAGCAGGACCACTGGCTGCCGCCGGACAACATCCAGGAACATCCGGCGCTGGTGGTGGCACGGCGCACCTCGCCGACCAACATCGGCCTGTCGTTGCTGGGCAACCTTTCGGCCTGGGACTTCGGTTACCTGCAGGAAGGCGCGGTGGCCGAACGCACCACGCGTGTGTTCGACACGCTGGACAAACTGCAGCGCCATCGCGGCCATTTCCTCAACTGGTACGACACCGAAACCTTGGCACCGCTGCATCCGCGCTACGTTTCCACCGTGGACAGCGGAAACCTGGCCGGCCACCTGCTCACGCTGCGCCAAGGGCTGCTCGCGTTGGTGGATGCCCCGGTGCTGGCGCCGCATACCTTCCATGGCATGGGCGATACGCTCGGCGTGCTGGACGAAGAACGCTTACGCCATCGCGCCGACGACAAGGCACTGGCAGAGGCAGTGAACCGATTGCGCGAACGCCTGACGGCAGCGCAGGCCGAGGCCGCGGCCTCCGCACGGCAGGCAGCCGCCACGGTCGAAAAGCTGTGCGCGTTGGCTTCAGCCGTGCTCACGCAATGGCCGGCCCCCGAAGTCGCCGGCGAAGGCGAACTGCACTGGCCGACGCTGCTCGATGAAGAATGCCGCGCCGCACGCGCCGCGCTGGCAGCTGTGCCACTGGCCGGTGCGGACGCGGACGCGATGCCGGACGAGCCCATCCCCACCCTGCGCGCACTGGCCCGCCGCCCTGGCGAAATAGGGGCACAAGCCCGCATACGCATTCAACAACTGCAGCATCTGGCGCACCGCGCCGGGCAGTTCTCGTTGATGGAGTACGGCTTCCTGTTCTACCGCGCGCGCCATCTGCTCTCCATCGGCTACAACGTCGACGACCACCGGCTCGACAACAGCTATTACGATCTGCTCGCCTCCGAAGCGCGCCTGTGCACGTTCGTGACCATTGCCCAGGGCCAACTCTCGCAAGAGAGCTGGTTCGCGCTGGGCCGGCTGCTCACCGAAGTCAACGGCACGCCCACGCTGCTGTCGTGGAGCGGCTCGATGTTCGAGTACCTGATGCCGCAGCTGGTGATGCCCAGCTATCCGGACACCTTGCTCGACCAGACCATGCACCATGCCGTCGAGGCGCAGATCGTTTACGGCCGCGCGCAGGGCCTGCCGTGGGGCGTGTCCGAATCCGGCTACAACGCGGTCGATGCGCGGCTGAATTACCAGTATCGCGCGTTCGGCGTGCCGGGGCTGGGGCTCAAGCGCGGCCTGGGCCAGGATCGCGTCATCGCTCCTTACGCCAGCATGCTGGCGCTGATGGTGGCGCCGGATGCGGCCTGCCAGAACCTGCAGGCGCTCGAAGCGCTTGGTTTTAGCGGGCGCTTCGGCATGTACGAGGCCATCGACTACACCCCGGCCCGCTTACCGCCGGGGCAGGACCACGTGCTGCTGCGCTCGTTCATGGCGCACCACCAGGGCATGGGCCTGCTGTCATTGGATTACCTGCTGCGTGACCAGCCCATGCAGCGCCGCTTCGTCGCCGATGTCGAGTTCCAGGCCACCCTGCTGCTGTTGCAGGAGCGTATCCCGCGTACCGGCGTGTTCCACCCGCACGAGGCGGAGGCGCTGGGCGAACGTCCGGCCCTGGCCCAACGCGAAACGGCCCTGCGCGTGCTGCGCGACCCCGATGGCCCGCGACCGGAAGTGCAACTGCTATCCAACGGTGGCTACCACAGCATGCTCACCCACGCCGGTGGCGGCTATACGCGCCATCGCGAGATGTCGGTCACTCGCTGGCGCGAAGACGGCACCACCGATGCCTGGGGCACGTTCTGCTACCTGCGCGATGTCGACACGGGAGACTTCTGGTCTGCGGCGCACCAGCCCACCTGCGTGCCGGTAGACAACTACGAAGCGATCTTCTCCGACGCCAAGGCCGAGTTCCGTGGCGTGCGCCGGGGGTGCGAGAGCCATCTGCAGATCGCCGTTTCCGCCGAGGACGACATCGAGTTACGGCGGCTACGCCTGTCCAACCGCAGTCGCCGCGCCCGCACGATCGAAGTGACCACGTATGCCGAAGTAGTGCTGGCCCCGGCAGGCGCCGACGACAGCCACCCGGCCTTCAGCAATCTATTCGTCCAGAGCGAAATCATCCCCGCCAAGCAGGCCGTGCTGTGCACGCGCCGGCCGCGCTCGCACGACGAAGTGCCACCGTGGATGTTCCACTTGGTGGCGGTGCACGATGGCGATGTGGCGGACATCTCCTACGAGACCGATCGCGCGCGCTTCCTGGGTCGCGGCAATACCCCGCGCACGCCGCAGGCGCTGACCGCCGATGCCGCACTTTCAGGCACGGCGGGCTCGGTACTCGATCCCATCGTGGCGATTCGCATCCGCGTGCGCCTGGAGCCGGAGCAGACCCTGCAGCTGGACATGGTCTATGGCGTTGGCCCGGATCGGGCCGGTTGCGAAACGCTGGTGGACAAATACCGCGATCGCCGCCTGGCCGACCGTGTGTTTGATCTGGCCTGGACCCACAGCCAGGTCGTGCGCCGGCAGATCAATGCGAGCCAGGCCGAGGCCCAGCTGTATGAGCGGCTGGCCGGGCACGTGCTCTATGCCAACCCCCTATTGCGCGCCACGGCCGGCGTGCTGCAGCAAAACCAGCGCGGGCAGTCAGGCCTGTGGGGCCATGCGATCTCCGGCGACCTGCCGATCGTGCTGCTCAAGGTCACCGATGCCGAGAACGTGGAACTGGTCCGGCAACTGGTGCAGGCGCACGCGTATTGGCGGCTGAAAGGCTTGAACACCGACCTGGTGATATGGAACGACAGCAAGACCGGTTATCGGCAGGAGCTGCAGGACCAGATCCTCGGCATGGTCGCGGCCAGTTCCGAGACCGGCCTGCTGGAGCGACCCGGCGGCATTTTCGTGCGACCCGTGCAGAACATGACGCAAGAAGACCGCATCCTGCTGCAGACCGTGGCGCGTGCGGTGATCAGCGATGAGGAAGGCACCCTGGCTGCGCAGGTGGGCCGCCTGCCCTCCCCCGCACGCCGGGCGCCGTTGCTGGCGCTGCCTGCCCCGCAGCAAGCGGAGCTGCCCCTGGCGTTGGAACTGGCGCCCCTCGCGCTGTCGACCCCGGCCGTCGAGCCCGGCCTGCCGCCGCCCTATGTCCCCGATGAAGAGGCGGATGATCCCTGGCCGTTCCTGCCGCATCGCGGGGATGGTCAGTTCGATAACGGCACCGGCAGCTTCAGCGAAGACGGACGGGAGTACGTCGTGATGCTGCGCGAAGGCGCGCCCACGCCGGCCCCCTGGGCCAATGTCATTGCCAATGCGCGGATGGGCACCGTGCTCAGCGAGAGCGCGCCTGGCTACACCTGGTTCGAGAACGCGCACGAGTTCCGGCTCACGCCCTGGCTCAACGACCCGGTGTCCGATACCGGCGGCGAAGCGTTCTACCTGCGCGATGAGGACAGCGGCAAGCTCTGGTCGCCGATGCCCCTGCCTTGCCGCGGCAGCGGCACCTACCGCACGCGCCACGGCTTCGGCTATACGGTTTACGAACACGTGGAAGACGGCATCGCCAGCGAGCTGTGGGTGTACGTCGATGTCGCCGCACCCGTGAAGTTCACCGTACTGCGGCTGCACAATCTGTCCGGGCGGCCGCGTCGCCTGTCGGCCACCGGCTACGTGGAATGGGTGATGGGCGACTTGCGCGCGAAATCGCGCATGCACGTGGCCACCGAACGCGACCCGGGCACCGGTGCCCTGCTTGCACGCAATCCCTACAACACCGATTTCAGCAGCCGGGTAGCGTTCTTCGACACCGATGCCGATACCTGCACCTGGACCAGCGACCGACTCGCCTTTCTTGGTCGCAATGGCAGCCTGCAGGCCCCCGCGGCGCTGCAGCGCGAGCAACTGGATGGACGGGCCGGGATCGGCCTGGATCCGTGCGCGGCGATCCAGGTAACGCTGGCATTGGGGCCCGGTGAGCACAGCGAAACCGTGTTCCGCCTGGGGGCCGGGCGCGATCGCGACGAAGCATTGGCGCTGGCACGCAGCCGCCAGGGCGCGCACGAGGCACACGATGCCCTGGATGCAGTGCGCATCTATTGGGGTCACACACTGTCTACCGTGCAAGTACGCACGCCCGATCCCGCGTTGGACGCCCTGGCCAACGGCTGGCTGGTCTACCAGACCCTAGCCTGCCGCTACCTGGCGCGCAGCGGTTATTACCAGTCCGGAGGCGCATTCGGGTTCCGCGACCAGCTGCAAGATACCCTCGCGTTGATCCACGCCCGCCCCGACCTGGCGCGCGAACACCTGCTGCTCTGCGCCGCCCATCAATTCACCGAAGGCGACGTGATGCACTGGTGGCATCCACCGCAGGGGCGCGGCGTGCGCACCCGCTGCTCGGACGACTACCTGTGGCTGCCGCAGGGCGCGAGTCGATATCTGGAAATCACCGGCGATACCAGCGTGCTGGACGAAGGGGTGGGCTTCATCGAAGGACGTCCGGTGGGTCCGGATCAAGAGAGCTACTACGACATGCCGGGCGCCTCGCCCCTGCGGGGCACCTTGTATGCCCACTGCGTGCTGGCGCTGGAACGAGGCTGCCAGTTGCTCGGCGAGCGCGGCATCCCGCTGATGGGCACCGGCGACTGGAACGACGGCATGAACCGCGTGGGCGATCAGCAGAAGGGCGAAAGCGTGTGGCTGGGGTTCTTTCTCTACGACACATTGCGTCGCTTCATTCCGCTGGCCCGTGCCCGTCGCGACGATGCGCGCGTGCAGTGGTGCGAAGACCAGGCCGCGCGCCTTCGCGAAAACCTGGAAGCGCACGCTTGGGATGGCGCCTGGTATCGACGCGCCTGGTTCGACAACGGCACGCCCCTGGGCTCGGCGCAAAGCGAAGAGTGCCGGATCGACTCGATCTCGCAGAGCTGGTCGGTGCTGTCCGGCGTGGCCGCGCCGGCACGTGCCGAGCAGGCGTTGGACGCGCTGTACACACACTTGGTGCGCCGCGATGCCGGCTTGATCCAGCTGCTCGACCCGCCCTTCGACCTCACTTCAGAGGACCCCGGCTACATCCGCGGTTACGTACCGGGCGTGCGCGAAAACGGCGGGCAATACACCCATGCCGCGGTGTGGGCCGCGATGGCATTTGCGCAGCAAGGCGACGCTGCGCGGGCGTGGGAGCTGGCCGGCATGATCAACCCGATCAACCACAGCCTGGATCAGGACGCGGTGCAGACCTACCGAGTGGAACCCTATGTGCTGGCCGCCGACGTGTATGCCGTGGCCCCGCACGTGGGCCGCGGGGGCTGGACCTGGTACACCGGTTCGGCCGGGTGGATGTATCGACTGTTGGTGGAATCCCTGCTCGGCCTGCAGCGCGATGGCGACCGGCTCACGCTGGCGCCGTGCCTGCCGGATCACTGGCCATCTTTCGAGCTCAAGTACCGCTACGGCCGTAGCGTCTACGAGTGCGTGGTGACGCGCAACGCGGCCGGCACCGCCACGCTGCATGTGGATGGCGAACTGCAGCCCGATCTGTCGGTGGTCCTGCGCGACGACGGGCAGCTTTACCGGGTTGAATTCAACCTGCCCGGGGGCACGGTGTGAGTGCGCGTCCGCACATCCAGGCAAGGCTCGACGCGCTGGACCGGACATTGGCGGACTGGTTGGCGCACCTGCGGCACCCGGCGCAGTTCTGGCCGCAGTTCGAACTGCTGGCCGCCGAGATCCTGGACGAATGCGAAGCGCCCGAGCGGGCCCATGCACGCGCGGCCATCGCACGCATGTTGAAAGCCCACGCCCTTGAATTGCCACCCTGGCACGAGTGCGGCGAGCACCTGCCGGCAAGGCGTCCTAGGGACTGATACCGCAGTACAGGAGCGTCATCCGGGCCTCGCCGCCTTGAACGAACAGCGCGCTCATGCCGCCGAAATTGCGCGCCAGACCCAATAAATACCAGTTCCAGCTAACTACCAGTTCCAGCGCAGCCCGGCCTTGGCGTCCCATGCATCGAACTCGCGGTCGAAACTCTTCTGGTAGCCCAGGTTGGCGTACAAACTGGTCGAGGCACCGAGCTGCCAGGTCGCGCCCGCATTGATCTGCCACCAGGTCCCCTTGAGGCTGGCCTCGAAAGGTACGTAGCCGTCTGCGGAAGAAAACTCCGTGACGGGTTGCCCGCGGAACTCATGCCAGGCATTGAGCCGCAGCCAACCGGTAAACAGGCGGCGGATACCGTCTGCCGTAGGTTCCAGCGTCCAGGTGTCCGCCCAGCGCAGTCCCAGGCGGGCAGCCAGCGAATCCATGTCGCGAAATCGGATCAACGCCGCAGGATCGCGGTTGCTGTCGCGGTTGATGCGTTGGTAGATGACCTGCAACTGCGGCTCGAGGACTTCGTCCTCGTCCTGCTCGTCCATCTCGAAGGGGTATCCGCCTTCAAGCGATGCGCCCCAACCGAAGCTGTCGCGATCCAGCAGGATCCCGTTGCTGGAGCGGGACTTGCCGCTGCCCCAGGTGCCTTGCCAAACCGCATCCAGGTATTGGCCCTGGTCCCAGTAGCGCGTCCAGTACAACCCGAGCGATGAGCCCTTGACCTCGTTGCGGCCGGCAAGCGTGCCATCGAAATGGACGACGTCGCTGTGGATCCGTCCCTGGCCCACATAGAGCCCCGCATGATCGCGCTTGCCGTCTTCACGCTCGACCGAATAGATATCGGCGCCGGCCTGGATGGCCAGGATGTCGTAGTCATAGCGCGGACTGCCGCCGTAGACACCGTGGCGGCTGCCTTCGACGTCTCCATTTTCGCCGATGACGCGCACCCAGCCGCCGTTGAAATACGAATCCTCCCGCAGATCGGCGCGGTCACGCACTTGTTCCTGCTCGCCGACGCGCTCATGCAGATTGCCCAGCGTGGCCCAGCCGTACCGCAAGCCCATGGCGGGCAGTGAGGCATAGAGCGAAACCTCGGGGCGAAACTCCGGCACGGGCGATGGTGGTGCCGGCGGCGCGGGCTCAGGCGGCGCGGGCGCGGGCGGCGGCGGCGTGGGTGGCGCCGGTGGCACGGGATCGGGCAGCGGATCGGGCAATGGAGCTGGCCCAGGATCGGGCCCCGGATCAGGTGCCGGTGTCGGCGTCGGCCCCGGTGGGGGCGGCGGCGGTTCGGGTGGCGGCGGAGGGGGCGGCGGTGGCGGCGGGACCGGACACGGCGGCGATGGAGCACGCGGGTTACCGCAGTCGATCGATGACCGCAGGAACCAGTCTTCACCATCGCCGGCGGCATATCCGCCGCGGTGCAGGCGGTACACGTAAGGACCGGCCAGCAGTGGCTGGGCGATATAGAAGTTATCCAGCGCCGTGAGCCCGCCATCCAGCGCGGCGATCACACGGATGCCGTCGCCCAGTGTGACGGCGCCCGGCCCATTCGTATTGTGGACTTCCAGTTCGGTACGGCCGCTGGCGCTGCCGCCCTGGATCACGAGCTGGTCACTGGGCGACCCATCGCTGTCCAGGTAAGTATTCAAGGCGATCACGCTGCCGTCGCCACCGACATAGGAATTCGTATACAGATACTTGTAGTCGTCCACGCCGGTGGGAGCGATAAACTCGATGCGCCCATCGTTGCGTACCCACTGCGAGACCGTGGAAGTCTCGGGGATGGTCCAGACACTCGACGCATCCAGTCCGACGTTGGTGACGTTCCAGGCCATCCCGGTCCAATGGCTGGCAGCCGCCAGCGTGATGTTCGCCTGGGCGGCCGACGACGCACCGGCGCTGCCTTCCAGCGTGCTGTTGCGCGCCAGCAGGTCCAGCACGGTCGGTTCGCCGCTGTTGCCCATATTGCCGGCCCACAGCAGATTATCGTCGCCACGTACGGTGGCGTCGTCCAGCGTGGCTGCCAGCGGGCCAAACGCGTAGAAGGCGGTCTGCTCGGTCGTCAGTGAGCCGCCCTGCATCGTGAAGATATTGTCCCAGCCCTTGGACTCATTGACGGAGTACACGCCATAGGCGGTCCCGGTGGCGGTGACGTTGGTATTGCTCAGATGGACTTCATTGTTGTCGGTGACTTGCGTGGGGCTACTGTAGTTACTCAGGTAAATGGCATCCGAGCCGCCGGTATTGCGGATGGTCGAGTCGGCCACGTCCACGCGGGCGTTCGCATAGGTGCGGATGCCGACGGCGTTGGTCCCCGAGGATTCGATCGTGTCGCCAGTGAGGTTGACCCGGCTGGCCAGCGTGCTGTTGGCGCCTGCATAGATGCCGTAGCTGCCGTTGGCACTGTTGGTCCAGGTGGTCCCTGTGCTGTTGAGGGTGCCGGTGGTGACCACCGCCCCGCCGCGTATCGAGGTCCCCGCCGCCGCCGCGAAGGCAGCGTCCACGCCGGCCATTGAATTGCCCGGAGTGAAAAGATAGCGCTGGGCATTGATGGGCGACGTAATGCCTATGCGGCTGGCGCCGATCAGGTTGACGGTCGAGTTGTCCACCACCCACGCGCCGATGCCCGCCCGCGGGCCGGCAACGACGAAATCCTGCAGGGTGACGTTGGCACCACGCTGCGCCGCCAAACCGGTGCCGCCGATACCGGTGGCGGCGTTGAAGGTGGCGGTAATCCCGGTGAGCACCTGGGCATTGGTGCCGCCATCCACCGTCACGCCCACTGAATTGGAGCCGTTGAAGTTGAGCGCGAGCGGACGATAGGTTTCCAGTTGCCCACCGCCATACAGGTAGACCCCCAGGCCACCCGGCTGCTGGAAGGTGAGCTGGGTATCCCCGTTGACGACAATCCGCGCGTTGGGGCCCTGCACGCCGAGCCCGAAGGAATTGCCGGTCTTGCCCATGTACAGGTTGTTGGTGCCGTTGAGTTCGACCCGTGCGGTACCGTCGACGCCGATCCCATTGCCCTGCGTGCCCGAAGAGAAACCTGGATCGTTGTAGCGGGTATCGCGGATCCGAATGATGCCCGCCGTAGCGCCCGCCAGTTTGCCTATTCCCGTGCTGGTCACGTTCCCACCCGTGATGTCGACCGTGCCGCCGTCCGCGTACAACGCCTGGCCCCTGACGCTGATCTGCAGGTTGATTCCATTCGGGGCGGAAATGATTCCGCTCGTGGCGTGCAGTGCCAGCGCGCTGGTGACCACGCTGATGGACCCCGGGGGGAACAGCGATGAGTTCGTGTCCAGCACGACATCGCCGCCATTGGCCCGCACCCCGTCGGCGGTACCCGTCGTGAGGGTAGTCCCGCCCACCACCGTGGTGGTGCCCGATGTCGCGTTCACCGTGGCACCCACCGTGCCGGGGCCCACGACGGTCTGCGCCGCGGCCGGCACGTGCACGGCGAACATACCGCTCAAAGCCGCGGCAATCGATGTAAATAAGGCAGGCCTGCGCGATTTCATGGGCAATCCGCTCCTGGAGCCATCGCGGTCGCGACTTTCGCGCAATCAGCAGGTCCCAACAACCGTATTTCTACCGACACCCAGGCAGTAAGTGCTGCACCCCCCGCATTCACCAGGCGCGGCTGCAACGCGCTTTGGCAAGCGACCCTCCGGCAACCGACATCGAAGGCGCCGCGTGGTCAGTACCCGCGGTGGTACCGAACTCACCGGACAAGTGCAATCGGCCCAACGCCATCGAGTGCGATGCGACTGCGCTCCTGCTCACGCGCGGCGGCACGCAGTCATGATGGTGAAGAGATCCCGCGCTCGGCGGCGTTCGGCTCTGCGCTCACCGCCTATGCCTGTTCTCGGGGAGGACGGATTATCCAGCGTTACCCGCCCAAGAAAGCGAGCTGTGCCGCAGTGGGCTCCTGCCGTCTGGGCGCTGCGGGCTTAGCCACGAGATCGCTGCTACCGGTCCGCGCAAGTGAAGCGACCTTCACATACGGACGTAGCGGCTGGCCGCAGAATCCACGCGCTCGCAGTGCACGACTCCCGCGCCGTGTGCCGCGCGGCGCAGGGCGAATGGACTTCGTCAAGGAGACGCTGATGGCCTGCAAGGTGACGCCTTTTACCCATCGTGGTACCGCGTTGGCAGTTGCCATCGGACTGAGCTTGCAGTCCGCTCACGCGCAGACCTGTGAGGTCTTGTTGGATCGCATTGCGATGGTCTCGGGCCAGTGCGTCGTGGCACCCGGAACACAGCTCAGGTCAACCAATACCGCCGGGGCCGTTTCTGCGACGAACCCGAACACCGAGATCGACCTCCGGCCCGGTGCCACCGTCACCACCTCGACAAACGCGACCAGGCACGGCATCTACATGCTCAATGGCGGCAAGGTGCTGCTCGGTTCCGAAACCCCCATAGAACTCAACTTGATCAGCCGCGGTGTGTTCGGCATCAGCATCAGCAACAGCGTTATTCCCGATCCGATCGGCACGGGCATCCCGATCCATTTGAACAACGCGACCACTGGCACGAACGTATCCGCTTATGGCGTGCGGGCGGTGCTAGGTTCGGTGGTGACGCTTGGCCTGGACCTGACGTCCAACTTCTCCAAGGACGCGTACGGCGTGCGCGCCGACACCGGAAGCAAGGTCACCTTGATAGATGACAGTAGCCTGGTGTTGAGCGGCCCGGACGTAAGCGGCGGTGTTGCAGCGCTGATGGCAGTGGATGCGGGCAGCGTGATTGATGCGCGCAACGGCACCCGCGTATCCAATACCGGCCACGACGTCATCGCGATCTACATGTCCAATGACGCCCTGGTGTATGCGGACGCCTCGACGAAAATAGAGCTGCGCAACCTTGGCACGGTGGAAGGCGGTTCGGTAGGCATCGTGGCCGACAACACCACCGTAGCGGCAGGCACGATTGACGATGTATCGATGCAGTTCAGCGGTATTGCCGGCACCGGCCTCATCGCCACGCGCGGCGCCCAGGCCACGGTGCGCGACCTCGACGTGCAGGGTGCCGGGATAGGGGTTCTCGCAGACACGGCTTCGAGTGTGCATATCAGCGCGTCGCAGCTGACGATCGCCGATTCCCATGGGGGGATCCTCAGGACGCTTGAACCAACCGGCTCGTCCAAGACCACTCCCCTGCGCCGGAGCGCTGGCCTGGTGGCGTATGGCGGCACGCTCGCCGCCAATGGCGTCACCATCACCGTGCCTGCCGATGGCGCCTATGGCCTGCACTCGACTTATCCGATCCAACCCCCCAGCACCGCGGGCATGCTGACCTTCGCCAACGGCACGGTCACCACCTCGGGAGTGGGATCCCATGGCGCAGTCGCCACCGGCAGTGCCTTTGTCGCGGTCACGCCAACGGTTGAATTGAGCAACGCTACAGTCACTACCACCAACAGCGGCGCCCACGGGCTCGCCGTGATCGACGGCGGCATCATCAACGCCACCGGCAGCGTGATCGGTACCGAAGGTGTCGGCAGTTACGGCTTGTACTCCAGTTCGGCCAGTGCAGCCCGGCAGAACAGCGTCACCCTCTCAGGCGGCAGCCTGGCGAGCGCGCAGTCGACCGCCGTGCAGGTCAGCGGCTCCCGCTTGGACCTGTCGCTTGCCAACGCGGTGGACATATCGGGCGGAAACGGCTTGCTGTTCCAGGTCTCGGCAGTGGGCGGCCGCACCGGCACCCTCAACCTGGTCGCAGATTCAGTGGATTTGACCGGCGCCGCAGTGACCGACACCGGCAGCAGCTCCTACATGACGCTGCAGAACGATTCGCTGTGGACCATGACCGGCACGTCCAATGTGACCGGTTTGATCAACGACCCCAGCGCCATTGTCTTCAGCCCACCGAACGGCGCGCCGGACTTGCCGTCGAGCTACAAGACACTGACCACCCGCAACTACGTGGGGGAAGGCGGTTCGATCACGCTGAACACCTATCTGGGCAGCGATGGATCACCCAGCGACCGTTTGGTCATCGACGCAGGGAGCGCGACCGGGATCACCGGTCTCCACATCGCGCGCAGCGGCGGGCCTGGCGCCGTGACGCTGGGCAATGGAATCCAGGTGGTGGATGCCATCAATGGCGCCAGCACCGCTGCAAATGCGTTCGCACTGAGTCAGCGCGTCGTGGAAGGCCCGTACGAATATCAGCTCGTGCGCGGCAGCCGCGATGCCTCCAACCCCCAAGCCTGGTACCTCAGTTCGGAGCGTGTCGATCCGCCACCGCCGGACCCTCCTCCGCCTCCACCGCCACCTCCACCTCCACCTCCACCGCCTCCACCGCCTCCACCGCCTCCACCGCCTCCTCCGCCTCCACCGCCTCCTCCGCCTCCACCGCCTCCGCCGCCTCCGCCGCCACCGGACCCTCCTCCACCGCCACCGCCCGACCCTCCTCCACCGCCACCTCCGCCACCGCCTCCGCCACCACCACCACCGCCGCCGATTCCACCAGTGGAACCGGAGGGGCAGCCTGGCGCGCCGCTGTATCGTCCGGAAGTAGGCGCCTACCTGGCCAACCAGTACGCGGCCAACAGCATGTTCGTGCACAGCTTGCACGATCGCCTGGGCGAGCCGCAGTGGTTCCAGACCCAGGGTTCCGAGCTCCGGGACTCGCGACCCTCAGCGTGGTTGCGCCTGGTGCGCAAGGAGGGTGAGTCGACCAGTCGCGACGGTAATTTCGATGCCGACACCGACAGCAGCCTGATCCAGGCCGGCGGTGACATTGCCCACTGGTCGATCGGCAACGAGCAGGGCTGGGTGAATGTGGGTGGCATGCTCGGCTATGGCAGCGCACGCGCCGATACGAGCGCGGCCGGCAATCCCGCGCGCTCACGAGGCGATACGGATGGTTGGAGCGTCGGCGCTTATGGCACCTGGTACCAGAACGATGCAGACGGGCTGGGCTGGTATGTCGACGTCTGGGCCACCTACGACTGGTTCGAGAACACCGTGCAGGGCGATACCTTGCCCGAGGTCCGCTACGACTCGCGCAGCGTCACGCTCTCCGGCGAAACCGGGTTTGCGTTACGGCTCGGACACAGCAGCAAATGGACGATCGAGCCGCAGGTGCAATGGATCCACATCGATTACAGCGAGGACAACACCATCGAGGTCAACGGCACCCGCATCGACGGCAATGATGGCAGTGGATGGATCTCGCGGTTGGGTGTATGCACCTATCGCACCTGGAAAAGCAGTGCCGTGAATCGACAGATCCAGCCCAACCTGACGTTGAACTGGTGGCACGACAGCATTGCCGACGCGCTGGCTTTCAACGACGTGGCGCTGAGGGGGTTGTATCCGAAAAACCGCTACGAGGCGAAGCTGGGGATCAAAGCAAAGTTCGATAAGGGCTGGAGTGCTTGGGGCAACTTTGGCTACCAGTGGGGAAGCCAGGACTACCGGGAAACAGGCTTTGAGTTGGGTGCGAAGTACAGCTGGTGAGCGTCAGTCCGCGGCCGCATCGCGCGATAGCGTCCTTTGTCCGCTGCCGCATGCAAGTGACTGGAGCGCGCGTCGGGCGCGGCCCATCCACTCAGGCATCCGCGCTGTCCGCGCCATTCATACCGGACCTCGGCGGTTGAGCAACGGGCTGCTAGCATGGCCGCATCGTCCGGACATCCGAAGGAGCGGCAGATGGAGCAGCTGTATCAAATTGCCCGGCGGGTCAGTTGCGCCCTGGGGTTGGGCCTGGCCCTGACCGGCATCGTTCAAATGTCGCTGGCACTGGCAAACACCGGCCCCTACGGCTTTACCGGTGCGTTCTGGTTCGGCGCGATTATCTCCGCGGTAGCTGCGCCCTTGCTGGTGTGGCCCTTCTGGCCGCGGCAGGGGCGCTGGTTGGTGGCCATCGAGATGTCCGCGTTCGCCGGTGTCTTGCTGTGGCTCGCCTTCCTGGCGAAGTCCACGCAGGGCGATATGTTGAAATTACCGGCGCTGGTGTTCGCCCTGCTCTTGATGATCCGGTTCGGCCTGGCCCTGCGCCAGCCGGCACCGCAATAAGGCCTGCCTTAGTGATGCGCGCCCATCGCGCCATGAAGGTCGGGCGTTGCATGGGAATCGATGGACGCCAAGGAGCCCAATGAATCTCACCCGATGGCTGCCGCTGCTGCTCTGCTCCACCCTGCTTTTCATAGCCGGCTGCCGTCAGCAACCGGACCTGGCGACGTATGTCAAAGGCAAGCATGCTGAGCTGCTCGATCAGCTCGATGTCACCGAAATCGCGACGAGTCCCGCCGGCGCTGCGGTGCGCGTTAAAACGCGGCAACATTCAACTTGCGTGGTCTACATCCTCGGCGGAGCGTCACAGGTCGTAAAAATTCCTGAACTCGCAAAGTCCGCAGGGTGCGATGAGCACGATCTGGTGGTACCGAACGTGTGGCTGAAAGAACTCAATGGCGACGATCTTTTGGTCGCGACCTTATCGCACCGTTCCCAGCTGCGCATGGCCAAGGACCCTAGCGGCGAGTGGGTCGTGACGTATGAAGGCCCGCGGGAAGAAGGTGCCCATACGATCGACTTGGCGGTCAAGACGGCTGTCGCTTTGGCTGAGTTCCAAAAGCACAGCAAACCGCAGACTGCGGCGCAGCTGGTGCGGTATCTCAGTGCGCCGATGCCGCAGGGCCGAAAAGTCGAGTAAAGGTGTTGCGAGCGGCAACCACCGCCTCAAAGCAAGACGGGGCTCCCATCTCGATATTTCTGGATTCGACTGACAAGCACATCCGCGCTGGCTTGATCTCCGTGGATGAAATCCACGACACCATCCAGTAGCCCGATACAACGAATGCCATGCCTGCCTTTGGTCACGAGGTAACCATGCCATTCGAGTCCGACCAGCGCCGCTGCGAACATTTTCAAGCCGGTCGCTGAGGCCTCGATATCATTTCTGTCGAATAACAAAGGCTGATCGCCGACCACGCTTATGCGCGTTCCCGCGGCTTCGGTAACGACCTCAGACTCTCCCTCAAGCGCGCAGTTTGAATAGTCAAAGCAGCACAGCATCCAGTCTTCGGCGCCTAACCATTCCATTGCCAGCTCACCCGCCAACAAAATGGTTCGATAGTCATTAAGGGGCATTATCGAGGCCGACAGGCGGCTCGGAGAAACGACCTGTCGCCAATCGCCCAACCTCAGTTGGTACATGGCTAGGATTTCGGCTGCCTGATCCTCGGAAATAATCTCCATGTTCCCGATGCTCCGTGCTTCGCCATGGGTCCCCAGAACCCGATCAGTCTCGGATCGTGCGTCCTTACTAACACCCGGTCAAGCTACGCCGCCACGACAGAACGACAAGAAAGAAAACCCACGCGGCCCAGCGAATACAGCTACGCCGACATAGGCGCATCCACGCGCAGCACCGGCATGCGAACCAACCGGGCCGGCCCATGGCGAACGGCGGCACGAGGGGAGCGGGACAACATCCGTCCGCGCAGCTCCGCTTG
>DASWQJ010000036.1:0-23003 GCA_036403795.1 Stenotrophomonas sp.
CCGTCCTGTCGGGGTGGTGGGTCAGTGGGCCATGGATGGCCCACGTGCGGTGAGTGCGGCCATGGATGGCCGCTCGAACCGCGACCCACCATCCCGACAGGACGGGGCCCGCACCGTAAGTACTTAAAACCAACCGCCCACCCCCTCCGCGCCCTCAACAAAAAAAACCAAACTCGCAAGCCGCGATCAAAAACCGCCCAGGCAAAGGGAGAAAGCCGATAGCAACGGCCGCTCGAACCACAACACACCACCCCGACAGGGCAGGGCCCGCACCGTAAGCCGATCCAACCATCCGTTCGGCGTAGCGCCATCTGGCATAAAACTGCAAAGAAAAAGGCAAAGGCGACGGAGGACCGTCGCCTTTGCCTTTGCGCCATCTGCAGCCGCTACGCGAGCGTTGCTGTTGTCCTATCCCTTTGACCACCCGGGCGCGATCGGGGAGGGATCGCCCGGGTGGTCATTGGGCCTAGCAACTTAGAAACCGTGCTCGTTGGCCACGCTCGCGGCCTGGCGCAACTCGGCGTCAGCCTGGGCCAGCAATTCCTTTGCGCGACCGGCATGGCCGCCCAGGCGAGCGTCGTTGGCGGTCTGCGCCTGACTGACCAACTGATACGCCTGCACGATGTGCTCCTGCGCGGCACGCAGATTGCCGTGGCGTTCGCCGATGTTGACCACGGGGCCCTGCTGGGCCTGGGCAAGGCCGGCGATGGCCAGGCCGCCCAGCAACAGCAGGCGGGTCGAACGGAGGGAAAGATTCATTGCAACGCTCCTGAAAGGTGGTTGGCGTCCCGTTGGACGACCTGCCCAGATTGAGCGCCTCCAAGCATCGTCCGCTTGATGTGGGTCAAGGCGATCAATCGCCAGCGTTCGGCGCTGGAGCGGCCGTTCAGGTTGGCGCCGAGTCCGCCATTTTCTGAACGGATGCCTTCCTGATGAAGCTGAATTCGAGAAAGATCAAACTGTTATCGTTTTCTCAACTTGCGGAACACTGTTCCGTACTATAGATTTGGAACCTAGTCCCATGAGTTGAAACACGTCGCCCCAGGCGACCCGCGGAGTCCGTCAGGCGACCGGCCCTCCGCAAACCGCCCCTCCGGCGGTGCAGTTGGCAGTCCTGTTCGTGCGACAGATCGGGGGAAGGCCGGCGGACCTATGGTCCTGCCAGAAGTGCTCGGACGACCGAGCGGTTCCATGGTGGAGACGTAAAGCAATGGGTACTTATTTTGATGACCGCCAGACGCGTGCCGCGTCTTGTCGGAGTTGTCCTTTCGGCTTGGACTGTTTGCCGGCCGGCATGCCAGACGACAGCCTGCATGCGCTGGAAAATGCGATCGAACACGGGCCTGCCGCACATGCCGGCACCCACTTGTTCCGGCAGGGCGACGAGTTTCAATACGTCTCCATCGTGCGGCTGGGCACCGTCAAGACCTATTCGGTCGATCGCGACGGCCGCGAACAGACGCTGGGCTTCCATATGGCCGGCGACATGATCGGGCTCGATGCCATCGGCGACGAGCGCCATCCCTGCAATGCGGTTGCGCTCGACACGGTGATGCTGTGCAAGGTGCCGTTCCGCGTAATAGCCGAGCTGGCCTCCCGCACGCCGACGCTGCAGCACAAGTTGTTCCGGATGATGAGCCGCGACATCGCGCGTGCCGGCCAACAATCCGGCAACCATGCGGCCGACGAACGCCTGGCGGCCTTCCTGGTGGGGCTGGCCGAGCGGCTGGGTGCGAGGGGCTATTCGAATACGCGTTGCCAGCTCACGATGTCGCGCATGGAGATTGCCAGTTATCTGCGACTGGCCCCGGAAACCCTGAGCCGGCTGCTGCGCCGCTTCCAGGAAGAGGGCCTGGTGGCGGTAGAAGGCCGCGAAGTCGAACTGCGCTCGCATGCACGCTTGCAAGAAATGGCGTCGCCGTTGCTGCAATGCTGATCAAGCCACATCGCGACGGGCCAGCGCACCTCAATGGGAGCGCGACGGCGATCCCAACCACGCCCGCGTAAGCAACACCACGCCCAAGCCAGCCAGGCCGATCGTCATCCCCAACAGTCGATGTGCCGCGGCTGAAACGGCGATGGGGCCTGCGTGGTCCTGCACGAACACCATGATGAAGCCGACACCGAACTGCGTGCCGATGTAACCGGTTGCCTCCGGTCCGGCCTGCAGGTGCGCGGCGATCCACACGCCGGCGGACAGCGCCAGGGCACAGGGCAGGGCATGCCCGCCCAGCAGTGGCAGCAACAAGAGCGCCAACACGGCGGCGCTGAGGCAGCCCAGGATGCGCCGCAGCATCTTCAAACCGATGCGTGCATGGGGGTCCGCATCATCGCTGGCGGCCAGCGGCACGATGAGTACCGCGATGACCGAGACCAGCGATTGCCCCAGATCGGCCAAGGGATACCGGTGATAGATCGCGCCGAGCACCGCGACCACGACTGCGCCATACAGCGCCAGTACCCCGCGCAGCCGATGCGATCGTGATCCCGGCCGGGTCTGGTCCGAGGTCGTCGCGGGTGGCACCTGCCCATGCACTGTGGCCGGTACGGGCACGGATACTGCTACCGATGCGGGCACCGGCAGCACCGGCGCCGCCGGTGGGGGCACTGGCGAAGGCCGGAATACTGGCTCGGGATGTCGGGCGCGTGTCAGCCACGCATTTCTGTGCGCCGGTGCCATCAAGGCGGCAGCCGACCAAGCGGCCGCGACGCCTACCGCGACATCGGCGATGCGGGTCAGCGCCACCTCGGCAAGATTCAGGTCAAGGCGCAGGTCGGCCAGCACCATCACGGTGGACACGGTGGCCAGCGCCCAGAAATACGGGTGGCGCCCCGACAAGGTCGCGTAAAGCCCACCGCCGGCCACCGTGGCCAGCAACAGGGGATATAGCCAGCTGGATTCGCGTGGCAACAGGCCCAGCGCCGCGCCGACCGCCACGCCGACGATGGCGCCTGCCAGGGTGCCGGCCATGCGCTCCAGCCCGCGGCGGCGGGTGAGTGATGCTTCCGCGCGCACCACGACGAACGCACTCAGTACCGCCCACCAGCGGTCGGTCAGTTGCAACACATCCGCCAGTCCCCAGGCCAGCAGCACGGCTACCACGGTCTGCGCGCAGAGCGCGGCGCGCGCATCGTGCAGGCGCAGCTGTCGCATCTCGTGGCCGAGGGCGGCGCACGTCTCGGCAAGGAACGGGCGCGCCCGGAATGACTTCATGGCCAACGCGACAGGCTCCGGTGCGCGTTGCCCACGCGCGTGCGGACTCATGGTGCCGGATGTCGCGGCCGGATGCCTGCGCCGGTGCCGGTCGCCTACACGACTGTCTGGCCGTGCCGGGCCGTCACGGTTAACCTGAGCGGATGCGAGCCAAACCCAATGCCCAGCCCAACCAGAGCCTCATCGACGGCATCGTGACCCTGCAGGCATTGGCGACCGCGCCTGAGCCGGTGGGCTGCCGCGAACTGGCGCGTCGCCTGGATGCCAATCCCACGCGCGTCAATCGATTGCTGAAGACGCTGGCCTACATGGGCATCGTGCGCCAGACCGCCGATCGTAAATACACCGCCGGTCCGGGCATGCACGTGCTGGCTGCGCAAAGCCTGTTCGCGTCCGGCCTGATCCGGCGGGCGTTGCCGGTGCTCGAATCGGTGCGCCGCTTCGGCCACACGGTGGCGATGGGCGTGTTGTGGAACGACAGCGTCAGTTATTTGTTCCATGCGCCCCCGGGGATCGAGGCGGCGCGCGGGCTGGGCCGCATCGGCTTGCTGCCGGCCACCACCAGCGGCATCGGCATCGTGTTGTTGGCGCAGTTGCCGGACGAAGAAGTGCGCGAGCTCTACGGTGACCGCGAGATCCCCATGTTTGCCGGCGGCATTGAGTCACTGCTGGAGACCCTGGCGCAGACCCGCCAACAGGGATATGCCCGCGTGCATGTGGCCGACGATCGCGACCACCACATCGTGGCCATGGCGATGGGCGAGCCGGTGTATGCCGGCATTGCGATGTCTGGGTGGATTCCAGAGTCGGCCACCACCGAACTGGTCGAGGCGTTGCGCCTGGCGGCACAGGAGATCGGCTAAGGCCGATGCGGCAGTGCGCATTGACTTGTTGCTAAAGTAGCAATACTTTCCCGGCACTAAGGGTGAGGTGGCGGGATGCTGGCAGTTCAGGGGAATACGACGGGACGCGGAAGGTTGCGGTGGGTGCTGTTGGCGCTGCTGTTCGGCTCGACCGTGCTCAATTACCTGGACCGACAGGCATTGTCGATCCTGGCCACCACGATCCAGGCGGACCTGCACATCACCGACCAGGGCTATGCCCGGATCGTGCAGCTGTTCCTGTTTGCCTACACCGTGGCCTACCTGCTGGCCGGTCGGATCACCGACTGGTTGGGCTCGCGCGTGTCGCTGGCGTTGTTCGTGGGCTGGTGGTCGATTGCCAACATCCTGACCGGCTTTGCGCGGGGTGGCTTCAGCCTGGGCGCGGCGCGCTTCGCGTTGGGCCTGGGCGAGCCGGGGAATTACACGGTGGGCTCGAAGCTGGTCTCCGAGCAGTTTCCGCCGGCCGAGCGGGGTTTGGCCTGGGGCATCTATACCGCCGGTGCGATGGTGGGCGCGACGCTGGCGCCCCCGCTCATCGGTGGCGTGGCGTTGACCTATGGCTGGCGCGCGGCGTTTTGGGTGACCGGTGCGGCGGGCTTGCTGTGGATGGTGGCCTGGCTGTGGATCCATCCCCGTGAGGCGAAGCTGGCAGGCACGACCACGACGGCCGTTGCCACCGGCGCTACCGCGATTGAAGGGATGGCTGCACCGGCCGTGGCGCCGCACGAGGGCGGCCTGTGGGGCGCTTTGCTGCGCGATCGCACGCTGTGGATGCTGATGCTGTCGCGGGCGCTGGCCGATCCGGTCTGGTACTTCTATCTGTTCTGGTTCCCCAAGTACCTCAACGACCAGCGCGGCATGACGCTGGCGGCGGTGGCTTCGCTGGCCTGGGTGGTGTACCTGGCGGCGGACGTGGGCAGCCTGGGCGGCGGCGCGATTTCCAGCGCACTGGTCAAGCGCGGCATGACCCCCGCGCGCAGTCGCCTGACCGCGATGACGGGCGCGGCGATGATCGCGCCGATCGGCCTGATCGCGGCGTTCCATCCGCCGTTGCCCTGGTTGTTTGCCATCGCATCTGCCGTGGCGTTCGCGCACCTGGTGTACCAGATCAACATCGGCACGCTAGTGGTGGATCTGTATCCGACGCGGCACGTTGCCACGGTGTTTGGCGTGATCGGTGCGGGCAGTGGATTCGGCGGGATGATTTCGGCCTACGTGGTGGGCCAGCTGGTGTCCAGCGGCCACTTCTCGCGCAGCTTTATCATCATGGCGGCGTTGCACCCATTGGCGGTGGGCGCGGCATGGCTGGCGGTGCGCTGGGTACCGCGCTCGCCACTGATTTCCCGGGCGGCCAACGCCGTTTGATCCGTGCCAGCCTGGATGGCTGCATCTTGCCGTTTTTCCTGCGGCTTCGTCCGGTAGGCGCGAGCGCGGCGATGCATTGAATCGAAGCAGAAGCCAGGCCACGCCTCCGTCGGAGTCGCGGCCTGGCTTCATGCGTTGCTCAATCCACCCGCACTGCGTATTCCCAGAACTTCGCACCGGGCGTGGCGCCCAGGCCGGGGCCACTGGGCAGCGCGTAGTGGCGGTCTGCGTAGCTCATGTCGGTGTCCAGCAGCTCCAGCGAACGGGCGAACAGCGAGTGCTGCCACTCGTGTCGCCACAACGAAGGCACCACCGTGGCCACGTGCAAGCTGGCGGCCAGGAACAATCCGCTGCCGATGGTGGCGTGCGGTGCGGTCTGCACGCCATGCTGCTCGGCCAGCGCGACGATGCGCCGATACTGGGTGACGCCGGTGTGGCCCATTTCGGGCTGGATGAAGGCCAGCGGGCCAGTGGCCAGGCGCAGGCCAGCCTCGTACTCGGTGTACCACTCCTCGCCCGAGGCCACCGGCAGTGCGCTGTGCCGGGCGGTCCACGCCAGGCCTTGCACGTCTTCCGGTTTGACCGGTGCCTCGACAAAATGCAGGCGGTAAGGCGCCAGCCGCGCGATGAGATCGACGGCTTCTTGCGGGGTGAACTTCCAGTGCAGGTCGGCCATCAACAGCGCCTGGTCGCCCAGGGCTTCGCGCAGCGCAGCGATTTCTTCGACAATGCCCTCGCTGCTGACCACGGCGTGGATCTTGAAGGCGTCATGGCCTTGTTGCTGGAAGCGGCGCGCCATCTCCACCCGGCCTTCCAGCGTGGCCGCCGGCAGTCCGGACAGGTAACCGGGAATGCGCTCCCGATGACGCTCGCCCAGCAGCGCGCACAGCGGCAGGCCGTGGGCGCGGGCGCGCAGGTCCCACAGGGCGATGTCGAGCGCGGCGATGGCGTCGACATGGAAGCCCGACGAACAACCGCGCACGCGCATCAGGCCGTACAGGTCATCCCAGATGCGCTCGACATCTTCGGGATTGCGGCCCAGCAGTTCCGGCGCGAGGAGGTCGTTGATGATTTCGCAAACGGCACGCGGTGCGCAGATGCCGTAGGTCTCGCCCCAGCCGACGGCGCCGTCGGCAGTGGTGACGCGCACCACCACCGAGCGGTCCACAGTGGGGTAGAGGGTGCCGTTGCCTTGGCGTACCAGGTAGCCGCGCGCGTTGATGCGCTCACCCGGCCCCAGGGGGCCGAGGTAAGGGGTGTCGCGCGGCACCGTGACGATGAAGGTTTCGACCTTGCTGACGAGTGGGCTCATGGTCGGCATTCTCGCGGATCAGGCGGCCGTGCGGCCGGGCACGCGGTCCATCGGCAACAGGTCGACGATGCGGCCCAGCAGGGCGTCCAGCTCGCGCTCGTCGTCGGCATCCAGCACCGGGCCGGGTGCACGCACGAAGGCGCTGTCGATCAGGCCGCGGCGCTTGAGGATCGCCTTGGTGAGCCGCCAGCGGAACACGGCCTGCATGCTGAGCAGCGGCAGGGTGCGCTCGAACAGATCGCGGGCGCCGTCGGCATCGCCGCGCTGCCAGCGCTCGAGCATGGCCACGTGCACTTCGGTGATCTCGCTCGCCGGCATGGTGCCCAGTGCGCCGCGGGCCAGCTCGTCGATGACATAGCGGGCGCCGGCGCCGCCGAAGACCGCCTCCACGGCATCGCCGGCTTGCTGCGACAGCGCGGTGATGCGATGCCCGGAAGGCATGGTTTCTTCCTTGACGTAGCGGATGCCTTCGACCTGGCGGGCCAGTTCGACCACTTGCTCCACGCCCAGGCCTACGCCCATCGGTGCCGGCGCGTTCTGCAGCATGATGGCCAGGCCGCTGTCGCGATGGATCTGGTGGAAGTAGTCGGCCATGGCAGCGATGTCGCCGGCGTGGGCGTGCGGGGTCAGGATCATCGCGGCCACGGCGCCGGCATCGGCACCGGCGCGCGCCAGCTGGGTGGCCACGGCTACGTCGGGATGACTGGCGCCCACGATGAAGGGCACGCGCCCGCCGATCCATTCGCCCAGCCACGCGGTGACCTGCAGGCGCTCCTCCAGCGTAAGGCGGTCGTATTCGCTGGCCAGGCCGGGGAACACGACGCCCGCGGCGCCCGCGGCCAGTAGATAGTCCAGGACGCGCCGCGTGCCGATCGGGTCGATCGCGCCGTCATCCTTGAAGATGGTTGGAAGTATGGGAAATACGCCGGCTAATTTACTCATTCTGTCTCCCCTTTTTGTTGCTTGGTAAGCAATCTACGCCCGCCCTGATGCTTCGCCAGGGCGGGTCGGTCTGCTGGTGTCCTTGTTGCGGCCACCCTTGCATCGGGAAATATATTGCTATATTAGTTACACACTGCCAAGCGAAAGTTGGGCAGACAACACGACAACCAACATATGCACGAGCGACTGGGAGGGCGCTTGGTCATGACTGCCCGGAGCCGCCAGGTTCCGCAGCGGGTGACCGGCGTTTTCCGGGGCTCAAACCCTCGGGGGAGGAACCGCAATGCGTAATACACGTCGTACCGTCCTGTCGACGCTGCTGGCCCAGGCGCTGTTCGCCTCGCTGCCGGCAACTGCCCAATCCACCAGCGACGCACCGCCGGCAGGCGAGGGTGGCAATGCCTCGGGCGAAGCCAAGACCCTGGACCAGGTCCAGGTGGTCGGCATCCGCGGCAGCCTGGAAGCCTCGCGCGATGTAAAGCGCGACTCGCCGCAGATCGTCGATGCCATCGTGGCCGACGACATCGGCAAACTGCCTGACACCAACGTGGCCGAGTCGCTGGGCCGCGTGGCCGGCGTGCAGCTCGAACGCGGCATGGGCGAGGGCAGCGACGTGCTGGTGCGCGGCCTGCGCGAGAACGTCTATCTGTACAACGGCCGCCAGATCTACGATGCGGCCGGTCGCGGCGGCAATGGCCTGGATCAGCTCAACACGTCCACTTATGGCTTGCTGACGCTGGTGCCGTCGGAACTGATCTCGCGCCTGTCGGTGACCAAGCTGGCCGGTGCCGACCAGGTGGCCGGTGCACTGGGCGGCATCATCGACATCGAAACGCGCAAGCCGCTGTCGGGCGAAGCCAACCAGAACGTGGCCACCGTCTCGGGCACCTACGACGAGCTGGCCGGCAAGGGCGGCGGATCGGGTTTTGCGCTGCTGTCCACGCGCAATGCGGACAACACGCTGGGCGCGTCGATCTCGGCGACCTATAGCCAGCGCGAAGTCGTGCAGCAGGGCCTGGACACGTTCTCCGGCTATGCATCCTTCAAGGATCCCACCGGCACCACGCGCTACGGCAGCACCGACATGCGCGCGCAGAACATCGACGACGACCGCACCAAGACCGGCCTGAGCGCGACCCTGCAGTGGCGCCCGACCGATGGCGTGGAAATCACCGCCGACACCTTCTATTCCAAGCAGGAGGCCGACCGTGATCGCTACTGGCTGGCCTTCAATCCCAGCGCCGGGCTGAGCAATGCGGTGTATTCGGACAACAACATTCTGCTGGCCGGCCACTCGGTGGGCCCAGTGCAGGCCAATACCGAAATCGCCAACATCGAAGCGGACATCTGGTCCACGGCGGTGAAGGCGGCGTTCCGCGCGGGCGACCACCTGGACGGTTCGGTCGAGGCGTCCTATGGGCGTTCCAAGGCGCAATACCACCAGCGCTACATGCGCCTGCAGCCGATGGGCAACATCACCTCGGCGGTGGATTTCGACCTGCGCAACGGCGATTTCGGCAGTTTCAACGTCAGCGGGGTCGACCTGACCGATCCGGCGCAGATGCGCCTGAGCATCCTGTTCGACAACGACTATCGCGCGCAGACCGACAGCAAGTCGCTGCGCACCGATTGGAGCTGGGCGTTCGACGATGGCCCGTTGCGTTCGCTGGACTTCGGTGCACGCTACAACAACCTGGACAGCACCCAGGATCCGCTACGTGCCGACATCCGTCCGGTCGGCGGCATTCCGGCGACGCAGCTGGACGAGTTCCTCAAGGTCTATAGCAACAACGACTTCATGCGCGGCGAATTCGCCGGCCTGCCGCGCTCGTACCTGGGCAGCTATCGCAGCGTGTTCACCGGCTGCGCGGCGTTCACCGACTTTCCGTCGATCAGCCAGAATCCGCAGTGCGTGGACGGGCGCAACAATGCGCTCGCCTATGCCGGTACGTATCGCATTGGCGAGGATTTCACCGAGGGCTACGCCAAGCTCAACTGGGATACCGAAGTGGGCGGCATGCCGCTGACCGGCAACGTGGGCGTGCGCTACGTGCAGCGCGAACTCGACTCGGTCGGCAATTTGCTGTCTGGTGCCGGCACGCCGGTAGCCACGCAGTACGAGCGCACCGATCGCGACTGGCTGCCTTCGGCGGTGGCCAAGCTGGAAATCACCGACCAGTGGGTGCTGCGCGGTGGCGTGGCCAAGGTCGTGGCCTTCCCCAATACCGAAGACCTCAACAACGGCGTGAGCCTGAACAACAACGCCGTGTTCGACAACAACGGCGTGCAGATCTCGCCGGCTACCGGCAGCGGCGGTGCGCCGGCGCTGGATCCGTTCAAGGCCGACCAGTACGACCTGTCGCTGGAGTACTACTACAACGACACCGGCATGCTCTCGGCGGGCCTGTTCTACAAGGACATCTCCACCTTCATCGTGCAGCGCCAGAGTGCCGAGTCCTACAACGGCATCAACTACCTGATCAACCGCAAGGTCAACGGCGACGGTGCCAAGGTCAAGGGCGTGGAATTGCTGGCGCAGGTGCCTTTCACCTTCCTGCCGGTGCCGTTCGACGGCTTGGGCATGGTGGCGACCTACACCTACATTGATTCCGAAACGCCGATCAAGGATGTCACCGGGCGCAGCCTGACCTTCCCGGGTCTGTCCAAGAACAATGCCAACCTGATCGTGTATTACGAGACCGGTCCGTTCAGTGCACGCGTGGCCTACAACTGGCGCGACGAGTATCTGGTGGGCCTGTCGGCGGCGGCCACGGGCATCTACAACGACACCTATAAAGACCTGGCGGCTTCGGTCAGCTACGATTTCACCGATCGCCTGACCCTGCAGCTGGAAGCGGGCAACCTGCTGGACAGCCAGCAGCGCACCTACGATGGCAGCAGCGAAGGCTTGCGGACCAACGTGGTCTACGGTCGCAGTTACGTGGGCACGCTGACCTGGCGCTTCTAAGCCGGGTCGGTCTGAGCCGGGTCGGTTGAGCCAAGCCGGGCCTGGCCCGGGTTGGCCATAGAACAGAGGGAGGACGCAATGCAGTCATCGGGCGGATCACTGGCGGGTGCCAGTGCGATCGTCACCGGCGCGGCCAGCGGCATCGGCGCGGCGGTGATGGCACGGTTGCAGGAAGAAGGCGCGCGGGTGGCGGGCCTGGACTTGCAGCCGGTCACCGGTGCCGAGGTGTCGTGCGAGGTCGACCTGCGCTCGTCGCAGGCGATCTCGGCGGCGCTGGCCCGCGCGGAAGCTGCGTTGGGGCCGGCGCGGGTGCTGGTGCATTGCGCCGGCATTTGCCCGCCGGGCTCGGTGCTGGACAGCGACGATGATGCCTGGCACGACACCTACGAGGTCAACGTGTTGTCGGCCGTGCGGTTGTTGCGTTGGTGCGCACCGCGCATGCGCGAGCTCGGCGGTGGTTCGGTGGTGCTGACCAGTTCGATCAATGCGCGTTTCGCCACGCCGACGCTGGCGGCCTATGCCGCTTCCAAGGCGGCGGTGGAGTCGCTGGTGCGCAGCGCGGCGCTGGAACTGGCGCCGTGGCAGGTGCGGGTCAATGCGATCGCACCGGCCTCGATCGATACGCCGATGCTGCAGTCTTCCTTCGCGCGTGAGGCCGATCCGGCGGCCGCACGCGATCGCAATGTCGAACGTCACCCGCTGCAGCGCCTGGGAACCGCGCAGGACATCGCCGAGATGGCGGCGTTCCTGGCCGGTGGGCGCAGTGGTTGGGTGACGGGCGGTATTTTTCCGGTGGACGGTGGCGCTGGCGTGACGCGGCGCTGAGGAACTACATGAGCGGTCATGGGACGGGCGATGCCGCCCGGGATTTCATCGGCATCAATTGGGGTAGCAGCAACTGTCGCGCCTGGCTGTTGCGGGGCGACGGGCAAGTGGTCGAGGCCTGGAGTGAACCCAAAGGCATCGCGGGCCTGGATCGCGCCGGCATGCAGGCGCTGGTGGCGTCGTTGCGCCAGCGCTGGCCATCGGCATCGCGCGTGTACGCCTGCGGCATGGTCGGCTCGAACATCGGTTGGGCGGAAGTGGCGTACGCGCAGTGTCCGATCGGTCTGGAGGGATTGGCTGCGGGCCTGCACACCGCTGCCATCGGCGAGGACCAAATGCGGATCGTGCCGGGGCTGGCCTGCCGTCGCGAAGATGGTTCACCGGACATCATGCGGGGCGAGGAAACCGAATTGTTCGGGCTGATGCAGGCGGGGCGGCTGCCGCAAGACGGCGTAGTCGGCCTGCCGGGCACGCATACCAAATGGGTGCGCCTGCGCGAGGGCAAGGTGGTCGAGTTCATCACCGCCATGTCGGGCGAGATATTCGATCGACTGACGGCGGCCGGTTTGCTGGCTTCGATCGTGGGCGCGCCGGCCCAGCCGGGCGTTCGCTTCGACGAAGGCGTGGCGCAGGGGGCTGGCGGACGGCCAGGGCTGGGAACCCTGTTGTTCGGCGCACGCGCGCGGGTGATTCGCGGCGATTTGGCGCGCGACGAGGCGGCATCGTATCTGCGTGGTTTGTTGATCGGCAGCGAGATCGCCGATGCGTTGGCGATGTATCCCGAAGCGGCCGGCGGTGAGATCACGCTGGTTGGCGCGGGGCCGGTGTGCGAGATGTATGCCGCCGCGCTGTCGGGCATGGGCATTGCCAGCCGCAGCGTGGATGCGCGCGAGGCCAGCGTGCTGGGTTTTTCCGCCCTGCATGCGATGGCGCTGCAGGCAGATACGGGCACGGTGGGCGCATGAGCGGGCACGCCGTACGGCTGGAAACCCACCTGCAGGCCGTCCCGCTGGTCGCGATCCTGCGTGGGCTCGGTGGCGAAGAAGCCATCGACGTGGTCGAGGCACTGTGGTCGGCCGGTGTACGCGTGGCCGAAGTGCCGCTGAACTCACCCGAGCCATTCGACACCATCGCGCGGCTGGTGCGCCATTTTGGCGAGCGCATGTCGATCGGCGCGGGCACGGTGACCGATGTCGAAGCGGTGGCGCGATTGGCCGCCATCGACTGTGCGTTCTGCGTGGCGCCGAACATGGACGCGCGGGTGATTGCCGCCAGCCTTGCCGCGGGGATGGTGCCGATGCCGGGCGTAGCGACGGCTACGGAAGCCTTTGCCGCGGTGCAGGCCGGTGCGCGATGGCTCAAGGTGTTCCCGGCCAGCCAGGCCGGTGCCACGATCGCCGCATTGCGCACCGTGTTGCCCAAGCACGTGCACTTGCTGGCAGTGGGTGGGGTCAGTCCCGAGAACGGCGAGGCGTTGCAGCGTGCCGGCGCGTTCGGCTTTGGCCTGGGGGCAGACCTGTATCGGCCCGGTACCTCGCCGCAGGCGGTGCACGAGCGTGCATTGCAATGGATGGCGGCGCTGTCGCGCTGGAAGCGACCGGGTGCGCGATTGCTGGCGCAGGCCGGGGCCAAGGTCGGCGAGTCGCCGGTGCTGCGCGATGGGGAAATCGTGTGGGTCGACCCGGGCGCACCCCGATTGCTGCGCTACTCGCTGGCCACCGGTGACTGGCGCAGCGTGGAGCTCGACGCCGTGCTGTGGTCGTTGGCTTTGCTGCCGGACGGGTTGCTTGGCGGGGCTGGCGAAGCGGCGTTGTGCGCGCTCGATGCCGACAGCGGCGTCACGGTTCCCGGTCCGGCGGCGACGTTGCCACCGGGGGTGCGCTTCAACGATCTGACCTGCGATGCGCGTGGCGGCCTGTGGGCCACCACGATGCATCGCGGGGCGCTGGCCGGGCAGGGGGCGGTGTACTACGCAGCGTCGTGGCAGGCGGCGCCGCGGCGAGTGGCCTCGGGCCTGGGCGTGGGCAATGGCGTGGCGTTTTCCGCCGACGAGCGCACGCTGTACGTCATTGATACCCTGGCGCGCACGCTGCTGGCCTATCCGGCCGATATCGATGAGGGCACGCTGGGGCAGCCGGCGATCATCAGCGATTTCCTGGATCTGCCCGGCAAGCCGGATGGGTTGGCGGTGGCCCGCGATGGAACTTTCTGGATCGCGATGTGGGGCGGCGGTTGCCTCGTGCAGCTGGCCTGCGATGGC
Organism: Stenotrophomonas sp.; assembly: GCA_036403795.1. Lineage (GTDB taxonomy): Bacteria > Pseudomonadota > Gammaproteobacteria > Xanthomonadales > Xanthomonadaceae > Stenotrophomonas_A. The sequence continues at coordinate 13,771 of DASWQJ010000036.1, forward strand.
GCTTTCCTGCGGGCGGTTCCCGTGCCCGCACCGCACGTGGGCAGCCTGTGCCTGGCCGATGGCAAGGCCTATGTGTGCACCGCGCGTGCGCGGCTGTCACCGGCTGCGTTGGCCGCCCATCCCGGGTCCGGCGGCCTGTTCGAGGTGGCGCTTCGCGACGGCCCGTAGGCGGCGATCCACCTTCGATCCCACCGTAGAGCGCCGCAGATTGCGACAGGCTTGACCTGCGTCAAGGTGCCTGGCGGCCATCGCTCGGACAATCCTTTCGCCCCGCCCACGCGCCGATCTGTCGGCGCGCGGGACCCTCCGCCTCACCGGTTCTCGTCCCGGTGTGGCGGAGTGGGACACCATTGCGAATGGACATCCCGCACTGCGTGGCCGCGCACCGTCGGGCCTGCCGTTGAGTCAGCCGACAGCCGAGCCAAGGGCAAGCGCCCGACTCCCATCCAGGTCGCCGCGCGCGTTGATGTCGCGCGGCGCCGCACATCTCTTTCTGCAGGCGTGATCGCTCATGAAGAATTCCGTACTGATTTCCGGCGCCGGCGTGGCCGGGCTGGCCACCGCCTATTGGCTGATGCGCTTCGGTTTTTCGGTAACGCTGGTGGAGCGTGCACCGGCGCTGCGCGGTGGCGGCCAGGCGGTGGACGTGCGGGGCGTGGCGCTGGACGTGTTGCGCTCGATGGGTCTGCACGACGCGGTGCGCGCCCGGCGCACGCGCTTTCGCGGGATGTCGGTGCTCGATCGCGACAGCCACGAGCTGCAACGCGATGAAAGCCGCACCTATAGCGGTGGGCGGCTCGACAGCGGGGACCTGGAGGTGTTTCGCGATGACTTGTGCACGCTGCTGGCGCGACCGCTGGAAGGCCGGGTCGACATGAGGCTGGCCCTGCAGATCACCGCATTGGAAGAAGACGCGGCTGGGCTGACCGCTACTTTTTCCGATGGCACCCAGCAGCGCTACGACCTGTTGGTCGGTGCCGACGGCGTGTATTCGAACGTGCGGCGTTTGACCCTGGATCCGCTCGACAGCTGCGTGCAGCCGCTGGGCGTGGCGATGGCGCTCTACACCACGCCCAACCTGCCCGGACTGCAGCAGTGGGAATGGATGTACCGCGAAGCAGAACTTGGCCTGGTGGCCTACCCGACGCCGGATGATGCCGAACTGCGCGTGGGGATCGGTTTTTCCGCCACGCCGGATCGCGCGCGGCGAGACGATGCCGCCGCGCAGAAGGCGTTGGTGCTGGAACACTGCGCGCACCTGGGGGGTGAGCTGGGCAGTCTGGTGACAGCGGTGACCGACAGCCCGCGTTTCTATTGCGGCGATCTGGCCCAGGTGCATCTGCCGGCGTGGTCGGCCGGGCGGGTGGTGCTGGTAGGGGATGCTGCCCATTGCACCTCGCCGTTCTCCGGACAGGGCACCAGCCTGGCGCTGGTGGGCGGGTTCGTGCTGGCGCGGGAACTGGCCCGCTCCTCGACCGATGTGGCGAGCGCTTTTGCCAGTTATGAGCGGCGCATGCGCCCTTACGTAAAACTCAACCAGGCCCTGGTCGACCCCACTCGCGAAGGCCCGGTTCCAGACGATCAGATGGATCAGGCCAAACTGGGGATCGTGCTGGAGGATTTGCCCGCGGCGGCTTGAAGGACCGCTCGACGGCGCGGGGAAGACCGCAAGCAATCGTCACGCTGCATCGACATTCCGCGCACGCATGCTGAATCAACGCACCGCAGGGATCGTGGCTCATGACGGCAATGCGTTTGTCCTGCCCGCGTGCGGGAAGCTGCTGTAATCGTCCGAAGTTTGTCCCGTGGCCATGACTGGCCGGGACCGTCCCGCCGACTCGCTGCCGCCCTCGCGATCGCCGGCCAGCCCGCTATCAGGCGGGCCTTGGTCCGGTGTCGGATCCTGGTTGGGGCAACACTTCCTGCATCGCGTCTCCGGGATCGGCATCGTGGCCGCCACGTTGCTGTTTGTCGCCTCGCTCACACCGAGCATGGTGCCGCGTGGGGCCACGGCACAAGGCGTGTTGTCGGGGGTGTGCCTGGGGTTGGGTTATGCGCTGGGCATTGGACTGCGTGGCGCGTGGCGCTATCTGCAACTGCCTCGGCTGCCGCGACCGCGGGCCATGGAACACCTGCCGACGCTGCTGGGGTTGGTGGGTCTGGTGGCGGTGGTATCGGCGGTGTGGTTGGCGCGCCCCTGGCAGGATTCGGTACGCCAGGTGATGGGTTTGCCACCGGTCGATGGACCCTATTCGCTGCGCTTGTTGCTGGTGGCATTCGCGACGTTCGCGGTGCTGTTGCTGATCGGCCGGGGCCTGGTGCTGCTGGCGCGCGCAACGGCGCGGCGTGCGCGCCGGGTGATGCCGGTACGCGTGGCCAATGCGCTGGCAGTGGCCGTGGTGGCCGTGCTGGTGTTCTTCGTGGCCAATGGGGTGATTTTGCGGGGCCTGTTGCACGTGGCCGATGCATCCTTTCGCCAGGCCGACGCCTTGTTGCCGCCCGAGGGGCAGGCGCCGGTGTCCGACCGCGTCACCGGCGGCCCGGGCTCGTTGATCGCCTGGGAAGACCTGGGCCGGGCCGGCCGCGACTTCATCACCAATGGGCCCAGCCAGGCCGACATCGCACAGATGGCGGGCGGACAGGCGCAGGCACCTATCCGGGTCTACGTCGGGCTGCCGGCTGGTCCCGATGCGCGTTCGCGTGCACGGCTGGCGTTGCGCGAGCTGCAACGCGTGGGCGGGTTCGATCGTTCGATCCTGGTGGTGATCACACCCACCGGCACCGGTTGGGTCGACCCGGCGGCCATCGACAGCCTGGAGTATCTGCAACGGGGTGACGTGGCCAGCGTGGCGGCGCAGTATTCCTATCTGTCCAGCCCGTTGTCGCTGCTGGTGGAGCCGGAGCTGGGCGAGGAAAGCGCGCGCGCGCTGTTTGCCGAGGTCTACGGTTATTGGCGCACGCTGCCCAAGGCGCACCGACCACGGCTGTACCTGCACGGTTTGAGCTTGGGCGCGATGAACTCGGAGCGTTCGCTGGACTTGTTCGATGTGATCGAAGATCCCATCGATGGGGCGCTGTGGAGTGGTCCGCCGTTTGCCAGTCGACATTGGCGCGCGATCACGCGGGCGCGCAATGCAGGTTCACCGGAATGGCTGCCCGCGTTTCGCGATGGTCGCTTCGTGCGCTTCATGAACCAGCACGGCGGGCCGGTGCCGCCGCAGGCGCCGTGGGGCCGCGCGCGGGTGGTGTATCTGCAATACGCCAGCGACGCGATCACCTTCTTCAGCCCGCACGACGCCTGGCGCGCGCCGGACTGGATGGAGGCGCCGCGCGGTCCGGACGTGTCGCCGCAGCTGCGCTGGTATCCGCTGGTGAGCATGAGCCAGTTCGCGCTGGACATGATGCTGGCCGACGATGCGCCGATGGGCTATGGCCACGTGTTTGCGCCATCGCACTACGTGCCGGCATGGCGCGGGGTGTTGGGCGATGACGACTGGAGCGGGGCGGAACTGCAACACCTGCAGCAGCAGCTGGATGCAAAACGGCGCGAGGCGATCGCCCGGCGCCGCAATGCCACCGGTGGCGGTTGAGAACGGCGAGACGCCGCGGGTCAGCGGGGGGCGGGCGGGAACGGTGCCAGCGTGCGCGCCGCGATGCCGTCCAGGCGCGACTGGCGGGCATCGCCACGGCGCACGGTGCCGCGGTTCACGCCGCGCCAAAGCACGTCGAGGCTGGCGGGATCGAGCACTTCGATCTGCAGCGCACCTTCCACGTAGCTGACCCGTCGCGGATCCATCTGCGCGCTGCCGGTGCTGCTGTGCACGACCAGCTGTGAGCAGCCGTCGCGCGTGCACTGCATCGCGTTCATCCGGGTGGGGCCGGCCTGGGGGGAGGGGTCGCCTGCCAGGCGCTCGCGGTCGGTCACCCCCACGCTGAAGGCGATCAGCCATTGGGCCTGGGCCGGATCTTCCACGCGTTGATAGCCCTTGGACGACAACGTGCGATCCAGGGCGTCGCTCAACCGCTGCCGGAACGCCGGGTCGAGCACGCGTGGATCGTTCTGCTCGGTGTATTCCTTAGGCAATGGCACCCACGCGTAGCGGGTGCCGGGCAAGCGATCGGCGTTGACCGAGACCTGCACCTCGCCCCCGGTGCCACTGCCCCCGCTGCTGGCGCAACCGCCGGCAAAGGCGAGCGCGACGGCGATCATCAGGGTGCCAAGAACACGGGGGCGGCGGTGGGTCAGGGGACGGCGATCGCGCATTGCTGAAGCTCCAGGGCTGGGGAAGGCCGGCCTGCGCCGGCCAGGATCAAGGCGTGTCGGTGGTGGCTTCGGGCGGGTCGGGCTGCACGTCGCTGGCGCGATCGATGTACTCGGCTTCGCGCAGTTCGCGCTTTTCATCGCGCAGGCTGCGTCCGTCGAGCGGACGGATCCGCAGGATGCGGCACGAGGTGCCCATCGGCGAACTGCTGGCCGCCCGCGGAATCACGCTGTCAAAGCGGGCGCGCACGGTGCCAAAGGAATTGGTGATCGAAATATTGCTGGCGAAGTTCAGGCCGGCGCAACGCGAGCGCAGTTCCAGCAGGTGGCCGCGGCTGGGGCTGGTCCACACGGCCAGGGTCTGGTCGTCCAGGGGCGTCCAATCGGCGCGCCGCACGAAGCGTGTCTGCTGGAAGGACGCGATGGGGGCGCCGGCGTGGCGGCGATACAGGTCGAGCCGCTGCTCGGAGGTCATCGACGGCGTCGAGGCGCAGCCGGCGAGCAGGAGGGAAACCAACGCAAGGCAGGACATCGTGCGCATGACGGTTGCTCCGGAAGCGGAAGGCGGCCCCGGGACCGCCAGGTCCGCGCGGGGCCGGCCGGTGGAACGTTAGCGGGTGATACGGGTGGTGACGCCGTCGCTGGCCACTTGCACGCGATCGCCGACGCGATAATCGGTCGGGTTGCCGTCTTGGGCCACGGCAATCGAGCGACCCGACTCCAGGCGCACGGTGATTTCCACGCCGTTGCGCGCCGAGCGCGACAGGGCATTGCCGGCCGCGCCGCCGGCGACCGCACCGGCGATGGCACCGGCTGCATTGGCGCGCGAGCCGCCGCCCAGCGTGCTGCCGGCGATGCCGCCGAGCGCCGCACCGGTCACGGTGGCCACGCCGCGCGAGTCGTTCTGGATCTGTACCGCGCGGATGTTCTCGACCGTGCCCCATTCCACGCTTTGCGCGCGGCCCACTTCGGAGCGGTTGAACGTACTGGGGGTGGTATGGGTTGCGCAGCCACCGGCTGCCAAGGCGACGAGCACCAGGCCCGCCATGCCAACTGAGATCTTCGCCTTCATTGGGAATCTCCGGAAGAGAATCGACGTGGCCAGGCCACGTGCCGGACGAACAGAACGTGCCGTGCGTCTGAAGCAGGGATAAACACCTCCCAGCGTCAAGGGCAGGTGAATACTGGGGCCGATGAACAGGCGGCGCTCGCGGCCGACTCGCCACCACGCCGCTTTCACGTCTCGGCGACACGGCCTGCATTAATTGGCTGTTCATTGCTTCCGGATCACCGCGATGCATTGGCGCGCCGCGCGCACGCGGCGGCCGGCGTCGAAGATCCGGCAACGGCCATCGCGCGGCCTTCCCGCGCCGACTTCACCATGAGTAGGCACATGCGCACACGCACTCCTGTCTCGCCGATGTCGATCCTGCCCGCGGCCCTCACCGTGGGCCTGGCGCTGGCGCTCGCCACGCAGTGCGCCTGGGCCCAGGAAGCGCTGCTGGGCAACATACTGGACGAGCCGGGCAGCGCCGGGCTCGGCTTCCTGAGCCGGGTCGAGACCTCGCCTTATCGGGGCGCCGATGCGCGGGTCGATCTGCTGCCGTTGTACCTGTACGAAGGCGAGCGCTTCTTCCTGCGTTCGAACATGGTTGGCGTACGCGTGATCGGCGACAGCGACGGCAACGTGGGGCAGGGGCTCGAGCTGTTCGTGGAACGCCGCCTGGAAGGCTTTCCGCAAGACGAGATCCCCGAAGAACTGGAAGGCATGAAAACGCGCAACAGCGAGGCCGATGCAGGGGCACGCTACTTCTGGAAACGCGGCCCGCACGAGTGGGACGTGAGCTTGCGCCAGGACATCTCCAGCACCTCGCACGGTACCGAGCTGCGCGCCTCGTACGGCTATCTGTGGAAGAACGATCGCTGGACGCTGCAACCGGTGGTGTCGGCCAACTGGCGCAGCGCCAAGCTCAACGACTATTACTTTGGCGTGGCCGATTGGGAACAGCGGCCGGATCGGTTGGCCTACAGCGCCGGCTCGGGGCTGGACCTGCGCGCCGGCCTGTATGCGCGCTATCGCATCCTGGAGCACTGGAGCCTGCTCGGCGGCGTGTTCGTGACCGCGTTGTCGGACGAAATCGGCGACAGCACCATCGTCGATGAAGACGTGCAATGGGGCGGCATGATCGGGGCGGCCTACGACTTCGGCAACGGCCAGGTGCGCTGGGACGACGAACACGTGCCGACCTACGTGAAGGTGTTCTACGGCCGCGATTCCGCCGACGGCTGCCACCTGTCGCGGATCATGACGTTCCAGTGCGCCAGCTTGAACGATGACGATCCGACCGATGTGTGGGGCGTGCACGTGGGGCGCCCGTTCGTGTCGCGCCTCAACGACTGGCCGCTGGACATGGTGGGCTACGTGGGCCTGACCCGGCACAACGAGCGTGGGCACCAGCCCGATGGCTGGCAGATCGATGCGTACATGAAGGCCTTTTATTACGGCTTTCCGTGGTCGCATCGGGTGACGACGCGGGTGGGGCTGGGGTTTGGCCTGTCCTATGCCGAGCGCGTGCCGTATGCGGAAGTGCAATCGCAGGCGCGGCGCGAGCGCAACACCTCCAAGCTGCTGAACTACCTGGACCCCACCATCGACGTCAGCCTGGGCGACATCTTTGGCAGCCGGCGCTGGCACGACCTGTACTTCGGCTTTGGCGTGTCCCATCGCTCGGGCATCTTTGGCAACGCGCAGATGCTGGGCACGGTGGATGGCGGTTCGAACTACATCTACGCCTACCTGGAAGCGGCGCTGTAAGCGAGGCGGGCGTGTCTGCCTGAAGGCGCGCGCTGTGGCCGGTGCAAGCGCGCAGCTGAAGCGGGCGTTGTAGTCGCGCGCAGGTGCGCGGCCTGAAGCGGGCGTTGTAGCCACGTGCAAGCGCGCAACCTGGCGCTGGCGTTGTAGCCGGTGCAACTGCCGTCGGCTGACGGAGGTGGCGTAGCAACCGCTGCGGTCGGCAAACCCGACGGTCTGGGCGGTGCGAACTACCTGCCGGCCGGGACCACGCCGACGGTGTGGCGGCGGCGGTGGATCAGGGCGATGGCCACATAGGCCACCCCCATCGCCAGCAGGGCCACGCTCATGCTCCAGGACGGCGCGGTGCGGTCGCCCCAGCGCACACCGGCCAGGGAGGCGGCGGCCGCCAGCAAGGCCACCAGGCCGGCCAGGATCGATACCCAACGTCCGCCGCGGTTGTCCAGGCGGAAGGCCAGCATGAACTGCGCGATCGCTTGCACCAGCAACACCCCGGTGACGGTGACGGCGATGGCCAGGGCGGCCCATTCCGGATGTGTCCAGATGGCGATGCCCCCGGCGATCTGTGCGGCGCCCAAGGCCACGGTCATCGCGAAACTGGGCATGCCGTGCAGCAGCAGCGACTGGCTCAGTTGCAGCACGCCGGCCAATACCAACAGGCCGGCGATCGCAATGGTCATGGTCTTGGCCAGCAGGGTGGAGGCATACAGGCCGAAGGCGCCAAAGGCGAGCAGCACGATGCCGACGAATAACAGGGTGCGCCAACGCGATTGCATGTCGGAGGCGAGGGAACGTGGGTGATTGCCGAGCCGGGCCAGGATGGTCATGGAGCCTCGCGCACTAGCGGGTTCACGCGATTAGCGGCCCGCCAGCGTGATGCGATGGTGAAGGTGGCGTGGGTGCGGAACTCACGCGGTGCTCACCCCGGCCGATCTATACACCGCCCATTCAAGCTAGGGGCGACGCGCATGGGGATTCGAACCTGGGTGACGGTTTCGTGCCTGACGGCGGCGTTTGGCGTGGCGGCGCAAACCGTGCCTGCAGCGAGCCCGGAAGCCACGGAAAGTCCGTCGTCTCCGCCGTCCAGCGTGGTCAAGTCGCCACCGGCGAGCTCGCGCGTCCTGTTCGAGAACGTGCGCATCTTCGACGGGACGCACCCGCAATTGTCCGGTCCCAGCAACGTGCTGGTGCAGGGCAACAAGATCCAGCAGATCAGCACCGGTGCCATCGACGCGGCCGGTGCCAAAGTGGTGCAGGGCGGCGGTCGTACGCTGATGCCGGGACTGATCGACGCGCACTGGCACAGCATGCTGGTGGGCATGCCGGTGCAAGCGACGATGAGCGCGGACGTGGGTCGCCTCAATATCGTGGCCGGCGTGGAGTCGGGGCGCACGCTGATGCGCGGCTTCACTACCGTGCGCGACGTAGGCGGTTCTGCGTTCGGGCTGAAGATCGCCATCGATCGCGGGGATATCCCGGGCCCGCGGATCTATCCCTCTGGCGCGATGATCACCGTCACCAGCGGGCATGGCGATTTTCGCGAGGCCTGGGAGTTGCCGCGCAACCTGGGTGCCCCGGGTTCACGCCATGACCTGACCGGCAACAGCGCCATCGCCGATACCCCCGATGAAACGCGGCTGCGCGTGCGCGAGCAGCTGATGCAGGGCGCCAGCCAGATCAAGCTGACCGGCGGTGGCGGCGTGTCCTCGCCGCACAGCCCGCTGGATGTGGTCACCTTTACCGAGGAAGAGCTGCGCGCGGCGGTTCGGGCCGCCAACGACTGGGGCACGTATGTCGCGGTGCATGCCTATACGCCGGAGGCGATCCAGCGTTCGATCCGCGCCGGCGTGCAATGCATCGAGCACGGCAGCCTGATGGACGACGCATCGGCGCAGGAGATCGCACGCACCGGCACGTGGCTGAGCACGCAGCCGTTCCCGCCGGAACTGGCCGACGCGTTTCCCAAGGGTTCGGAACAGTGGAACAAGGCGCAGGAAGTGTTCGCCGGCACCGACAACACCTACAAGCTGGCGATCAAATACAAGCTCAAGACGGCCTTCGGCACCGATGTGCTGTTCTCCAGCGCGTTGGCCACTCGGCAGGGCGCCATCCTGGCCAGCCTCACGCGCTGGTACACGCCGGCGCAGACGCTGATCATGG
>DASWQJ010000037.1:0-21470 GCA_036403795.1 Stenotrophomonas sp.
GCCACCGAGGCGGCGATCGCGCCACTACCCCAGCGCCAGCCGTGGCGGGCGGGCACCGGCACCGCAGGGGCCTGCGCCTCGCTTGCCACGGCGCGCTGCACGCGGGCAACGAAATCCAGCGGTGCAGGGGCGGCTGCCATGCCACGCAGCACGTCACCGCACAGCTGCCAACGCTCCTGGCAGCCGGCCAGTTCGTCGTCATGCTGCAGGCGTCGCAGCAGGAACCGGGCCTCGTCGGCAGGCAATTGCCCGTCGACCAGGGCCGACAGCTGCTGGCGATAGTGGCGTTCGATCTTGTCGTCGTTCTGGGAAGGGTTATGGCTCATACACGGTCACGCTGACGATCACGGGTGGCGCTATCGGTCTCCAACAGAGGCCGCAGCTCGGCGTCGATGGCCTCGCGCGCCCGGAAGATGCGCGAGCGCACCGTTCCGATCGGGCAATCCATCTGCTGCGCGATCTCTTCGTAGCTCAAGCCCTCAACCTCGCGCAAGGTGATGGCCGTCCGGAGTTCTTCCGGCAATGCTTGGACCGCCTTCATCACCGTTTGTTCCAGCTCCTGGCGCATCAGTTCACGCTCCGGGGTATCGGTGTCTCGCAAACGGGTCGCACCATCGAACTGTTCGGCGTCGGCAACGTCGATATCGTCGGTGGGCGGGCGCCGGTTGTGGGCGACCAGATGGTTCTTGGCGGTATTGACGGCAATCCGGTGCAGCCACGTATAGAACTGCGCGTCGCCCCGGAAGTTCCCCAAGGCGCGATAAGCGCGCAGGAAAGTTTCCTGCGCCACGTCCTGGCATTCGCTCCAGTCGTTGATGTAGCGCCCGATGAGCGCAATGATCCGGTGCTGGTACTTGCGCACCAGCAGATCGAAGGCCGCACTCTCGCCGCGCTGCACGCGCCGGACCAGCTCCAGGTCCAGGTCCTGGGTTGTTTCAATTTCGGCCATGTGGGGCCGCACTCCCTGTCGCCCGCCACGTCCGGGCTCTGTGACCACCGATGATCGGATAAGTTCGCGGCCCCGTCGGGCCCCGCACCACAAGGTTAACGGGCATTCCACTACGCTGGCGAACACCGGCAGCCGGAGCTGGCGTATTCCTTACCGTCTGCTTGGGGATTTGACGTGAAGGAAACAACCTCTGGATGATAACGGCCCCCTCCATACACAAGCGGATGGTCCAACCCATGCTCTCAGGCTTCGATGGGCTCCGATTCAGTCACTGGCAGACCGAGATCCGCGAGGACGGCGTGGTGGTGCTCAGCCTCGACCGCCAGGACGCTCCGGTCAATGCCTTTTCCCAGGATGTGCTGGTCGAGCTGGGCGACCTGATCGAACGCATCGCGATCGATCCACCCAGGGGCGTGGTGATCCGGTCGGGCAAGGCCAAGGGCTTCATCGCCGGTGCCGACCTGAAGGAATTCCAGGAGTACGACCGCCGCGGCACCGTCAACGACGCGATCCGCCGGGGCCAGGCCACCTTCCAGAAGCTGGCCGAACTGCCCTGCCCCACGGTCGCGGCGATCCACGGCTTTTGCATGGGCGGCGGTACCGAGATTGCGCTGGCCTGCCGGTATCGCGTGGCCTCCGATGACCCATCGACCCGCATCGGCCTGCCCGAAACCAAGCTCGGCATCTTCCCGGGCTGGGGCGGCAGCTCGCGTTTGCCGCGCCTGATCGGCGCGCCGGCGGCGATGGACCTCATGCTGACTGGCCGCACGGTCTCGGCCAGCGCGGCACGCGCGATGGGCCTGGTCGACAAGGTCGCTGCACCGGCGGTGCTGGTCGATGCGGCCATCGCACTGGTGCTGGGCGGCACGGTCCGCCCGTTCAAGCAGCGCTTCCTGGGCTGGGCCACCAACACCTGGATCGCGCGCAAGATCCTGGCCCCGCAGATGACCAAGCAGGTCGCCCGCAAGGCGCGCAAGGAACACTACCCGGCACCGTACGCGTTGATCGGGGTGTGGGAACGCAGCGGCGGGGCCGGCATCCAGGGTCGCCTGGACGCCGAGCGCAAGGCCGTGGTCAAGCTGGCGGGCACACCGACCGCGCGCAACCTGATCCGGATCTTCTTCCTGACCGAGCGGCTCAAGGCGCTGGGCGGCAAGACCCACGACATCTCGCACGTACACGTGGTCGGCGCCGGTGTGATGGGCGGCGACATCGCGGCCTGGTCGGCCTACAAGGGCTTCAACGTCACCCTGCAGGATCGCGAGCAGCGCTTCATCGATGCGGCGCTCGGCCGTGCCAACGAATTGTTTTCCAAGCGCGTCAAGGATCCCGCCAAGCGTCCGGCGGTGACCGCGCGCCTGCAGAGCGACCTGATCGGCAACGGCGTGGCGCAAGCCGACCTGGTGATCGAGGCGATCATCGAAAAACCCGAGGCCAAGCGCGAGCTCTACGAACAGGTCGAACCTAAAATGAAGGCCGGCGCGCTGCTGACCAGCAACACGTCTTCCATCCCGCTGATCGAACTGCGCGAACACATCCAGCGCCCGGCCCAGTTCGCCGGCCTGCATTATTTCAATCCGGTGGCGATGATGCCGCTGGTGGAAATCGTCCAGCACGACGCGATGGCCGAACAGACGCGCAACCGACTGGCCGCGTTCTGCAAGGCGCTGGACAAGCTACCCGTCCCCGTCGCCGGCACGCCGGGCTTTTTGGTCAACCGCGTGCTGTTCCCTTACCTGTTGGAAGCGGCCACCGCGTATGCCGAAGGCATTCCCGGCCCGGTGATCGACAAGGCCGCGGTGAAGTTCGGCATGCCGATGGGCCCGATCGAATTGATCGACACCGTGGGCCTGGACGTGGCCGCGGGCGTGGGCGAAGAGCTGGCCCCGTTTCTCGGCCTGCCCATCCCCGAGGCGCTCAAGACCGTCGAGCCGGGCAAGCGCGGCAAGAAGGACGGCCAAGGCCTGTACAAGTGGGAGAACGGCCGGGCGGTCAAACCGGAAGTGCCCAAGGATCATGCCGCGCCGGAAGACCTTGAAGACCGCTTGATCCTGCCATTGCTCAACGAGGCGGTGGCGTGCCTGCACGACGGGGTGGTGTCCGATTCGGACCTGCTGGATGCCGGCGTGATCTTCGGCACGGGCTTCGCCCCGTTCCGCGGTGGACCGATCCAGCACATCCGGGCGGTCGGTGCCGATTCGCTGGTCGCGCGGTTGAAGACCCTGCAAGCGCGCCATGGCGACCGGTTCGCGCCGCGACCGGGCTGGGATCTACCCACCCTGCGTGCACCGGTGGCCTGAGCAGGGCAACAGTGCCCATGAAAACGCCGCCCTTGGGGCGGCGTTTTCCGTTGGGCGCTTCGAGCGACTTCACGCCCGGTCGCGACCGACGCCGTCAAGCATGCGGATGCCCGTGGTGCCCTTGCGCATCGGCACGCGCAGGGTCGTGGTCGTGGTGCTCGTGCTGCTCGGCGTGATCGTGCGACTGCGCCTGCGCACGACCCGCGGCCCCTTGCTGCATGGCGCAGGGATCGCCGCAGTGGTCGGCTTCGATCTGCAGGGTGACGTGGTCGATGCCGAAGCGCTCGTGCAACACCGTGGCAATACGCCGACGCAGGACATCGGCATCGATCGTGTCGCCGGCCACCACGTGGGCCGTCAATGCCGGCGTGGTGGAGGCCAGCGCCCACACGTGCAGGTCATGGACATCCACCACCCCGGGCTCGGTGCACAGCGCAGCGCGTACCGCCGCCAGGTCCATGCCCTTGGGCACGCCTTCCAGCAATACGTTGAAGGCTTCGCGCAACAGCAGCCAGGTCCGCGGCAGCACCCACAGTCCAATCAGCACCGCCAGCACCGGATCGATCCATTGCCAGCCGGTCCATGCAATCGCCAGAGCGCCGACAATCACCGCCACCGAGCCCAGCATGTCGCTCCACACTTCCAGGTAGGCCCCTTTGACATTGAGGCTCTCGCCGGCGCCGGCCTTGAGCAGTCGCATCGACAGCAGATTGACCGCAAGACCGATACTGGCGATCACGATCATGCCCACCTCGCCCACCGCCTCGGGTGCGCGGAAGCGCTGCACCGCTTCCCACAGGATGTAGGCGCCCACGGCGAACAACAGCACGCCATTGGCCAGCGCGCCCAGCGCCTCCAGGCGCACGTAGCCATAGGTACGGCGCGCGTCGGCGGGTCGTCGGCTCAACCGCACCGCGACCAGGGCGATCATCAACCCCAGCGTGTCGGTGGCCATGTGCGCCGCATCGGACAACAGCGCCAGGCTGCCGGTCACGAAGGCGCCGACAATCTCCACCACCAGGAACGCGCCGGTCAGGCCCAGCGCCCACCACAGGGGCTTTTCGTGGCGTATCTCGGTGGGAGCGTGGCTGTGGTCGTGTCCCATCGTGGCCTCCGGTCAGGGCGACCACGATAAGGCGGCCAGGCAGGCGGAGACTATTACAGGGCGCGCCGACAACCGGGTTGACCGCGCGTCCACGCCCAACGCCTGGCCCCACTGCGGCAGTGGAGCGTCGTCAGTTGTCGGACACCAGCTTCACCACGCTGGAGAAATCGAGCTGGCCGTGTCCCGCACGACTGTTCATCGCATAGAGGTTGCGCGCCAGTTCGCCCAACGGGATCGAAGCGCCGGTGCCCATCGCCGCTTCCACCGCCAGCCCCAGGTCCTTCAGCATCAAATCGTTGCCAAAGCCGCCGGTGTAGCCGCGCGAAGCGGGCGCGTTTTCCAGCACGCCGGGCCAGGGATTGCAGATCTCGGTGGCCCAGCTGCGACCGGTACTGACAGACATCATCTGCGACAGCACCTTGGGATCCAGTCCGTGCGATACGCCGAGGGCGATCGCCTCGCCGGTGACGGCCATGATCACGCCCAGCGCCATGTTGTTGCACAGCTTGGCGACCTGGCCGGCGCCGTGCTCGCCCACATGGAAAATATTCTTGCCCATGCCCTGCAGCACCGGCCGAGCGCGCTCAAGCGCCTGCGCGCCGCCACCGACAATGAAGGTCAGGGTGCCGGCGGCAGCACCGGCAGTGCCGCCGGAAACCGGCGCATCGAGCATCTGCAAACCGCGCGCGGCAGCGGCGTCGGCCACCTTGCGGGCGCTGGCCGGTGCGATCGTGCTGCAGTCGATCACCAGCGCGCCAGCAAGAATCTTTGCCAGGATGCCGTCATCACCCAGGTACAACCCCTCGACGTGGCGGCTGGCCGGCAACATCGAAATCACCACTTCGGCACCGGCCAGCGTATCGACCGCCGATGGGCAGGCGGTCGCACCGGCGGCCTCGGCGGCCTGCAGCGCGGCGGGCACCAGGTCGAACACCCGCAACGCGTGACCGGCCTTGGTCAGATTGGCGGCCATCGGGCCACCCATGTTGCCCAGTCCGATGAAAGCGATCTGGCTCATTGAATTTCTCCGTCGGACTTGCCCAGATCGGCCAGCGGATGCTGGTCCGGCGTCCAGGGCGATTGAAAGAAGCGCGCAGCCCAGGCAGCGTCTGCCTGCGCCAGCGAGGCCGGCTGCCAACGCGGCTGCCGATCCTTGTCGATGAGCAGCGCGCGAATGCCCTCGGCGAAGTCGCCGTGCGCAGCCGCGTGCAACGCAACCAGGTACTCGGTACGAAAGGTGTCGGCCAGCGTGCGCGTGCCGTCGTGTCGCTGCAGTGCCCACGCCAGTCGCGCCGAGCCCGGTGCCCCGGCCGCCAAGGTGGCCTTGGCGTTCTGCAACCAGGCGTCCTCGGTGCCCAAGGCCTGGATGGCCTCGACCACCTTGTCCAGCGAACCGGCCGAGACCATGTGCTCGATCAACTCGGCATGGATCTGCAACGGACCCGGCTGCAGTGGCTGGGACAACCCCTGCAGGAACTGGCTGAGCCGCATACGATCCAGCGCTGCTTCGCCCTGCCAGTGATGTGCAAGCAGCGCATCGATGACGGCGTCGTATTGCGAGTGCTCCAGCTTCACGTCGGCGAGCCCCGCATGAATCGCGTCGCTGGCATCCAGCGGCGCACCGGTCAGGGCCAGGAACAACCCCGCGCCACGCGGTACCCGCCGCATCAGCCAGCTGCCGCCCACGTCGGGGAACAGGCCGACCGTAATTTCCGGCATCGCCAGGCGCGACCGCTCGGTGACCACGCGATGGCTGGCGCCGGACATCAGGCCGATGCCGCCCCCCATCACGATGCCATGGCCCCAGCACAGGATCGGCTTGGGATAGGTGTGTATGAAATGATCGAGGCGGTATTCCGCCTCGAAGAACTGCGCAGCGTAGCGATTGGTGGTGATGTCGCCCGAACCGCTTTCGCGGTATTCCACCATGCTGCGATACAGGCCGTGCAGGTCGCCGCCGGCACAGAATGCCTTCTCGCCTGCGCCGCGCATCACCACGCAGGCAATCGACGCGTCGTCGGCCCACTGGTGCAGTCGCGCAGCGAGCAGGCGCGCCATGTCCAGCGACAGCCCGTTGAGCGTCTTGGGCGAATTCAAGGTGGCGATGCCGATGCGCCGACCGTCGCCGCCCACTCGCTCTTCGAACAGCACCGGTGCTTCCACGGACTCGGCCAGGTTCATGCGTTCTTCCATTGCGGGCTGCGCTTTTCCAGGAAGGCGCCAACGCCTTCGGCCTGGTCTGCGCTGTCGAACAGATCCACGAACGCCTCACGCTCGGCCACCAGCGCCGCCGCGTGGCTGCCCTGGCGCGTGGCCTGCACCAACGCCTTGCAGGCCGCCACGCTGGTCGGGCTCTGCTTGCCGGCCTGGTGCGCCCACTCGATGGCGCGCGCGCGGCCTTCGCCTTTGCCGACCACTTCCTCGACCAGGCCAATGCGCAGTGCGGTCGCTGCATCGACGCGCTCGCCCAACAGGATCATCCGCTTGGCCCACCCCTCGCCGACCAGGCGCGGCAGGTTTTGCGTGCCGCCGGCGCATGGCAACAGGCCCACGGTGGCCTCGGGCAACGCCATCTGTGAGTGCGCTTCGGCGATGCGCAAGTCGCAGGCCAGCGCGCATTCCAGTCCACCGCCCATGGCATAGCCGTTGATCGCGGCGATCGACACGCCGCGGAATGCGCTCAAGGCTTCGAACGCTTCGCCGAACCGACGCGCGGCCTCGCGCGCGCCGGCCTTGTCACCGTCGGCGAATTGCTTGAGGTCCGCGCCGGCGGAAAAGAATTTCTCGCCTTCGCCGGTGATCACGAGCGCGTACACACTGCGATCGGCATCGAGCGCGCGCACCAGGTCCCGCAGCGCGGCCAGGCTGTGCACCGTCCAGGTATTGGCCGACGGGTTGCTCAAGGTGACGACGGCGGTGTGGCCGTCGAGATCCAACTTCAATCCAGTGAACTCACGCTGCAGCCAATCGCTCATCGCAGCTCCTCGTCAGTGGTCAACAGGTGGCGGGCGATGATCATCCGCATGACCTCGTTGGTGCCCTCCAGGATGCGGTGCACGCGGCTGTCGCGCAGCAAGCGCTCCACCGGGTATTCGCGGATATAGCCGTAACCCCCGTGGATCTGCAGTGCCTCGTCGCAGATCGTGAAGCCTGCATCGGTGGCAAACCGCTTGGCCATCGCGCACCACACCGTCGCATCGCGCGCACCGGCATCGAGCTTGCGTGCGGCGGTATGCACCATTTGCCGCGCCGCCACCAATTGGGTCGCCATGTCGGCCAGGCGGAACTGCAATGCCTGGAAATCAGCCAGCTTCTTGCCAAACTGGCGTCGCTCGCCCATGTAGCGGCGTGCGGCATCCAGCGCGCCTTGCGCAGCGCCCAGCGAGCAGGCGGCGATGTTGATGCGCCCGCCATCGAGGGCCTTCATCGCCAGCTTGAAACCTTCGCCCTCCTTGCCCAACAGGTTCTGTGCCGGCACGCGCACGCCTTCGAAGGTGATGCCGCGCGTGGGCTGGCTGTTCCATCCCAGTTTTTCTTCCTTGCGGCCGTAGCTGATGCCTTGCGTGTCGGCCGGCACCAGGAAGGCGCTGATACCGCGCGCACCCTCGCCGCCGGTGCGCGCCATCACCACCAATGCCTCGGTCGAGCCGGCGCCGGAGATGAAGGCCTTGCTGCCATCGATGACGTAGTGGTCACCGTCGAGCACGGCACGGGTCTTCAGCGATGCCGCGTCGGAGCCGGCACCCGGCTCGGTCAGGCAGTACGACGCCAGCTTTTCACCGCTGGCCAGCCACGGCCCCCACAACTGGCGAACCGGCTCCTGCCCGAAGCTGGCCACCAACCACGTGGCCATGTTGTGGATGCTGAAGAACGCGGAGGTCGACGGATCGACCGTGGCCATTTCTTCAAACACCACCGCCGAATCCAGGCGCTTCATGCCCATGCCGCCATAGGCTTCGTCGGTATACAAGCCGCAAAAGCCCAACTCGCCGCCCTTGCGCAGCGCCTCGCGGGGAAACTCGCCGTCCTCGTCCCAGCGCGCCGCGTGCGGCGCCAGTTCCTTGGCGGCGAAATCGCGCGCGGCTTCACGGAAAGCCTGTTGTTCTTCGTTGAGCTCGGTCGCGTCGTACGGCAGGTTCATGGCTGCGTTCATGCCGGTCACTTCAGGTTGATGGTGGTGTTGACGCCGTGTCCCAGCGTGCTGTCGTCGAACCAGCGCGCGGTCACCGTCTTGGTCTGCGTGTAGAACATCACGACCTGCTTGCCGTACGGCCCCAGGTCGCCGAGCTTGGACGCACGCGATCCGGTGAAGGAGAACATCGGCACCGGCACCGGGATCGGCACGTTGATGCCGACCTGCCCTACGTCGATGTCCTCCTGGAACTTGCGCGCCGCTGCGCCGGACTGGGTGAACAGGGCGGTGCCATTGCCGTTCGGATTGGCGTTGACCAAGGCGATCGCCTCATCAAGCGTGGCCGCCTCCAGGATCACCAGTACCGGTCCGAAGATCTCTTCGTCGTAGATGCGCATGCCCGGCTTGACGCCGGAAAAGATGGTCGGACCGACGAAATTGCCCTGCTCGTAGCCCTTGACCTGCGGGCTGCGCCCGTCGAGCTCGAGCTTGGCGCCCTGCTCCACGCCAGCGGCGATCAGGCTCTCCACCCGCTCGCGCGCCGCGCAGGAAATCAGCGGCCCCACGTCGGTGCCGGATTCCGTGCCGCCGTTGATCTTGAGTGTCCGGGCCTTGGATACGAGGTCCGGGATCCACTGGCGCGCCTCACCGACCATGACCAGCGTCGAGGCCGCCATGCAGCGCTGGCCCGCAGCGCCAAAGGCTGCACCGGCCATCGCATTGAGGGTCTGCTCCTTGTTGGCGTCGGGCAACACGATGGCGTGGTTTTTCGCGCCCATCATGCATTGCACGCGCTTGCCGGCCAGCGAGGCACGGTTGTACACGTGGGTGCCGACCTTGGTCGAACCGACGAACGACACCGCCTTGATGTCCGGGTGGTCGCAGATCGCGTTGACCACCTCGGCGCCGCCGTGCACGACATTGAGCACGCCCTTGGGGATGCCGGCCTTCAATGCCAGTTCGACCAGGCGCATGGTGACCATCGGGTCCTGTTCGGAAGGCTTGAGGACGAACGTGTTGCCGGTGGCGATGGCCATCGGGAACATCCACAGCGGGATCATCGCCGGAAAGTTGAACGGGGTAATGCCCGCGCACACGCCCAGCGGCTGCAGCAACGAATAAGTGTCCACGCCGGTGGCCACGTTGTTGGCCAGCTCGCCCAACTGCAGGTTGCCGATCGCCGCGGCGTGCTCGACCACCTCCAGGCCGCGGAACACGTCGCCCTCGGCATCGGGCAGGGTCTTGCCCTGCTCGGCGGTCAGCAGCGCCGCCAGCTCGCCCATGTGCTCGCGGATCAGCTGCTGGTACTTCAGGAAGATGCGCGCGCGCACACCGATCGGCGTCTTGCGCCAGGTCTTGAACGCTTCCTTGGCAGCGGCCACCGCCGCATCGACCTCACCGGTGGTCGCGAATGGCACCTGGGCGAGCACCGCCTGGGTGGCCGGGTTGACCTCGTCCTTCCATTCGGTGGTCGCCGACTCGACAAAGGCGCCATCGATCAGAAGGGAGACGCGGGAAACGGAATCGCTCATGGGACAAATACCGACAGGAGGACAGGTATTCGCATTGTTCGCATCCAAGAGGACAAATTCACGCCTCGACCTAGCCAATCGAGCTAAGCTCGACCTACAATTTTGCGAATTCTGCGAACACTCCCTCCGCCATGCCCACCCCCCATCGCCAGCTTGGCCTGCGCCTGCAGCGTTTGCGACAGCGCCAGGGCCTGACCCAGGCCGAATTGGCCCGGCAGCTCGAGCTCTCGCCCAGCTACCTGAACCAGATCGAGCGCAATCAGCGGCCGCTGACCCTGCTGGTGCAGCAACGACTCAAGCAGGTGCTGGGCAACCTGGAGGGCCTGCTCGACGCCGACGACCCGGCCGCCCTGGTCGAACCGCTGGAAGAGTCGTTGCGCGCGCTCGGGCATACCGGCGTCACCCCGGCCGAACTGCGCATGCTGGCGGGGAACCTGCCGCAGGTAGCCAATGCTTTGCTGGCACTGCACCAGCAACATCGCCACCTGCAGGCGCGCGCGGCCGCCTTGGAGCTGCGCATCGGCCACGAACGCGCCGGCGCCCCCCTGCTCTCCCCCGGCGACCAGGTGCGCGATTACTTCAACCGCACGCGCAACCACGTTCCCGAGCTCGACGATCGTGCCGAAGCCCTCTACACCGAACTGGAGTTGTCGCCCGAGACGCTCGCCACGCGCCTGCGCCAGCGGCTGGCCGAACATCACGGCTTGCGGGTGCGGCAAGACGCGCAGTTGCGCAGCGACAAGCGGCTGCTTGATGCCGACACGCAGACGCTATGGCTGCCGCCGCATCTCAAGCCGGGCCAGCAATCGTTCCAGATGGCCGCGCAACTGGCACTGCTCGAACACGGCGCGTTGATCGATGCCATGACCGCTGGCGCGGGCTTTGGCGATGCCGAGCGCCATGCCCTGGCCCGTATCGCCTTTTCCAACTACTACGCAGGCGCCCTGGTCATGCCCTACGGCGCCTTCCTGCGCAGCGCCGAGGACAGCCGCTACGACGTGGAATGGCTGGCACAGCGATTCGGCGTGGGATTCGAAGCGGTTTGCCACCGGCTGAGCACGCTGCAACGACGCCAGGCGCCCGGGCTGCCGTTTTTTTTCATGCGCGTGGACCGCGCGGGCAATGTCTCCAAAAGACACTCTTCCACCGACTTCCACTTCTCCCAGCTCGGTGGCGCCTGTCCGCTGTGGATTGTCTACGAGGCCTTCAACCAACCCGGCCGCATCCTCACCCAGGTCGCGCGCATGCCCGACGGTCGCCAGTATTTCTGGATCGCGCGGCAAGTCAGCAGCGGCCCGCCCGGTTATGGGCAGCCCCGCAAGACCTTCGCCGTCACCCTGGGCTGCGACCTGCGCCACGCCGAGCGGCTGATCTATTCGCGTGGCTGGGATCTGCAGGCCGGCAGCGCCGTGCCGATCGGCCCGGGCTGCCTGACCTGCGAACGTACCGATTGCCTGCAACGGGCGTTTCCGCCGTTGCCCAGCCTGGAACACGCACCCCGCCAGGGTTGAGCGCCGCCGGCCCTCGCCAGCGGGCCGCGGGCCGCGAGTTACGTGCCTCGGGCTGGCGAACCATGCATCCACTACAATCCCGGGTTGATCCGGCGCGTGCCGGCAGCCCGTCTCTGCAGGTTCCATGTCCGAGAAAACGCCCGAACACACCCCGCTGATGAAGCAGTTCTTCGCAGCCAAGGTCGACTATCCCGACCTGCTGCTGTTCTTCCGGATGGGCGATTTCTACGAGCTGTTCTACGACGACGCGCGCAAGGCCGCGCGGCTGCTCGACATCACCTTGACCCAGCGCGGCAGCTCCGGCGGCGCACCAATTCCCATGGCCGGCGTGCCGGTGCATGCCTACGAAGGCTATCTGGCCCGTCTGGTGGCGCTGGGCGAGTCGGTGGCGATCTGCGAACAGATCGGCGACCCGGCGCTGGCCAAGGGCCTGGTCGAACGCAAAGTGGTTCGCGTGGTCACGCCGGGCACCGTCACCGACGAGGCGCTGCTGGACGAGCGTCGCGACACGCTGCTGATGGCCGTGGCGCGCAACAAGCACGGCTATGGCTTGGCCTGGGCCGACCTGGCCGGCGGCAGGTTCCTGGTCAACGAAGTAGATGGCGACGACGCGCTGGAAGCCGAACTGGCCCGGCTGGAGCCGGCCGAGTTGCTGTTGCCCGACGAGGAAGGCTGGCCGGAATTCCTGCGCCAGCGCATCGGCGTGCGACGTCGCGCACCGTGGCTGTTCGACGCCGACAGCGGGCGTCGCCAGTTGCTGCACTTCTTCAAGCTGCACGACCTGAGCGGCTTCGGCCTGGAAGACGAGGCGCGCAATGGCCGTGGCCGGCGCGCGATCGCCGCCGCCGGCGCCTTGCTCGGTTACGTAGAGGAAACACAGAAGCAACGGCTGCCCCACCTCACTTCGATCTCGATGGAGACCGCCAGCGAGGCGATCGCGATGAACGCCGCCACGCGCCGTCATCTCGAACTCGACACCCGCGTGGATGGCGATACCCGCAACACCTTGCTTGGTGTGCTCGACAGCACCGTCAGCCCGATGGGCGGGCGCCTGCTGCGACGCTGGTTGCATCGCCCGCTGCGCCTGCGCGAGGTGCTCACCCATCGCCATCACGCGGTCGGCATGTTGATCGACCGTGGCACCGAATCGGACCTGCGCGAACAGTTCCGTGCCCTCGGTGACCTGGAACGCATTCTTACCCGGGTAGCCTTGCGCTCTGCGCGGCCGCGCGACCTGTCCACCCTGCGCGATGGCCTGGCCCTGCTGCCCCAAGTGGCTGCCTTGTTGTCGCCGCTGGATTCGCCGCGGCTGCAGGCCTTGGCGGCTGAGCTGGGCGAGCATGCGCAGACGGCTCACTTGCTGGCCAGCGCCGTGGCCGAACAGCCACCGCTCAAGCTCAGCGATGGTGGGGTGATCGCGGCCGACCACGATGCCGAGCTCGATGAACTGCGCCGGCTGTCCACCCATGCGGACCAGTTCCTGATCGATCTGGAAGTGCGCGAACGCCAGAGCAGCGGCATCGCCACGCTCAAGGTCGGCTACAACCGCGTGCATGGTTATTACATCGAGATCAGCAAGGGCCAGGCCGAGAAGGCGCCCTTGCATTACAGCCGTCGCCAGACGCTCACCAATGCCGAGCGCTACATCACCGAAGAACTGAAATCCTTCGAGGACAAGGTCCTGTCGGCACGCGAACGATCTTTGGCGCGCGAGAAGCTGCTTTACGAAAGCCTGCTCGATGCATTGGACGAACGGCTGGAACCGCTCAAGCGATGTGCCGCGGCGCTGAGCGAGCTCGATGTGTTGGCCGCGTTTGCCGAGCGTGCCCAGGCGCTCGATTGGTCGCAGCCGGAGTTGGAAACCGCCCCGTGCCTGCGCATCGAGCGCGGCCGCCACCCGGTGGTGGAAGCCGTCCGCGACCAGCCCTTCGAACCCAACGACCTGGACCTGCATCCCGACCGGCGCATGCTCGTCATCACCGGCCCCAACATGGGCGGCAAGTCGACCTACATGCGCCAGAACGCGCTGATCGTGCTGCTGGCGCATATCGGCAGTTACGTGCCCGCCTCGCGCGCGGTGATCGGACCGATCGACCGCATCCTGACCCGCATCGGTGCCGGTGACGATCTGGCGCGCGGCCAGTCGACCTTCATGGTCGAGATGGCAGAAACCAGCTACATCCTGCATCACGCGACCGCGCAGTCGCTCGGGTTGATGGACGAGATCGGTCGTGGCACCTCCACCTACGATGGCCTGGCATTGGCCGATGCGGTGGCGCGCCATCTGGCCCACCGCAATCGCTGCTACACCCTGTTTGCCACGCACTACTTCGAGCTCACGGCGCTGGCCGACGATCCGGTCGAAGGCGGACCCAGCGGCATCGCCAATGTCCATCTGGATGCCGTCGAGCACGGCGATGCACTGGTGTTCATGCATGCGGTCAAGGAAGGCCCGGCCAATCGCAGCTTCGGGTTGCAGGTCGCCGCACTGGCCGGATTGCCGCGCGACACCGTGGCCCAGGCCCGTCGACGACTGGCGGAGCTTGAGCAGCGAGGCCAGGACAGCCATGCCGCCCACATGACGGCACCGGCGCTCGATGCGCCCCAGCAATTCGGTTTGTTCGCGGGCGCCCAGACCGCCGCCCAGGAAGCCCTCGCCGCCCTCGAGCCGGACGAGCTCACCCCCAAGCAGGCACTGGAAGCGCTGTACCGCCTCAAGGCCCTGCTCTAGACCTGCATTTGACGTGCGGTTTTTCATCGGCGGCCCGCCACGCCACTTGCGGACCGCGCGCATGCATCGAGTCGTGGCACTGCCACAGCGCGCGCAGGACATGCCTGGCCGGCGCATGCGCCAGGCGACGTTCGAACGAATCAGCTGAGCGCGTGACAACAGCGAAATGTTTCCATCGATGCGTGCGAAAACTCGCATTCCTTAAGGTTTTCCTATCGAACCGGTATCGATAATCGATTTCTATCGTCCCGTTTCGTCCCGTAGCCTGCACCGGTCCCGTACTGATTGCAGAAGCCCGCCATGAGCAAGCCCGACTCCAACCCCGCACCCAAGTGCCCATTGACCACCGCCTTTGGCGCACCGGTCGTGGACAACGACAACAGCCTGACCGCCGGCCCGCGCGGTCCCGTCCTGATGCAGGACGTGTGGCTGATCGAAAAGCTGGCCAACCTCAATCGCGAAGTGATTCCCGAGCGGCGCATGCACGCCAAGGGTTCCGGTGCGTTTGGCCATTTCACCGTCACTCATGACATCAGCCAGTACACCCGTGCCCGCCTGTTTGAAAAAGTCGGCAAGCAGAGCGAGGTCTTTGTCCGCTTTTCTTCGGTCGCCGGTGAGCGCGGCGCCGCCGATGGCGAGCGCGACATCCATGGCTTCGCGGTGAAGTTCTACACCGAGGAAGGCAACTGGGATCTGGTCGGCAACAACACGCCGGTGTTCTTCGTGCGCGACCCGCGCAAGTTTGCCGACCTCAACAAAGCGGTCAAGCGCGACCCGCGCACCAACCTGCGTAGCGCGAGCCACAACTGGGATTTCTGGACGCTGTTGCCCGAGGCCCTGCACCAGGTCACCATCGTGATGAGCGAGCGCGGCATCCCGGCCGGCTACCGCCACATGCATGGCTTCGGTTCGCACACCTACAGTTTCGTCAGCGCCGACCAGCAGCGCTACTGGGTCAAGTTCCACTGGCGCACGCAGCAAGGCATCAAGAACCTCACCGATGCCGAGGCCGCCGACATCATCGGCCGCGACCGCGAAAGTTTCCAGCGTGACCTCTACGATTCCATCGAGCGCGGCGACTTCCCGAAGTGGACGCTTTACGTGCAGGTCATGCCGGAGACCGATGCCGAGAAGGTTCCCTACCATCCGTTCGATCTGACCAAGATCTGGCCGCATGGCGACTATCCGCTGATCGAAGTCGGCGAGATGGAACTCAACCGCATGCCGAACAATTTCTTCGCCGATGTCGAGCAGAGCGCCATGGCCCCGAACAACCTGGTTCCCGGCATTGGCATCTCGCCGGACAAGATGTTGCAGGCGCGCATGTTCGCCTACTCGGACGCGCAGCGTTATCGGCTGGGCGTGAACCATCACCAGATCCCGGTCAATGCCGCCCGCTGCCCGGTCCACAGCAACCATCGCGACGGTGCGATGCGCGTGGACGGCAACTACGGCAGCACCTTGCACTACACGCCCAACAGCTTCGGACAGTGGGACGACCAGCCGGCCTATCGCGAGCCGCCGATGAAGATCAACGGCAATGCCGATTTCTGGGATTTCCGCGAAGACGACGATGACTACTTCAAGCAGCCCGGCGATCTGTTCCGGCTGATGTCGCCCGCCCAGCAACAGGTGTTGTTCGACAACACTGCGCGCGCGATGGGCAACGCACCGGCCTTCATCAAGCATCGCCATATCGGGAATTGCAGCAAGGCCGATCCGGCCTACGGCGCCGGTGTGGCCAAGGCACTCAAGCTGGACATGAGTGCCGAGTGCGCGCACGACCCGCTCGTGGCCGCCTGAGCCTCGATCCGAGCTGAATGGCCCTGCCCGCCTCGCGGGCAGGGCACTACAAAATCGCAACGCAAGAAAACCAGGCAAGGTCTAGCATCGACGTCCCCCGAGAACGGAGATCGCCGACATGACAGACACCAGCAGCCTCACCACACAACTCTTCTCGCAGCTCCAGGGCGCGCCCCTGCAGCAGCTTTCGCAACAACTGGGCCTGGCCCCCGACCAGACCCAGAATGCCGTGGCCACCGCCCTGCCCCTGCTGATGGGCGCGCTGGGGCGCAACGCGCAGCAACCGGAAGGCGCCCAGGCCTTGTTCGGCGCGCTGCAGCGCGACCACGCACCGGCAGCCAATGGATTGGATATCGGCGGACTGCTGGGATCGGTGCTCGGTGGCG
The DNA here is from genome assembly GCA_036403795.1 of Stenotrophomonas sp. Classification (GTDB taxonomy): domain Bacteria; phylum Pseudomonadota; class Gammaproteobacteria; order Xanthomonadales; family Xanthomonadaceae; genus Stenotrophomonas_A. The sequence goes on from DASWQJ010000037.1 coordinate 16,450, forward strand.
GTGGCGGCGGACCTCAAACCGATGGCGCAGGCATCCTCGGCCACATCTTCGGCGGCGCGGCGCCGCAGGCGACCAATGGCCTGGGCCAGGCCACCGGCCTGGACAGCGGCCGCTCGAGCCAGCTCCTGCAGATCCTCGCCCCCATCGTGTTGTCGTTCCTTGCCCAGCGTTTCCTGGGCGGCGGCAGCGCGCCTGCCGATGCGGGTCAACTGGGCCAGGCGCTGGGCCAGGAGCGCCAGCAGGTCCGAAGCGATCCGGGCATCTCCGGTCTGCTGGGCAGCGTGTTCGACCAGGACGGCGATGGCCAGTTCGGCGTGGATGACCTGATGAAGCTAGGTGGCGGCTTGCTGGGCGGCCGTCGCTGATCCCCCGGCGCGTGGTGCAACGCCACGCGCCTTCTCGATAGCTCACAGCTATCGAAACGTTAGTTTTATTCGAATTCTTCTTAAACGCTGCGCTGCTATGGTTGATGCGACTTTTCGCGGAATCCCAGGAGCCTTCCCGCAGCGCGACGCACGACGCAGTCCTGATCGCCCTCGCCCGCTTCCGCGTGGACCGGGCTTGGCAGCCCTGGCCGCAACGTTCGGCCGGCACGATTCAACTCAGGTGCCCGCTCCCGTAACGGGAGCGGGCGGCATCTCCAGTACTCATCAACCCAGGTGGACCATCCATGAATCTCGAAGCCAAGTGTCCGTTCGCCCATACCGCCGGCGGCGGCACCACCAACAAGGACTGGTGGCCCCACCAGTTGCGCGTCGATCTGCTGCGACAGCATTCGGAGAAATCCAACCCACTCGGCGAAGACTTCGACTACCGCGAGGAATTCAAGAAGCTCGACTACCAAGCACTCAAAGACGATCTGCGCGCCCTGATGACCGACTCGCAGCCCTGGTGGCCGGCGGACTTCGGCCACTACGGCCCCTTCTTCATCCGCATGGCCTGGCACAGCGCAGGGACCTACCGCATCGGCGACGGTCGTGGCGGCGGCGGTCGCGGACAACAACGCTTCGCTCCGCTCAACAGCTGGCCCGACAACGTCAGCCTGGACAAGGCGCGTCGCCTGCTGTGGCCCATCAAACAGAAGTACGGCCAGAAGATCTCCTGGGCGGACCTGCTGCTGCTCACCGGCAACGTGGCGCTGGAATCGATGGGCTTCAAGACGTTCGGATTTGGTGCCGGGCGCCCGGACACCTGGGAGCCGGACCTGGATGTGTACTGGGGCAACGAGACGACCTGGCTGGGCGGCGATGTGCGCTACGCCAAGAGCGAGCCCGGCGATGGCGAAGCCCAGCTGGTGGCCGATCCCGAATTGCATGGACACGAACACGATCGTACCGACGCACAGGGACGCAACCTGGAGAACCCGCTGGCCGCGGTGCAGATGGGCCTGATCTACGTCAACCCGGAAGGCCCGGACGGCAATCCCGATCCGATCGCTGCGGCGCACGACATCCGCACCACGTTCGGTCGCATGGCCATGAATGACGAGGAGACCGTCGCCTTGATCGCAGGCGGCCATACCTTTGGCAAGACGCACGGCGCGGGGCCTGCCGACAATGTGGGCCGCGAGCCGGAAGCCGGCGACCTGCACCAGCAGGGCCTGGGCTGGAGCAACGGGTTCGGCAGCGGCAAGGGCGCCGACACCATCACCAGCGGCCTGGAAGTCACTTGGACCAGCACGCCGACACGTTGGACCAACAACTTCTTCTGGAACCTGTTCGGCTTCGAGTGGGAGCTGACCAAGAGCCCGGCCGGCGCCAACCAATGGCAGCCCAAGGGCGGCATGGGCGCCAACACCGTGCCCCACGCCCACGACAAGGAACAGCGCATCGCGCCCTCGATGCTCACCACCGACCTGTCGTTGCGCATGGATCCGGCCTACGAAAAAATCTCGCGACGCTTCATGGAAAACCCGGACGAATTCGCCGACGCGTTCGGCCGCGCCTGGTTCAAGCTCACCCACCGCGACATGGGACCGGTGGCGCGCTACCTGGGGCCGGAAGTGCCCACCGAGGAATTGATCTGGCAAGACCCGTTGCCCCCGATCGACTACGCACCCATCGATGCGCAGGACATCACCGCCCTCAAGGGCAAGATCGCCGCATCGGGCCTGACGGTGGCGCAACTGGTTTCCACCGCCTGGGCGTCTGCTTCGACCTTCCGCGGCTCGGACAAGCGCGGCGGCGCCAATGGGGCACGGATCCGCCTCGCGCCGCAAAAGGACTGGCCGGTCAACCAGCCGACCGAACTGGCCAAGGTGCTGGATTCACTGCAAGCCATCCAGGCCGACTTCAACGGCGCGGGCACCGGCGGCAAGCAGGTATCGCTGGCCGACCTGATCGTGCTGGCCGGCGGCGTCGGCGTTGAACAGGCGGCCGCCAAGGCGGGGATTTCTCTCACCGTGCCCTTCGCGGCCGGCCGCGTCGATGCCAGCCAGTCGCAGACCGATGTGGAATCGTTCGCTCCGATGGAACCGGCCGCCGATGGCTTCCGCAACTACACCCGGTCGCGCTTCGCGATTCCAGCCGAGCACCTGCTTATCGATCGCGCGCAACTGCTGACGCTTACCGCGCCGGAAATGACGGTGCTGGTTGGCGGCCTGCGGGTGCTGGGTGCCAACGCCGACGGCAGCGCACAAGGGGTGTTCACCACCTCGCCCGGCACGTTGAGCAACGACTTCTTCGTCAACCTGCTGGACATGGCCACGGAGTGGCACGCGCCCTTTGCCGGAGGCGAACTTTTTGAAGGGCGCGACCGCGCCACCGGCGAGCCGAAATGGACCGGCACGCGGGTGGACCTGGTGTTCGGTTCAAACTCGGTGTTGCGCGCGGTGGCCGAGGTCTACGCCAGCGCCGATGCGAAGGAGAAGTTCGTCAACGACTTCGTCGCGACCTGGACCAAGGTCATGAACCTGGATCGCTTCGATCTGCAGCCGACAGCGGCCTGAGGCAACAAGGTGAGTGCCCCGGTCCGCCGGGGTGCTCGCCCACCGGTGCTACAACGCGTCGATGTCACCCAGCGCGCGAATCAACCGTCGCGCGCGCTTGTCAGGACGGTGCTCGGGTGGGCGGTACCCATTACGCTCGGCGAGCCGCTGCGCACGAACCTCTGCCCGGCGCTGCCGCGAGGCTTCGGTTTCTTCGTACAAGGCTTGCGCCATCGGTGCCGGACCGCGTGTTTCGCTCAGGTCCCTGACCACGATCTCGAAGATTTCTTCCCCGCGGGACACCCGCAGGGCATCGGCGATGCGGACCACGCGCGAGGGTTTGGCGCGTTGGTCGCCGATTTCCACCTTGCCGGTTTCCACCGCTTGCTTGGCCAGGCTGCGCGTCCTGAAAAAGCGCGCGGCCCACAGCCAGACATCGAGCCTCACGGCCTCCAGCGGGGTTGCGGTGTCAGTCATTGCAGCTACCTGCCATGGGGTCATTTTAGGCTTCGCCGCGGGTGGCCACAAATCCCGACGGTCATGCCGACGGCTGCACGGCAGCGGTGCTAACGTGCGCGGCTCATCCCGCTTCCCGGACGCTCGATGGCTCGCCCCGCCAACCTCACCGAAGGCCCGATCGGGCGCAACCTGTTGCTGTTCGCCCTGCCCATCCTGGCCGGCAACATGGCCCAGTCGCTCAACGGCTCGGTCAACGCCGTGTGGGTGGGACGGTTCCTGGGCGAGTCGGCGCTGACGGCGACGGCCAACGCCAACAACATCATGTTCTTCCTGATCGGCTCGGTGTTCGGCATCGGGATGGCGGCCACGATCCTGATCGGCCAGGCGATCGGTTCGGGCGATCTGGTGCAGGCGCGGCGCGTCATGGGCACCAGCGCAACCTTCTTCGTGTCGCTGTCGATCGTGATCGCTGCGCTGGGTTGGTTCTTTTCAAGCCACCTGCTCCACGCGATGGGTACGCCGGCCGAGGCATTGCCGTTGGCCGAGGCATATCTGCGGGTGATCTTCCTGGCGATGCCGCTGCTGTATCTGTTCGCCTTCTTGTCGGCGGCACTACGCGGTGCGGGCGACTCGCGCACGCCGTTCCGCTTCCTGCTGTTGTCGGTCGCGCTGGACATCGTGTTCAATCCGCTGCTGATCTTCGGACTGGGTCCGATGCCCAAGCTGGGCATCGCCGGGGCTGCGTGGGCCACGCTGTTCGCGCAGGCCATCGCGTTGAGCGCGCTGCTGCTTTACCTGCGGCACAAGCGGCACAAGTTGTGGCTGGGCCGCCGCGACATGGCGATGTTCCGCATCGACCGGGAGATCCTGCGGGCGTTGATCGTCAAGGGGGTGCCGATGGGGCTGCAGATGGTGCTGATCTCATTGGCGATGATCGCGATGATGACGATGGTCAACGGGTTTGGTACCGATACCGCGGCGGCCTATGGGGCGGCGCTGCAGTTGTGGACGTATGTGCAAATGCCGGCCATGGCGATCGGTGCGGCGTGTTCGTCGATGGCGGCGCAGAACGTGGGTGCGGGGCGGTGGGATCGGGTCAATGCGACGGCACGCAATGGGGTGTTGATCAATTTCCTGATGACGGGTTTGTTGATCGCGCCGCTGATTCTGCTGGACCGTTGGACGTTGGCGCTGTTCTTGCCTTCGCACGGGGTGGCGTTGGAGGCGGCACGCCATCTGAACCACATCGCGGTGTGGTCGTTCCTGCTGTTTGGGGTGACGTTCGTGATCTCCGGGGTGGTGCGATCGACGGGCGCGGTGATGCCGCCGTTGGTGATCCTGGCGGTATCGCTGTGGGGTATCCGGGTGCCGTTGGCGCATCTGTTGATGCCGACGATGGGGGCCGATGCGATCTGGTGGAGTTTCCCGATCAGTGCGGCCTGCGCGATGCTGATGTCGGTGGCGTATTACCGGTGGGGTGGCTGGCGCAAGGCGCACATGATCAGTCCGCATCCGCATCCGGAAGAGGTCGCGGTGCCGGCGGAAATCCCCGCGTTGCCGCCGTCGCCCGTGGCCGATGCGACTGCCGACGTGGGTCCGCTGCGTTCTCGCTGAGCTGGGGGCTTTCTCGCAATTG
>DASWQJ010000038.1:0-2977 GCA_036403795.1 Stenotrophomonas sp.
TGGGTCGATAAGCCGTGGTCCCCGCCTTGCTGTCCTGCAGCACGGGCCCCGTCACCGCGACAGGACAAAACGCCAAGAGAAAGACACGGAAACCGCCAATCCGCCGGCAAGAATGCACGGGCCGGCGGAAATCGCCACTCGAGGCCGATTGAAATCGCCACCTGAGGCCGGTGGAAATCGCCACCCCGGAGCGGTGGATCTGCTGGGCGGATGGGGGAGCCCACTGTCGCTGACATCGAAGTAATCGCGACTACAGTCCGGCCTTTTTGGCGGGTGACGTAGTGCCGAGAGCGAAGGTGGAGATGCGACGGATCAGGGAAGTTTTACGATTGCGTGCCGAGTTGGGTACGAACCTGAGCGCGATATCAGCGGGCGCCAAGCTCGCGCGCTCGACGGTGCGGACCTACTTGGACCGAGCGGCGACAGCCGGGCTGGACGCCGGGGCGGCGGCGGCGTTGTCCGACGCGGCGCTGGAGGCGGCGCTATACCCGCCGTCCACGGCCGCGGCAGGCCGCACGCTGCCCGACTGGGCCGAGGTTGATCAGGACCTGCGGCGCCACAAGCACGTCACGCGCAAGCTGCTGTGGATGGAGTACAGGGCGGCCCAGCCGGACGGTTTGGGGTTCAGCCAGTTCAAACTGCGGCTGAGCGAATGGCAGAAGGCTTCGGGGCGCGGCCTGTCGATGCGCCAGGTGCATCATGCCGGTGAGACGGTACAGGTGGACTATGCCGGCGACACCGTTGCGGTCATGGACAAGGGGGCGGCGCGTGCGGCGCAGATATTCGTGGCCTGTCTGCCGTGCTCGGGGCTGATCTACGCCGAGGCCAGTTGGACCCAGACGACGGAGGACTGGCTTGGCGCGCATGTCCGCCTGTTCGCATTCCTGGGCGGCGTGCCGGCGAAGGTGGTGCCCGACAACCTGAAGGTCGGCGTTACCCATGCGTCGTACTACGACCCGGTGATCAACGCCAGCTATGCCGGGCTGGTCAAACATTACGGCACGGCCGTGGTCCCGGCCCGGTCGCGCAAGCCGCGCGATAAATCGGGGGTCGAGAATGGCGTGCTGCAGGCCTGTCGCTGGCTGCTGGCCCCGCTACGCCATCGTCAGTTCTTCTCGTTGGCGGAGCTGAACCAGGCGATCGCGCTGCTGCTCGGCGAGTTGAATGACAAGCCGATGGCACCGCCGCGCGAGGGCAGCCGGCGCAGCCTGTTTGACGTGGTCGAACGTGCTGCGCTGAAGGGTTTGCCGATCGAGCCTTACGTGGTCGGCCACTGGGCGATCGGGGCAACCGTCAACCTCGACTATCACGTCGCGGTCGAGCGGAACTTCTACTCGGTGCCGTATGCGCTGGTGCGCAAACGCGTCGATGTCTTCGTCACGCGCAGCGGCGTGCAGATGTTCCATCGCGGCGAGCGGGTGGCCAGCCATGCCCGCGTGGCCGGACACAATCATTGGACAACGCTGAGCGAACACCTGGCGCCGGCGCACAGCGCGGTGGCCAGGCGGACGCCGGACTGGGTGCGCAGCCAAGCGGCCAAGGTGGGCGTCGCCACCGCGGCCTACGTCGAGCGGCTGCTGACGGGGCGCGATCATGTCGAGCAGGGTGTGCGGTCCTGCCTCGGCATTCTGCGCCTGGCGACCAGCTACCCCGGTGAACAGCTGGAGGCGGCCTGCATGCGGGCCATGGCAGCTGGCGCCAGTTCGTCGGGGTTTGTCGAGCAGCTGCTCAAGAGCGGGCGGCCACTCGTCGACGCCGTGGCCGAGGACGGCATCGGCCATCACGGCAACATCCGCGGCGCCGGCTACTACCACTGACGATCGGCACCGCCGGTCCAGCCACAAGGACATAAGATGCATCAGCCGACCATTGAGAAGCTGCACGCCATGCGCCTTGGCGCCATGGCCAATGCGTTGACCGCGCAACTGCAACAGCCCGAGATTGACGCGATGCCGTTCGCCGAGCGGCTGGCGTTGCTGGTCGATATCCAGCACAGCGCGATGCTCAGCACCGCGTTGGAGCAGCGTCTGAGACGGGCCGGCATGCGTCAGTCCGCGTGCCTGGAGAACCTCGATCTGCGCACCCCGCGCGGATTGGACCGCTCGACCATGCAGGCACTGGCAAGCGGGCTATGGATCCGCCAGCACCGTAATGTTTTACTCAGCGGAGCGGCCGGGATCGGCAAAAGTTGGATTGCCTGCGCTCTGGGCAATCAGGCCGCCCGCGACGGCGTCTCGGTGCTCTACAAGCGCCTCTCGCGGCTGCTCGACGAGTTGGCGATTGCCCGGTTGCATGGCCGTCAGGCACGGTTGTTGAAGACCCTGGCTCGCACCCGGCTGCTGATCCTGGACGATTGGGCAATGGTCAAGCTGACCGCCGATCAGCGCCGTGACCTGCTGGAGGTGATCGACGATCGCCACGACCGCGGCTCGACGATCGTGGCGACGCAAATCCCGCAGGACAGCTGGCATGTCCAGATTGGCGATCCCACCTACGCCGACGCGATCCTGGATCGCCTCGTCAACAACGCGTATCGCCTGGAGCTCAAGGGCAAGTCGATGCGCGGCAACGGCGCCCGCCGGTTGGGGGTGGATCCGGCTGTGGATGACATAAGCGAGCAAAGTAAATAACTTCGTATAGTTATCCCCGAAACTCACTTTATACGAAGGGGCAAAAAAACATCCACATCAAAAACATCAGGGATATTCTAATTGACGGAGCCTATGCTTGCCAGATAGGGTTGTTCGTCAGCGACGGTTCGGCCTCGCCTAACGGCTCGGTGCCTGCGGTCAGGGGTGGCGAATTCACCGGCCCGCGCAGCTCATCATAGCTTCGACAGAACCGCTCGGCGGAAGCGAAGCTCTTGAAACCCCGCATACTTCGAATACGGCCTTTCACGCCGCGATGATCTTGTTCCAGTCTGTTATTTTTATAAGCGCTGGTGCGGTGGATCACGCGCCGGCCGAGCGTGGAGCGG
>DASWQJ010000039.1:0-41567 GCA_036403795.1 Stenotrophomonas sp.
CGGGTCACTTTTCTTTGCTTGTGCAAAGAAAAGTAACCAAAAGAAACACACTCCACAGCGCGAGCCGAAGCGATGGAGCCGCTTCGGTGCCCTTGCGCTCCTCGGCGGTTAGGGGCACGGCGCGCGAACTCGCTGCGCTCAAACACGCGCGCCTCTTCGGCCCCTAACCGCCTGCGGTGCTCGGCTCGGCTTACGGAGGGGGTGAGTCAAAGGCCGAAGCCAAAGCCAAAGCCAAAAGCCAAAAGCCAAAAGCCAAAAGCCAAAAGCCAAAGTCCAGCCCAAGCCAAGTGGGGCCGATGCTGGCGGGGGGCGTCAGCAACAGCCTTTAGCGCCAGCGCAACGAAGCCGCGAGAAGTACCCCCGATTGCACCGCGGCCACCATGCCGATAGATCAACAGCACCGACAGATCAACAGCGAGCGCACACAGCGCGCAAGCAGAGCCAAAGCGCATCGCGCTTGGCGTCCCGCTTTTGACTTTGCTCTGGCTCCGCTCTGGCCCTTGACCTACCCCCTCCCGTCAGCCGAGCCGAGCACCGCAGGGGATTAGGGGCCGAAGAGGCGCGCGTTGTCTGAGCGAAGCGAGTTCGCGCGCCGTGCCCCTGATCACCGAGGAGCGCAAGGGAACCGAAGCAGCTCCACCGCTTCGGCTCGCGCTGTGGGAGTGTGTTTCTTTGGTTACTTTCTTTGCACAAGCAAAGAAAGTAACCCGCGCCCGAAGGGCGTGGAAGCCCTAAAAAGAAATCAACCAACCACCCGCCAAACATTCCCCAACACCGCCTCATGCAACAGCACACAAGCCCAAAAACCCACCTGAAAAGAAACCTTCCGATTCTTGTGCCGTAAAAACCGCTGCGCCAACAACGCCCCCGGCCAACCCCCAGCCAACCCCAGCAACTGCAACGTCAACTCGGGCGTGCGCCGCCCCTGCCGTCGTGCAGCCCGCTTGTCGCGCGCATAAACCAACACAGTGGCCACGGACAACACAGCGAACACGCCGCTTAGCCCAACAGGCAATACGCCCGCCCGAACCATCAGCCAAAGCAGGCACCCATGTGCGGCAACCAATGCCAGTGCCGCCAGGTCGCCGGCAGTACGCCATCGCGAAGGCGCCCGACGGGCCGCGCCCGCGCGCGACGACCCCCTGCGTCGAGCGGTATCGCGCTTCAATGCAACAGGATCAGCGTGGCCAGCCCAAGGAAACAGAAGAAGCCCATCACGTCGGTGACCGCCGTCACCACGACCGTGCCGGCTACCGCGGGATCGATGTTCATGCGCTTGAGCATCAACGGCAGCAATACACCGGCCGTAGCCGCCGCGCAAAAATTGATGACCAGGGCGCAGGCGATCACCAACGACAACAGCGCGCTGTGGAACCAGAAATAGGCGATCACGCCCACGATGCCGCCGATCAGCGCGCCATTGATCAGCGCCACCCGGATTTCCTTCCACAACAGGATGCCGGCATTGCTCGAGCCCACCTGCCCCAAGGCGATGCCGCGCACCATCAACGTCAGCACCTGCACCGCCGCATTGCCGCCGATGCCGGCCACGATCGGCATCAGCACCGCCAAGGCCACGATCTTCTGCAAGGTCAGTTCGAACTGCCCAATCACGCTGGCTGCCAGGAATGCGGTGAACAAGTTGATGCCCAGCCAGACCACGCGACCGCGCACGGCGCGTTTGATCGGCGAGAACAGGTCCTCGTCCTCGTCCAGGCCGGCGGCGCCCAGCGCCTGGTGTTCGGCCTGCTCGCGGATGATGTCGACCACGTCATCGATGGTGATGCGGCCGAGCAGGATGTTGTTGTCGTCCACCACCGGCGCGGAGATCCAGTCGTGGTCGGAGAACTGCCGGGCCACTTCCTGTGCGCTCTCGCCGACATCGATCGCCGGTTGCTCGTCGTCGATGAGGCGGTTGACCGGCGTGCTGTCGTCGTGGGTTACCAGCGCGGCCAGCGATACGCGACCCAGGTACTGGTGGCGGCGGCTGACCACGAACAGGTGGTCGGTGTGGTCAGGCAACTCGCCCCGCAGGCGCAGGTAGCGCAGCACGACGTCGACATTGACGTCGGCGCGGACCGTGACCACGTCGGGGTTCATCAGGCGCCCGGCGGTGTCCTCCGGAAAGGACAGGACCTGCTCGAGGCGTTCGCGGTTTTCGCGGTCCATCGACTTGAGCACTTCGTCGATGACCGTGTCCGGCAGGTCTTCCACCAGGTTGGCGAGGTCGTCGATGTCCAGGTCTTCGACGGCGGCGACGATCTCGTCGGTGTCCATGTCCGCCAGCAGGCTCTCGCGGACCTCGTCGCCGACGTGCAGCAGCACCTCGCCATCGTCTTCCGGGTCGACCAGGCCCCACACGACTTCGCGTTTGCCCGGTGGCAACGACTCGAGCAGGTTGCCGATTTCAGCCGGCGCCAGCGTGTTGACGAGGCGGCGCACCGGCCCGAGTCGGCCACTGTCCAAGGCATCGGACAGCAGGCGCAACTGGCGCGCAGTCTTGTCGTGGCGTACGGCTTCGGCCATGCACGTCTCCCCTGGGGCGGATGTCACGCGTCATCGGGTGGACGACGGCGGGGCGGATCAGGGCGACATTATCGCTTGCCGGCTGTGACGAAACACAGCTTTCGGCGCATCCGCGCCGCGCGGCTTCAATCCCCGGCGACTTGCGCCAGCCATTTCTCGATGCCCTTGCGGTCGCGTGCGCGCAGCAGCTTGTCGGCGCGCTCGCGCAACTCGCCGAGGTGGCTGGCGCGAATGGCGCGCCGCACTTCCAGCAAGGTGGCGGGATGCAAGCTCAGCTCGGTCAACCCCAACGCCAGCAACAGCGGCACGAAGCGCGCATCGCCGGCGATTTCGCCGCATACCGCTACCGAGGTGTCGTGCTTGCGCGCCGAGGCAATGACCTGGTGCAGCAGGCGCAACACCGCCGGATGCAGCGGTGAGTACAGCTCGCTGAGCGCCTCGTGGTTGCGATCGGCGGCCAGCAGATACTGGACCAGGTCGTTGGTGCCGATGGACAGGAAGTCCACGTCGTCGATGAAGCTTTCCAGCCCGATGGCGGCGGCCGGCACTTCGATCATCGCCCCCAGCGGCACGTGCTCGGCGATCTCGCGGCCCTCGGCGCGCAGTCGGCTGGCGAGTCGCTTGAGCTGACGACGCAACAGCACGATCTCCTCGCGACAGCTAATCATCGGGATCAGGATGCGCACCGGGCCATAGGCGGAGGCACGCAGGATCGCCCGTAGTTGCGTATCGGCCACCGCAGGCCTGGCCAAGGTCAGGCGAACGCCGCGCAGGCCCAACGCCGGATTGTCTTCATCCCCCAGGACCAGGCCGGTCCGATCGGCCTTGTCCGCGCCCAGGTCGAGGGTGCGGATGGTCACCGGCCGGCCGCTCATGCCCAGCACGGCGTCGCGATAAGCCTGGAACTGTTCCTCTTCGTCCGGCAGCTCGTTGCGCTGCAGGAACAGGAACTCGGTGCGGTACAGGCCCAGCCCTGCCGCTCCCAGCGCGTGGGCCCGGGTCACGTCCTCGGCCGATTCGGCATTGGCCAGCAGGGTGATGTCCACGCCGTCGCGGGTGCGGCTGGGCTTGCTGCGCAAGCGGCCGAGTTCACGCTGCTCGCGGGCCGCGCCGCGCTGTCGTTCGCGGTATTCGCGCAGATCGGCGGCGACAGGCTCGATGATGACCTCGCCGCTGCCGCCATCGACGATCAGCGCGTCGCCATCGTTGACGTGCAACAGCGCCTCGTGGGTGCCGACCACCAGCGGCAGGTGCAGGCTGCGCGCCAGGATCGCGCTGTGCGACAGGGCGCTGCCGGCGCTGGTGACGATGCCGACGACCCCTTGCGACTGCAGCTGCGCCAGTTCCGATGGCGCCACGTTGTCGCAGACCAGGATCTCCCCGGCTACGCCGGCCAGTTCGGGCGCGCGGCGTTGCAGGAAGGCATGGATCCGTCCGATCACGTGGTCCAGGTCGTCCATGCGGCTCTTGAGGTAGGCGTCCTCCATGCCGGCGAACACGGCGGCCAGGCGATCGCGTTGCAGGCGCAGCGCGTAGTCGGCGCTGTAGCGGCCGTTGCGGATCAGTTCGTCCACGCCATAGAGCAGTTCCGGGTCGTCTAGCAGCAGCGCGTGCAGGTCCAGGAATTCGCCGACTTCCCGCGCCATCGCGCCCTGCAAGCGGGTGCGCAACACGTGCATCTCATCGCGCGCCGAGTCCACCGCCCGGTGCAGGCGTTGCAGTTCTTCTTCGATTTCGCTGTCGGCGATGCGTTGCTCGGCCACGTCGAGCGCATGCGGCAATCGCACGCGGGCGCGACCCAGTGCCGTGCCGCGCGAGGCGCCATGTCCGCGCAGGCGAAGCCCGGGTTGTCCCGCCGCAGCGGGGGAAGAGACCTTCGGGGGTCGCTGGCCGGCCCCGCGCACCCTCAACTGTCCTCGTCGAAGCGACGTTCGAACAGCTCCACCAGATCCTGCAGTGCGGCAGCCTCGTCTTCGCCGTCCACGCGCACGACCACCGTCGTGCCTTGGCCGGCAGCCAGCAGCATCACGCCCATGATGCTCTTGGCGTTGACCTCGCGTCCTTTTGCCGCCAGCGTCGCGTTGCAGCGGTACGACGACAGCGTCTGCACCAGCTTGGCAGTGGCCCGGGCATGCAAGCCCAGGCGGTTGGACACGGTGAGTTCACGTTCAAGCATCGTCGACTATCGCTCCATTGCGGGTCCCTGCCGCCGCCGTGGCGGGCAGGTCTTGCAGTCCCTGTTCCGGATAATTCATTACACGCAGCAGCATGGGCAGGCTGAGCGCCGACACGCGGCGCACCGGCGTCCCGAGTCGGGCCAGGCGCCCGGCCAGATTACTCGGGCTGGCGCCATACAGATCGGTCATCACCAGCACGCCGTCACCGGCGTCGACTCGCCGCAGCGCCGCCGAGGCCGCTGGCAGCAATACGTCCAGGTCGGCATCGAAGGGGACTTCGAACGCTTCGGTCTTCAGCGGCAGATGCCGCAATAGCGTCGTCGCCACCTGCAACAGAGACGGGCCGATGCCGGGATGGGTGATCAGAAGAATGCCACAAGCCATAGCGAAACGTTAACAGGTCCGCATGACCGGACGAAAGCGCGTGGCGGTCCTTTCACGCGGGATACTGTGTCCATCCGGCGGGGGCTTGTGCGAGTTGCCGACGGCAATAACGGGAATCGCGCTGGCGGCCGGACAGCGGGCCGCCCGCCATCAGTCCAGTTCGCGGTGGAAAGTGGCCACCTCGGGCCAGCCCTGGTCGCGGGCGTGCCTGGCCATGCGCTCGGCCAGGTAGACCGAGCGGTGCTTGCCACCGGTGCAGCCGAAGGCGATGGTCACGTAGCTGCGGGTGTCGTTGCGCAGGCGCGGCAGCCAGGTATCGAGCAGGTCGATGATCTGGGCGCTGTAGCGGACCACTTCCGGCTGCGCCTCCAGGTACTCGCGCACGCCCGCGTCGCGGCCGGTGAGGGGGCGCAGGTCCGGTTCCCAATGGGGATTGGGCAGCACCCGGGCATCGAACACGAAATCGGCCTCGGCCGGCACGCCGCGCTTGTAGGCGAACGACTCGAACAGCAGCGAGAGCTTGTCGCTGTGGTTGAGCCCGAATTCGGTGATCACGCGCCGGCGCAGTTGGTGCACGTTGAGCGAGGTGGTGTCGATGATCGCGTCGGCCTGCTGGCGCAACGGCTCGGTGAGTACGCGCTCGCGCTCGATCGCCTCGGGCAGCGACAGGCCCAGGTGGCTCAGGGGATGGCGCCGGCGGGTATCGGCATAGCGCTTGAGCAGGGTTTCGTCGGTCGCCTCGAAAAACAGCAACTGGGCGTCGATGCCGTATTGCTGCGCAGCGGTGCGCCAGCGCGCCAGCTGGGTCAGGTCGCTGCGCCCACGCACATCGATGCCGACCGCCAGGCGCTGGTCGCCGATGGGCTGGCCACGCAGGCGGCTGCGCACGAAGTCCGGCAGCAACTCGACGGGCAGGTTGTCCGAGCAGTAGTAGTCCAGGTCTTCGAAGGTCTTCATGGCGACCGACTTGCCCGAGCCGGACAGGCCGCTGACGATGACCAGGCTGGGGGGCTGCCCGTTCACGGCCGGCGCTCCAGCAGGTTGCTGTGGCGGGCAATGAACATCGCCGCCGGATCGATGCCCTTGGTGCGCAGGATGTGCAGGCGGGTGGCCGCTTCGGTCAGCACCGCCAGGTTGCGGCCCGGCATCACCGGCAAGGTGATCAGCGGGACGTCCAGGTCCAGCACGTGGCGGCTGCCGCTGTCGCCGGTGAGTCGCTCGTAGCCATGGGGCTTGGGCTCGGTCATCGGCTTGGTCAGGTGCACGATCAGGCGCAGGTACTTGTTCTTCTTCACCGCGGTGTCGCCAAACATCTCGCGCACGTTGAGCACGCCCAGGCCGCGCACTTCCAGCAGGTCCTGCAGCAGTTCCGGGCAGGTGCCATCGAGCACGTCGGGTGCGATCTGGGTGAATTCCGGGGCGTCGTCTGCCACCAGCCGATGGCCGCGGCTGAGCAGCTCCAGCGCCAGCTCGCTCTTGCCCGAACCGGCCTCGCCGGTGATCAGCACGCCGATTGAGTAGATCTCCATGAACACCCCATGCAGGGTGACGCGGGGCGCCAGCGTGCGCGCCAGGTGGTAGGACAGGTGATTGAGCAGTTCATGGCCGCGCTTGGGGGCCACCCACAGCGGCGTGTTCGACTCGTCGGCGGCCGCCCGCAAGTCTTCGGGGCAGGGTTGGTTCTTGCTGATCACCAGGGCCAGCGGCTGGGACTGGATGATCTTCTCGATCGTTTCCCAGCGCTGGCGCGCGTCCAGCGAGTCCAGCCAGGTCAGTTCCTCGGAGCCGAGGATCTGCACCTTGTTGGGATAGATCGTGTTGAGGTAACCGGCCAGGGAGGGGCGCCGCGACACGGTGTCGCCGGCCACCAGTTCGCGCCGTTCGCCTTTGTGGCCGGCGACCCAACGCAGGCCGAGCCGTTCGCGTTGCTGGTCGAACAGTTCGCGTGCGGAAATGCTGGTATTCATGCGGCGTGCGCCTGTGGGGCCGGTTGGCAGAGCAGGGCGAGCAGGGCCGCGGCATCGGGCGCGGCGCGCAGCGCCTCGCGAAAAGCCGCATCGCCAAAGCGACCGGCCAGTTCGGCCAGCAGTTCCAGGTGCTCGTGAGTGTAGTGGGCGGGTACGGCCATGGCGAACAGCAGGTCCACCGGCTCGGCAGCGCCGACATCCACCGGCGTGGTGACGCGCACCAGCAGCCCTCGGGGCTGTTCCAGCCCGGGCGCGCGACCATGCGGGATCGCGATGCCATGGCCGATGGCGGTGCTGCACAACGCTTCGCGTTCGCGCAGGCTGGCGAGGAGCTCCTCGCGACCGCACTGGCGACAAGCCAGGCGGTCGGCGGCCAGTTGCAACAGGGAATCCAGGTCGGCGGCCGGCAGCACCTCGGTGCGCACGGCCGCCATTAGGTCAGTCAGGGACATGACAGGTTCTGGCAGCGATCTCAGGCCAGATTGTCGCGCACCTCGCGGGCGTGGTGGTCCTGACGCTTCTCTTTGTGCTTGAGCACGAGACGATCCAGCTTGTCGGCCAACAGATCGATGGCCGCGTACATGGTGGGGGCACTGGCGTCGGCATGCAGGGTGCGGCCGGGGAGGTTGAGCGTGGCTTCGACGTGGTGGTCGGGCTTTCGCAGGGCCAGCTGGGTGCGAACTTCGCAGTGTTGGTCGAAATGTCGCTGCAATCGCTGCAGCTTGGTCTCCACGTATTCGCGCAGGGCCGGGGTGACTTCGATCTGCTGGCCGTACGTCTCGATGCGCATCGGGTACCTCCTTTGGATTCGGTGGGTCAATGAACATCCCGCCGCCAGAGCGGTTCAACCAATGCGGACGCGTTCGTGGGAGGCGGAAATGTTCATGGCCTCACGATACTTCGCTACGGTACGTCGCGCCACTGGCACGCCCGAGGTTTTGAGTAGGTCGGCCAGCTTGGCGTCAGACAACGGCTTGCGCGGGTTTTCCGCATCGATCAGCCGTCGGATCATTTCCTGAATGGCCGTGCTGGACGCTTCACCGCCGCCGTCGGTATCGATCCCCGACGCAAAGAAGGCGCGCAAAGAGATGGTCCCGCGCGGGGTGCGCACGTACTTGCGGGCGATGGCGCGGGAAATGGTCGACTCGTGAAGGCCGAGCTCACCGGCAATCTCGCGCAACGTCAACGGGCGCAAGGCCTGCGCGCCGAATTCCAGGAAACCGGCCTGTTGCCGGAGCAGGCTGTTGACCACCCTGAGCAAGGTTTCGCCCCGCGCCTCGAGGCTCTTGAGCAACCAACGTGCTTCCTGCAATTGGCCCTTCAGGTAGCCGGCATCGGCTTCGCCGCAGCTGCGGATCAGTTGCTCATAGCCGCGATGGATGGTGATCTTCGGCTGCGATCGACCGGCCAGGGCGGCGCGCCAGATGCCGCGCTGGCGCCAAATGACACAATCGGGCACGACGTAGGTATCGGCCGACAGCTCGCCGAGCTGCTTGCCCGGGCGCGGATCCAACGTGCGAACCAGCGCGATGGCCTGCTCGACATCTTCCAGCGGGCGCTTGAGCTCGTGCGCCAGGCCGGTCGTGCCAATCCGCGGCAAGCGGTCGAGCGCACCGGCCACGATCTGCAGGGCCAGTTCGCGTCCGGGGGTGTCCGGATCCAGCACGTGCAGTTGCAAGGCCAGGCACTCGCCCAGTGTCATGGCGCCCACGCCGACCGGGTCGAAGCGCTGGATCTGGTGCAACACCGTCAGGATCTCGGCCTCTTCCACGACCAGGCCCGGGGCCAACGTCTCGACGATGGCCGATAGCGGTTCGCGCAGGTATCCGTTTTCATCGAGGGCATCGATCAGCATGGCGCCGATGCGTCGGTCGCGTTCGGACAGCGGCGACAGGTGTAACTGCCACAGCAGATGATCGGCCAGTGTCTCCGGCTCGGCGACACGCTCGGCCGCGCTGCCGTTGTCGTCATCATCGAAGCTGCCGCCGCTGCCTACCCAGGGCCCTTCGTCGGGCATCCACTCGTCGCCGGACGAGGCGGCCTCGTCGTTGCGGTCGGCTCGTTCGGCATCGGCATGCGTCGCCTCGGGTGGGTCGTCTATCCCGCCGGTCTGTGGTGGCGGCACATCTTCGACCCATTCCAGCAGCGGATTGCTTTCCACCGCGTCAGCGATCTCCACCTCGAGCTCGGCACTGGACATCTGCAGCAGGCGGATGGCTTGACGCAACTGCGGCGTCATCACCAAATGCTGCCCCATCGATGTCTGCAACCTTGCCTTCATGTGCACGCCGGCTGGGGGAGGCAGGCGCGGATGGGCGTCGGTCAGGCCGATGCCGTTCGCGTTGCACATCCGAAAGGGCGGTGGATCACCGCATTGCCCGGAGGATATACGGCGGGCCGGCCAAAACCAAAATCCCGGTACGCACGGGAGGCGCGCGACCGGGATCCGGGTATTCAGGAACAACCTTCCTGCCTGCTGGGGCAGCGTGCGCTACAAGCGGAAGGTCTCGCCCAGGTAGACGCGGCGCACGTCCGCATTCTGCAGCAGCGCGTCCGGTGCACCCTGCGCCAACACCGCGCCGTCGGCCAGGATGTAGGCGCGATCGCAGATGCCGAGCGTCTCGCGCACGTTGTGGTCGGTGATCAGCACACCGATGCCGCGTTCCTTCAAGTGGGTCACGATGCGCTGGATTTCACCGACCGAGATCGGGTCCACGCCGGCAAATGGTTCGTCCAGCAGCATCAGCCGCGGCCGCGCGGCCAACGCACGGGCGATCTCGCAGCGTCGGCGCTCGCCGCCAGACAGGCTCGCCCCCAGTTGCTCGGACACATGGCCGATCTGCAGTTCGCTGAGCAGCGAGGCAAGCTCCTTCTCGCGGCCCTCGGCGTCCAGGTCCTCGCGCAGTTCCAGCACCAGGCGGATGTTGTCGGCCACCGAGAGCTTGCGGAACACCGACGGCTCCTGCGGCAGGTAGCCCACGCCAAGCTTGGCGCGCGTGTACATGGGATCGGCCGTGATGTCGCGCCCATCCAGTTCGATGCGCCCGGCATCGGCCTCGACCAGCCCTACGATCATGTAGAAGCAGGTGGTCTTGCCGGCGCCGTTGGGGCCGAGCAGGCCGACTACTTCGCCGGCCTCCAGGGTCAGTCCGAAATCGCGGACGACCTCGCGTTGCTTGTAGCGTTTGCGCAGACCGGTGGCCGACAGCATCACTTCTTCCCTGGTTTGACGGGTGCCGGCGGGGTGGCGGCCGGCGTCTTGGGTTGGATCACCGTGCGTACGCGGGTGCCATCGCCGCCGCTCTGCATGTTGCCGGTGCGGGTGTTGTAGACCATGCGTTGGCCGGCGTTGCTGCCGCGTGGCGATTCGATGCTGTAGTTGCCGGTGAGGATGATGGTGTCTTCGCGCACCTTGTATTCGATGTTGTCGGCCCGGGCGTTCATGGGCGAACCATCATCCATCAGTTGTTTCATCGTGGCCGGCTTGCCGGTCAACACCACCCGATCGGCCTCGCCACCGACACGGAACAGGTCGGCGGTATCGGCGCGGATCTCCAGCGTGCCCTGGGTGATGACTACGTTGCCGGTGAAGCGGCACCGACCGTCGTCGTCGACCAGATTGCAATCGCTGGTGGCCGCATCGATGTTCATCGGCTGGTTGCGATCGGTGGTCTTGGCGAACACGGCGAACGGCAGCAGCAACGCGGCGGCCAGGGCCAGCCTAGCGGGCGACAGTGGGTTCATAGCGGGTCTTGACCTGTGAAAGGAGCTTGTATTGCCGGGTCTGGAGGTTGGCCTCGAAACCCACGCCGGTCTGCGAAAGACCAGGGCGGGCCAGCGTCACGCGTTCGGCGGTGCGTGCCAGGTGCTGCTGCGGCAACACATCCAGGCTGGTGGTGCGAAAAGTGGTGGGGACCACGCCGGGGGCCGTCGGGCTGTCGCCGGCGACGTCGCCGCGCAGGCGCAGCTCATCACCCTTGGGACTGACCCAGCCGGTCTTGGCGCGCAAGGTCCAAGACAGATTGTCCTGGTCCGGCAGCAGGAACACCGGCGTGGTGATGTCCAAAGTCTGGTCGGCGCGGTTGCGATGCGCCTCCGGCGCGCGCAACGTCACCGATTCCGTGCCGGTTTCCTTGTCCAGCGCGATCAACTCGAAGTCGAACAACTGGTAATCGGCGCGCGATTCGTCCTGGGTCTCGGTCACCGGGGCCTTGCGATGATTCCAGGCCGACCAGCCGCTCACGATGGCCGCGACCAGCAGGGCGAGCCCGACGATGGTGCGCCAACTCATGCCAGCGCCCTGCGCAACAGCGGTTCGATCTGGTCCTGGGCGGCCAGCAATACATCGCACAGCTCGCGGACGGCACCGTCGCCGCCGCGGGCCTTGGTCATCCAGTGCACCCGCTCTGCCGTCCAGGGGTGGGCATTGGCAGGAGCCACGGCCAGGCCGGCGATGGCCAGGGCGGACAGGTCGGGCAGGTCGTCGCCCATGAAAGCGACCTCATCGGTCGTCAGGCCGTGACGCTCGCACAACGCACGCAGCGCCTGGCCCTTGTGGCCCACGCCGATCTGCACTTCGATGCCCAGGTCGCGGCCGCGCTGCTCGGCCGACAGGCTGGCCCGCGCGGTGATCATCGCCACCTCGATACCGGCGCGTTGCAGCTGCTTCATCCCTTGGCCGTCGAGCACGCTGAAGGCCTTGCTCTCGTTGCCGGCGTGGTCGTAGAACAGTCGGCCGTCGGTGAGGGTGCCATCCACGTCGAAGCACGCCAGCCGGATCCGCGCAGCGCGGGCGACGACGTCCTGGGGAAGGTCCTGCAGTGGGGCGTAGGGCATCGGGTCGGTGGGGCCGTGGAGGTGGGGAGGGCTGCGGCTCGGCTCCGAAGGGCGCGAACCAAGCGATATCGTGCCGTGGATTGGGGGGTTAAACCACCTTGGCACGCAACAGGTCGTGAATGTTGAGGGCGCCCACGGCGCGCTGCTGGTCATCGACGACGACCAGGCCGTTGATCTTGTGGGCTTCCATCAACCGCGCCGCTTCGGCGGCGAGTTGATCGGCACCGATGGTTTTGGGGTGGCGGGTCATCACTTCGCTGATGCGCGCGCTGCGGACATCCAGCTCGCTGTCCAGCGCGCGACGAAGGTCGCCATCGGTGAACAGCCCGATCAACCGACCCTGCCCATCGACCACCGCCGTCATGCCCAGCCGCTTGCGGCTCATCTCCATCAATGCCTCGCTGACACTGGCATCCTCGCCCACGCTGGGCAGTTCGGCACCGCCGTGCATGATGTCGGTGATGTGCAACAACAGGCGGCGGCCAAGGCTGCCGGCCGGATGCGAACGGGCGAAGTCGTCGGCGGTGAAGCCGCGCGCATCCAGCAGCGCCACCGCCAGGGCATCGCCGATGGCTAGCGAGGCGGTCGTGCTCGAGGTGGGCGCCAGGTCCAGCGGGCAAGCTTCGGCCGGCACGCTGACATCCAGATGCACGTCGGCGGCCTGGGCCAGGCTGGACTGGGGGCGTCCGGTGATGGCGATGATCGGGTTGCCTTGGCGCTTGAACACCGGCAGCAACATGCGCACTTCGTCGGACTCGCCCGAATACGACAACGCCAGCACCAGGTCGGCCTCGGTGATCATGCCCAGGTCGCCGTGGCCGGCTTCGCCCGGATGCACGAAGAACGCCGGCGTGCCGGTCGAGGCCAGGGTGGCGGCGATCTTGCGGGCGATATGGCCCGATTTGCCCATGCCGGTCGCCACGACGCGGCCGCGGGAAGCCAGTACCAATCGGCAAGCGGCGACGAATTCGGGGCCGATGCGCTCGCCCACCGCCGCCAGGGCGCCGCGTTCGATCTCGACCACGCGGCGCCCGCTGGCGATCAGGCTGGTGTCGCTGACGGCAGGGGTGGGCAGGGGGGACACGGCCATGCGGGAACCCGTCCAGAGAGTAGAATGGGCAGACATTTTATTAGGAAAGCCCGTTGGACGCAGAGACCATCCGCAATCTCATCGAATCGGGCCTGCCGCAGTCGCGGGCCGACGTCCAGGGCGACGATGGCGTGCATTTCGAAGCCACGGTGGTCTTCGAGGGTTTTCGCGGCAAGATGCCCCTGGCGCGCCACCGGATGGTCTACGCCACGCTGGGCGATTTGATGGGCGGCGCGATCCACGCGCTGCAGCTCAAGACAGTGACCCCCGACGAAGCCACCTGACCGGCTGCCCCGGGCGGGCGATGCCTGCCTGGCACGCCTGCCTGTTTGTTCCCGGCTTTGCGGCAGGCGCCACCGCCTCCCCCCGAATTCCTCCTCCCACTTTCCTCGATCCCATGGCCAAAATCGTAGTTACCGGCGGCAAAGCGCTGCACGGCGAAGTCAATATTTCCGGTGCCAAGAACGCCGTGCTGCCCATCCTGTGCGCCACTTTGCTGGCCGATGGCCCGGTGGAGATCACCAACGTGCCCCACCTGCACGATGTGATCACCACGGTGAAGTTGCTCGGTGAGCTCGGGGCGGGCGTCTCCATCGACGAGGGCACGCTGGCACGCGGCAGCTCGATCACGGTGGATCCCACCACGGTGAACAGTCACGTGGCCCCGTACGAGCTGGTCAAGACCATGCGCGCCTCGATCCTGGTGCTGGGGCCGCTGCTGGCGCGTTACGGCGCTGCGGAGGTCTCGTTGCCCGGTGGCTGCGCGATCGGCTCGCGCCCGGTCGACCAGCACATCAAGGGCCTGCAGGCGCTCGGTGCCGAGATCAGCGTGGAGAACGGTTATATCAAGGCCCACGCGCAACGTCTCAAGGGCAGCCGCTTCGTGTTCGACATGGTCAGCGTGACCGGCACCGAGAACGTGTTGATGGCCGCCACGCTCGCCGAGGGCACCACGGTGTTGGAAAACGCCGCGATGGAGCCGGAAGTGGTGGACCTGGCCGACTGCCTCATCGCGCTGGGCGCCAAGATCGAAGGCGCCGGTACGCCGCGCATCGTCATCGAGGGTGTCGAGCGCCTGGGCGGCGGTCGCCATGCGGTGCTGCCCGATCGCATCGAGACCGGCACCTTCCTGGTCGCCGCGGCGATGACCGGCGGTCGCGTCACCGTGCGCCGCGTGCGTCCGCAGACGCTGGACGCGGTACTGGACAAGCTCAAGGAAGCCGGTGCCGAACTCGATTGCACCGAAGACAGCATCACCCTGGACATGCATGGCAAGCGACCGCGCGCCGTGAGCTTGACCACCGCGCCGTACCCGGCATTCCCGACCGACATGCAGGCGCAGTTCATGGCGCTCAACTGTGTCGCCGACGGCGTCGGCGTGATGAACGAAACGATCTTCGAAAACCGCTTCATGCACGTCAACGAGCTGCTGCGACTGGGCGCCGACATCCAGGTGGAAGGACATACCGCGATCGTGCGGGGCGTGGAGCGGCTAAGCGGTGCGCCGGTGATGGCTACCGACCTGCGTGCATCGGCGTCGTTGATCCTGGCCGGCCTGATGGCCGATGGCGAGACCACCATCGACCGCATCTACCACCTGGATCGTGGCTACGAAAACATCGAAGAGAAGCTGGGGGCGCTGGGTGCGAGCATCCGGCGGATCGCATGATCCTGCGCGGGCGGTTCACCAAGCGTCGCAAGGTGCTGGCGGTGGTGATGCTGGCCATCCTGGGGTGGCTGGCCTACGCGTGGTGGGCCGGCATGGCCATCACCCAGGGCATCGAGCTCAAGGACATGGACTGGGACGGTGACGGCGTGGCCACGCGCAACGAAGTGGCGCAGTCGTTCTATGCCGTGGCGGTGAAGAAGAGCGTGGAGGGCAACCGCCACTGCAACGTCGTGTACTGGCGCAGCAGCGGCGAGCAGATCCGCGTGGATTGCCGAACCGAATTCGGCAGTCCAAAGCCCGAGTAAGCACCGTCTTTCGGAAAACGAAAACGCCCGCCAATCGGCGGGCGTTTTGTTTTCATCGCCGGCGCTCAGCGCAGCGAGCGGATGGTCAGGTCCAGCGAGTCCTGGCCGTTTTCCTTCTGCAGCAATCGTGCCGGTACCGGCAGGTCGGGCACGATCCAGGCGATCAGTTCCTTGTTGCCATCGGTGCGCGACACCTTGGTGGCCTGTTGCTGCTTGCCGTTGACGGTGATGTTTTCCTTGCCCATCACCGTGTAGGTCATCGGCTTGATGCGTCCTTCGTCGACCATGCGATAGGTCAGCGGCTTGCCGGCATGCAGATCGCGCGCGATCGCCAGGTTGATCAGCAAGGCGTCCATGTCGCCGGGCTGGAGCTTTACCGGACCGCGGCGCTCGGGCTTGACATCACCGGTCCAGGTGGCCTGGTTGGCGGTCCAGTCGTAGTTCGCCTGCACGCTGCGCTTTTTGACCAGCAGCGCCGAACTGTCGTTGCCGGAGAGCGGGCGCAAGAAGCCGTTGTGCTCGTCGAACGTGGTGTTTTGGGTGAGGTTGGCCAACTGGTTCTGGATCTGCAGCGTGTACTTCCATTGGCCATTGCCCGCCGGAGCCAAGGTCATGGTGCCGTTGGCCTGCATGCCCATGTAATTGGCCTGGTAGTCGGCCGTGAACGGCTGCAACGCAAGCGCGGGCAGGCTGGCCAGCGCCAGGGTGGCGGCGGCGATCAGGGCGATAGGGCGGCTGAACTTCTTCATCGGTCACACTCCTTGATATTCGACCAGGCGCAGGTCGATTTCGTCTTCGCCCTTGTCGCGCTGGAGGATGCGCACTGGCGTAGGTACGCCATTGGCAATCCACAGGATGGTTTCGTTGTCGCCACCGTTGGTGCGGTAGACGCGCAACGCGTCGTAGCTCAGGTCGCCGACCTGCACATTCTCGGTGGCGTCGGCGGCGCGGTATTCGTATTGGCGCACGCGGCCTACGTCCACGTAGCGATAGGTCATCGCCTGCCCGGGACGGGCGTCGCGCATCAACGACAGGTTGATGAGCAGGGCGCTCTGGTCGCCGGGTTGCAGCGTGATGGGCTGCCGGCGCTCCTTCTTGAGGTCGCCATCCCAATGGGCGACGCCGGCTTGCCAGTCGTAGACGCCGGTGACCTTCTTGCCGAACAGCAGCGCCTTCTTGACGGTGCTTTGGGTCAGCGGCACGTAGCGCGCCTGCAAGACATCAAAGACGGTGCTCTGCTCCAGGTTCAAGCCCAGCACCCCGGCGAAACCTTTTCTGCCGCGTACGGCCATGTCGACGCGCCAACGATCACCCTCGGTGTGGGTGACCTGCATGGTCGCATCACCGGCTTCCTTGCCGCGGTAGAACGCCTGGTAGGTCGCGGTGAAAGGCTCCAGCGGCGGCGCGCTCCATTCGCTGGCCGGCAACGGCGCATCGGCCGGCGTGTCGGCGGCCGGCGGTGCGGGATTCGGCGATGGGGCCGGGTCCTGTGCCTGGCCGGCGACCGGCGGCAACAGCATCAGGAACAACAGGGCCAGGCTTTGCGTAGGCAGGCGCATAGGCGGGAAGTTGGGGAAGGGCGTCAGGATGAGGCAGTGGGGATCACGAGCGTGTGTCGGTCGGAACCGTCGTTACCGGCCGAATCTAGAACCAGCGGTGTAAACAGGTACTGACCGTCCAGCCACACCTTGCCTTCCCGTTCATCTACGCGGCCGGCGACGAGTAGCCGCAGCGTCGCGATCAACAGGGGGTGTTCGCGTGCCAGCACCCGCCCGGCCAGGGCGGTGGCGTCATCGCCCGGCCTGACTGGCACTCGCGCCTGGGCGATGACCGCGCCGGCATCCAGTTCGGGCACCACGAAATGCACGCTGGCGCCGTGCTCCGGGTCACCGGCTTCCAGGGCGCGGGCATGGGTATGCAAGCCGCGATGGCGCGGCAGCAGGGACGGGTGGATGTTGATCAACCGACCCTCGAAACGCTGTACGAAGGCTTCACCCAGGATGCGCATGTAGCCGGCACAGATGATCCAGTCCGGACGCACGGCCGACAGCGCATCGGCCAGGGCGGCGTCGAAGGCGGGCCGGTCGGCGAAGTCGCGCGGTTGGGCGGACCAGCGCAGCGGCTCGGGCAACCGTTGCAGGGCGAGGGCGTCGGCCTTGTCCGAAAACACGCCCACGACCTCGGCCGACAGCGTGCCGGCGGCGATCGCATCCAGGATGGCCTGCAGATTGCTGCCACGGCCCGAGGCCAGGATTGCCAGGCGTGGAGCGGGCGTTGCCGCAGGCGTCATTTCCGTGCACTCCGGGTCACCGGCCATGTCAGCAGGCTACCCAACGTGGCCAGCAGCATGTCGGCGTGTGCGTCCCACACATCGCCTTGCTGGCCGTTATAGGCCTCGGCCGCCTCGGGAGACAGCAGCAGCGCGATGGCCCACTCCATCCATTCGTAGACCAGGCTGGTGCACATCAATGCCATCACGGCCAACACGAAGGCCTGTCGCGGCGAGAGTCGCGGCCACCAATGGCGGGCAAGTTGCGTCAACGCCGGGGTGAAGCACAGGCCGTACAGCAGGTGGATCAGCCGATCGAAGTGATTGCGCTGCCAGCCAAAAGCCTGGCCGGGCGACCAGCCGAACAAAGCTTGGAACCAGTGCTCGTACGGCACGTTGGAGTAAAGCCAGCGGGCGCCGATGCAATGCAACGCGATGAAGGCGCAGACGGCCGCGAAACTGCCGGTACCCAGCGGCCAACGTCGATCGATCCAGTACAGGGCAATGAGCCCGAGTACCGTCAGCGAGCTGTGCAGGGCCTGTTCGACCGGCCACAACGGACGGATCCAGGTGGCCGCGAAGACCGCCAGCACGGCCGCCAGCGCGACCCGCTTTGCCGGGCTCATGGAAGATCCGGTTCTGCGATCAGCCGATGTGTACGCGATCGTCGCCGCGGGCGACCACCACCTGGCCAATGCGCCAATGCGCCAATGCGTGCCCATCCAGGGCCTGTTCCAGCTCGGCCGCCTGTGCCGGCGTGGCAACCAGCACGAACCCGATGCCGCAATTGAACGTGCGCCACATCTCGGCATCGGCCACCGCGCCTTCGCGTTGCAGCCACTGGAACACGGGCGGCAACGGCCAGCTCGCGGCCTGGATGTCCAGCCCCAGGCCCTCGGGAATGACCCGGATGATGTTTTCGGTCAAGCCGCCGCCGGTGACGTGGGCCATCGCGTGGATCGCCTCGCCATGGGTCTGCAGCAGCGACAGCACCGGTTTGACGTATAGCGCGGTCGGCGCCATGAGGGCGTCGATCAACGTGGTGCCGTCGTCCAGCACGTGGTCGGCCGGCGCGCCGGCGCGGTCATAGATGCGGCGGATCAGCGAATAGCCGTTGGAATGCGGACCGCTGGAGGCGATACCGATCAAGACGTCGCCTTCGCGCACCTTGGCGCCATCCAGCAGTTGCGACTTCTCTACCGCCGCGACACAGAAACCGGCCAGGTCGTACTCGCCCGGCGGATACATGTCCGGCATCTCGGCGGTCTCCCCGCCGATCAGCGCGCAACCGGAGAGCTCGCAACCCCGCGCGATCCCGCCCACGACCGAGGCGGCGGTATCCACGTCCAGCTTGCCGGTGGCGAAATAATCCAGGAAGAACAGCGGCTCGGCGCCCTGCACCAGCACGTCGTTCACGCACATGGCCACCAGGTCGATGCCGATGGTGTCGTGCCGGCCCATCTGCTGCGCCAGCTTCAGCTTGGTGCCGACCCCGTCGGTGCCCGAGACCAGGACCGGCTCCTTGTACTTGCCCGACAGGTCGAACAAGGCGCCGAAACCGCCCAGTCCCCCCATCACCTCGGGACGGAAGCTGCGCTTGACCAGCGGCTTGATCCGCTCGACCAGTTCGTTGCCGGCATCGATGTCGACGCCCGCTTCGCGGTAGGTCAGCGGAGAGGGATTGGCGGGCGTGGGGCTGGTCACGGCGTGGGGAGCTCGACGGCAAGCAAGGCCGCCGATTTTAGCAGGGGATTGCCGGCCCGCGTCTCGGCGTTGGCGCTGGCGGCCCATTCGGGCAACAATTCCCCTGGATGAACTGGTGAATGGTATCCGCGATGCGCCGCAGTCTTGCCCTATTCCTGATCCTGGCCGCCTGTCTGGCGCCGTCATTGGCCGCCGCCCAGGCCGACCTGCGCACCGAAGGCGATGTCGCCAAGGCGGTGGGAACCTATGAAGCCGAGGTGCCGGTCAACAGCCAGGGCGAAGGCGATCGCGCCGGCGCCCTGGCCCGCGCGCTGGGCAGCGTGTTGGCCAAGCTGTCCGGCGATCGCAGCGTGATGGGCCGCCCGGGCGTGGCCCAGGCGCTGCGCAATGCCGGCAGCTACGTGGACCACTACGACTACCGGCAAGACCAGGGCACCTCGCCGAGTGGGGCGCCGACCTTCCGCACCACGCTGGTGGCCCGGTTCCGCGAAGACGACGTCGATGGCCTCGTGGCCGCGCTGGGCTTGCCGGTCTGGCCGCAACCCCGTCCCAAGCCGGTGCTGTGGTTGGCGATCGATGACGGCAGCGGTCCGCGCCTGGTCGGGGTGCAGCAGTCCAATGCCGCGCGCAGCGTGCTGGATCGTGCGGTGGAGCGCGGCTTCCGGCTGGGGTTGCCCACCGGTGGCGCGGCCGAGCAGGCACTGGCCGGCGCGATCTGGCGGGGCGACACCGCGGCCGTGGCGCGTGCGTCCTCGCGCTACAGCCCGCCGATGCAGTTGATCGGCAAGCTCTACCGCGCCGAAGGTGGCTGGACGGCGGATTGGAATTTCGTCGACGACGGCAAGGTGCTGGCCAGCTGGACCACCACCGAGGCCGATCCGCGGCGAGTCATGGCCGCCGGTGCGGACGGCGCGGCCGAAGCACTGGTCAAACGCTACGCCAAGCGCGTGGACAGTGGCGTCCCCGGCACGTATCGCGCCGTGATCACCGGCATCCGCAGCGCCGACGACTACCTGCGGGTGTCGGCCGCGCTGCAGAACGTGTCGGTGGTGCGGGCGATTCGCCCGGTGCAGGCCGAAGGCGATCGACTGGAGCTGGACCTGGACCTGCTGACCGGCCCTGCCGGGTTGAATCGGATGCTGGGTCCCGACAGCCCGATCGAGCCGGTGTCGATGCCCACGGAAGGTCCGGTGCGGTTGGAAGGCGAGCGGGCGGAGTACCGCATCAAATGAATCTGAGCCCGGAGGCGGAGATCGCGCAGTTCCTGCGTCGGCTCAAGTGGGCGGCGCTGGTCCTGGGTGTGCTGTGGGTGATCTGGCTGCTGGCCCCGGTGTTGACCCCGTTCGTGCTGGCGCTGTTGCTGGCGTGGCTGGGCGACCCGCTGGTCGACCGGATCGAGCGCGCGGGACGCTCGCGCAATGTGGCCGTGGCGCTGGTCTTCCTGCTGATGGTGCTGCTGGTCACCTTGGCGTTGATGATCCTGGTGCCGATGATCGAGCGACAGATCGTTACGTTGATCAATGCATTGCCGCAAATGCGTGACTGGGTCATCCACACCGCGGTGCCCTGGCTCGAACAGAAGACCGGGCTGGGGCTATTGGCGTGGCTGGATCCGGAACGGTTGATCGAGTGGATACGCGGTCACTGGGAACAAGCCGGCGGCGTGGCCAAGACGTTCTTCGGCTATCTGTCGCGCTCGGGCTTTGCGATGGTGACCTGGGTGGTCAACATCGCGCTGCTGCCGATCCTGACGTTCTATTTCCTGCGCGACTGGGACACGCTCGTCGAGCGCGTGGCGGCGGTCATCCCGCGCAAGTACATCGGCACGGCGAGTCGACTGGCGCTGGAGTCCAACGACGTGCTGGGGGCTTTCATCCGCGGCCAATTCCTGGTGATGGTCGCGCTCGGCGTGATCTATGCGGCAGGCCTGACGATGGTGGGCCTCAAGCTGGGCCTGCTGATCGGTCTGCTGGCCGGGCTCATCAGCTTCATTCCCTATCTGGGTGCCACCACCGGCATCGTGCTGGCGGTGTTGGCGGCGCTGGTGCAGTCGCAGGGTTTTGACCTGCAACTGCTGTTGCTGGTGGGCGTGGTGTTCACCGTCGGCCAGCTGATGGAAAGCTATGTGCTCACGCCACGGATCGTCGGCGACAAGATCGGCCTGCACCCGGTGGCGGTGATCTTTGCGGTGATGGCCGGTGGCCAGTTGTTCGGATTCCTGGGCATGCTGTTGGCACTGCCAGTGGCGGCGGTGGCCAACGTGCTGCTGCGCTACGCCCATACGCGCTATACGGAGAGCGAGCTGTATGCCGGCGAGCCTTCGGGAATCGTGCTGCATACCGACGCGGTACTGGTCGAAGTAGCCAAGGAACCCGGTCAGCCGTGAGCGTGCCGCAATTGCCGCTGGCCCTGCGCTATCCGCCGGACCAGCGCCTGGAAACCTATGTCGATGCACCGGAAGGCGTGATTGCGCAGTTGCGCGCCGTTGCGGTGGGCGCGCGTTCGGATTGGCTGTACCTGGCCGGCGCCGCCGGCAGCGGCAAGACGCATTTGTCGTTGTCGTTGTGCGCGGCCGCCGAACAGGCCGGCCGACAAGCGGCCTACCTGCCATTGCAGGCCGCGGCGGGACGATTGCGCGACGCGCTTGAGTCGTTCGAAGGGCTGGCCGTCATCGCGCTCGACGGACTGGAGGCGATCGCCGGCACGCGCGACGACGAAGTGGCGCTGTTCGATTTCCACAACCGGGCACGCAGTGCCGGAGTGAGCGTGCTCTATACCGCGCGCGCCATGCCCGATGGCCTGGCCCTGGTATTGCCCGACCTGCGCTCGCGGCTGTCGCAAAGCGTGCGCATCGTGTTGCCCTCGCTGGACGATGCCGGACGCGCTTCGGTGTTGCGCGAACGTGCGCAGCGGCGCGGGTTGGCCATCGACGATGCCGCGATCGAATGGCTGTTGGTGCATAGCGGTCGCGAACTGTCCGGCCTGGTAGCGTTGCTGGATCGCCTGGACCGCGAATCGCTGGCGGCCAAGCGACGCATCACCGTGCCGTTCCTGCGCCGGGTTCTGTGAGGTCTGCGCGCAGTTGCCTGTCCAATTCCACCAGCCGCTGTGGCGTACCGACGTCGGTCCAGCGGCCCGGGTAGCGTTCGCCGCTGACCTGGCCGGCCAGCATGTGCGCGCGCAGGATCGGCGCCAGGCGAAAACGCGGCTTGCCGTTCGGTGCCGCCTCGGCATCGGCGTCGGCGTGGGCCTGCCAATGCGCGAGCAGTTGCGGACGATAGAGGCCGATGCCCGAATAGGTGAGCCGCGGTGCGCTGCGCATGCCGAGCAGGCCCTCGTGGTCGAGGGTGAAGTCGCCGGCGGGCGCTTGCGAGGGCGGATCCACCATGACCAGGTGCGCCAGCCCGCGAGGTTCGCGCGGCAATTGCGCGAAATCGTAGTCGGTCCAGACGTCCCCATTGATCAACAGGAACGGTGCCTCGCCCAGCGCCGGTAGCGCGTTGAGCATGCCGCCGCCGGTTTCCAGCGGGGTATCGCCTTCATGCAGATAGTGCAGTCGCAGGCCGAGCGATCCGCCGTCGCCCAGGCGCCGCGGGAACTCCGCTGCCAGCCAGGAGGTGTTGATCACTACCTCGCGGATGCCAAGGGCCGCGAGCTTTTCCAGATGCCATTGGATCAGGGGCTTGCCGCCCGCTTCCAGCAAGGGCTTTGGCGTGTGTTCGGTAAGCGGGCGCATGCGCTCGCCCAGTCCTGCCGCAAAGATCAGCGCCTTCATCGGGACTGCTCTGCAGGCAGGCGCGCCAATGCCGGTTTGATGCGCTCGCTCAACAGCGTCTGCAGCGGCTGCAGCGGCGCGTGCCGGGGTAGTACTTCATCTAGATAGGCGATGAAGCGCGGGATGTTGGCCAGGTACCAGCTTTTGCCGTCGCGGTAATGCAGGCGGCAGAAAATGCCGAGGTTCTTGAGGTGGCGCTGCACGCCCATCCAGTCGGCATCGCGCAGGAATTGCGCCAGCGGCGGTACCGGCAAGCCGGCCTGTGCCGCGCGCGCGTGATAGCGCGCCAGCCAACCGTCCACCCGCGCCAACGGCCAGCTTACCGAGGTGTCCTTGAACAGGCTGACCGGATCGTAGGCGATGGGTCCGCGCACGCAATCCTGGAAATCCAGCACGGCCGGTCCATCGGCAAGCGGCATCAGGTTGCGCGGCATGAAGTCACGGTGGGTCAGCACCTTGGGCTGGCCGAGCGCGTTGTCCATCAAGCGACGTTGGCCAAGTTCGAGCAGGTCGGACTCGCTGCAGTCCAGGGTGATGCCCAGGTGGCGGCCGAGGAACCACTCCTCGAACAGCCCGGCATCGCGCTGCAACAGGGCTTCGCCGAATTCACCCATGCCCGCAGGCGGCGTGATGCGCTGCAGTTGCAGCAACTGACCGATCGCCGCATCCAGCAGCGCGTCGGCATTTTGATCGTCCAGGGTCTGCGCCAACGTGGGACCGCCCAGGTCTTCCAGCAGCAGGAAGCCCGACTCGAGATCCACCGCCAGCACGTCCGGTACCCGCACCCCGCCGCCCTGCAGCAGTTCGCGCATGGCCAGCCACGGCTTGGGATCGTCCAGGCCGGGGGGAGCGTCCATCACGATGCGGCTGGGGCCCGGTCCGCTGCTGCGCCAGTAGCTGCGCATGCCGGCATCGATGGAGGCGCGTTCAAGCTCGGCGTCGGCGCGGCCAAGCACCTGGCGCGCCCAGTGGAGGCGCACCTGCGCGCGCGGATCGTTGGCTGGGTCTGGGCTCATGGCGCGAAGGCGAAGCGGCCGGCCTTGGCCGGCCTGGTCGGGAAGTAGGAAATCAGCGGCGGCCGCTGAACAGGCGCAACAGCGCGAGAATCACGATGGCGCCCAGCAGCGCGCCGATAAAACCGGCGGGTTCGCCGGCGCGATACCAACCCATGTGCTGGCCGAACCAACTGGCCAGCAGCGCCCCGGCAATGCCCAGCACGATGGTCAGCAGGCAACCGAGCCGTTGGGGTCCGGGAGAAATGAATCGCGCGAGCAGGCCGACCACAAAGCCGACCAGAATGATGTACAGCCAGCTGGAACTGCCGAACAGTTCGCCCATGCGTGTTTCCCCTCGGTAGTGCGCAGCCTAGCAAGCCAGGCTGCGCCCGTCATGATGCGGCCCTCAGCAGCAGCCGTGGTCGCCGTGGCGGGTGCCGCTGTCGGCGGCGACCGGCGATCCGCTGGTTTCCCCGCGCAGGCACGCTGCGTGGTGCTCGGAGATCACCTTGGCCACGCAGGCGGTGACGCGCTTGCCCATCGGGATGTGCAGGAATTCATTCGGGCCGTGGGCGTTGGAATGCGGGCCCAGCACGCCGGTGATCATGAACTGCGCACCCGGGAACTTCTCTCCCAGCATGCCCATGAACGGAATCGAGCCGCCTTCGCCCATGTACATCGCCGGCTTGCCGAAAAAGCTCTGGCTGGCGTCCTCGATGGCCTGGGTCAACCACGGCGCCATCGCTGGCGCGTTCCAGCCGGACGATGCCTTTTCCAGGTCCAGCGTCACTTGCGCGCCGTTCGGCGGATCGCGCAGCAGCGCGTCCTTGAGCAGCTCGCCGCATTGCTTGCCGTTGGCGGTGGGGGGCAGGCGCAGCGACAACTTCACCGCCGTCTGCGGACGCAGCACGTTGCCGGCCGAATCCAACGAGGGCATGCCGCCGACACCGGTCACCGACAGCGCCGGGCGCCAGGTGCGGTTGAGCACCAGCTCGGTGAGGTCTTCGCTCATCGGCTGGAGTCCCTCGACCAGCGGGAACTTGTCGAAGATTGCCGTATCCAGCACCTTGGCCGCGTTCTTGGCTTGGTCGAGTCGTTCGGCTGGGACCTCTACATGCAGGCCCTCGAGCAGGATGCGGCCGGACTTTTCGTCTTCGATGCGCGACAGCAGCTGGCGCAGCAGGCGGAAGCTGGAGGGCACCACGCCAGACGCGTCGCCGGAATGCACGCCTTCCTCCAACACCTTGACGGTGAGGTTGCCGCCGGTGAGGCCGCGCAGCGAGGTGGTGCACCACAGCTGCTCGTAGTTGCCGCAGCCCGAATCCAGGCATACGACCAGCGAAGGTTTGCCGATGCGGTCGGCAAGGTGGTCCACGTAGGCCGGCAGGTCGTAGCTGCCCGATTCCTCGCAGGCCTCGATCAGGATCACGCAGCGCGCGTGCGGCAGGCCCTGCCCGTGCAGCGCCAGCACCGCAGCCAGCGAACCGAAGATCGCATAGCCGTCGTCGGCGCCGCCGCGACCATACAACTTGTCGCCGCGCAGGACCGGCGTCCAGGGGCCAAGGTCCGCGTCCCAGCCGGTCATCTCCGGCTGCTTGTCCAGGTGGCCGTAGAGCAGCACGGTGTCTTCGCCGGTTTCCGCACCGCTGGCCGGCACTTCGAGCAGGATCAGCGGAGTACGGCCCTCGAGGCGCACGACCTCGACTTGCAGCCCCGTAATCTGCTGTGCTCGCGCCCAGCGCTCCATCAACGTGACCGCCTGCTCCATGTAGCCATGCGCGACCCAATCGGCATCGAACATGGGCGACTTGTTGGGGATGCGGATGTACTCGACCAGCTGGGGGACGATGTCCTGGTCCCACTTCTCGCTGACGAATTGGTCGATCTTGGCGCTGTCCATCAGTAAAGCTCCGAAGCTGCTGTCTTGAAAGACCGCCATTCTACGCCTCGGGGTGGGGTAGGAATTTTCCTACAAAGGCGCGGGAGCTTTACCTGCTGCGTGTAGACGGCGTGAGCGATAGGCTGGATTCATGTGGCGCGGGATGCTGGTCCCGCTGGCAGGAAAGCCGGCGTACCGCCCAAGCCACAAGGAGTGTTGCATGAAGTCGTTGACCATTGCCCGGATGGCCTTGGTGCTGGGGTTGTCGCTGTCGATCCAGGCCCACGGGGCCGAACGAATCGACATCAACGCAGCCGACGCCGAGGAACTGGACAAGGTGCTGGTGAACGTCGGGCCGACCAAGGCCAAGGCGATCGTCGAGTACCGGGATGCCAACGGACCTTTCAGGAGCGCCGAGGAATTGGCGGAAGTCAAAGGGATCGGACTCAACACCATCGAACGGAATCGTGACCTGATCGACGTGGGCGCCGGAGATGCGCCCAGACCCAAGGCGCCACGGAAGGCGACCGGCAGGACCGTCAAGCGACAGTAGGAACAGGGAACGCAAGGATACGGCTTCGACGCAAGGATGCGTGGCCGCGCCCAATCTAGGCTGGACGTCTAGGGGATGGCTGGACGCCGACACGGATGTAACCGCCCGGTGTCGCACAAGGATGTGCGGCCGGGCGATTCTTTTTCCGGCGCGCCGCGCCCGGAGCCTTGGGACAAGACGATCCCCGGTTCCGGCAGAATGAGGTCATGGACCTCTTCGAATTGCCCAGTCGCCTCATTCCTGCCCAGTCATATCGACGCGAGCGGTGGCGCAACCAGCAAGGCTGGACACGCGAGATCCTCAAGGTCGGACCGTCGGCGGAATGGACGCTTCGATTGTCGATCGCCGAGATCGAACAAGATGCCGATTTCTCTGCCTTTCCGGGGGTCGAGCGCGAGCTGGTGTTGCTGCAGGGCAATGGCGTGCGCCTGCGCTTCGACGAGGGACGCTGCGTTGAATTGCTGCCACCGCACCAGCGCGTGCGGTTCGCCGGGGAGGCGACGGTGCGCGGCGAATTGATCGATGGTCCTACCCACGACTTCAACCTGATGTGGCGCCGCGACGCGGTCCAGGCGAGTCTGCTGCACCGTCCGCTGGTGGGATCGATGCTGTTTTTCTCCGAGCCCGGCGTCGCCTGGGCCATCCATCTGCTGGGTGGACATGCGCGCTTCGGTCCGGAGAGTGGGCTGGAGGCAATGGCCGCCGGCGACACGGCCTGGCTGGGTGCCGGCGCACGGCGGCGTCATTCGCTGCAAGGGGCCGGGGAGTTGCTCGCGATCAGGATCGAACCGGCCGCGCCTGCGCCGGCGCCTGCTCAGTAGACATCGCGACGATAACGCCCCGACGCCAGCAGCGCCTCGCGCATCGCGCTGCCCAGGGTTTCCTCGATCACCGCGTCGACGGCGGGTGCCATGCCTTGCAGGCTGCCACAGACGTAGATCGACGCGCCGTCTTCAACCCAACGTCGCAGCAGCGGGGCGGCCATGAGCAATGCGTCCTGTACATAGCGGTGCGTGCCGCCGTCTCGCGAATACACGACGTCCAGTCGCGGCAGCCAGCCGTCGGCTTGCCACGCTTTCAGGTCCTGTCCGTAGTGGGCGTCGTGCACGCCATGGCGCTCGCCGAACAACAGCCAATTGCGGCGCGCGCCGGCCTCGATGCGGGCGCGCAGATGGGCGCGCAGTCCGGCCACGCCGGTGCCGTTGCCGATCAGGATCAGCGGCGTCGCCGGATCGGGGGCGTGGAAACCAGGATTGGATCGGATGCGCAGCGCAATCTCGCCGCCCACTTCGGCGTGGTCGCATAGCCAGCCGCTGCCGAGCCCGGGCTTCCCGTCGGCATTGCGCTGGCTGCGAACGAGCAGCCCCAGGAAACCCTCGGCCGGCGTGGAGGCAATGGAGTATTCGCGGTGCGGGAGGGGCTGCAGGTTGGCCACCCAGGTGTCCAGGTCCGCGCGCGCCGTATGGTCCGTGGTCGATGGCCATTGCGAGCGGGAGATCCATTCGCGAAGCGTCGCGCCCGACGCGATTTCGTTGCCATCCGCACCGTGCGCGTCCAGCCAGGCCTGCACTCGCGCCGCTGGATGGCAGGGTCCGATTTCGGCGATGTCTCCTGCCTGCCAGACGAGGTGCTGATCCTCGGTCGGTTGCAGTGACAGTCGGCATGCGGGTGCGTGGCAACCTGGATTGCTGCGCTCGCGTGCGGCCAGCCGCCAACGTCCGTAGGCCGGTCGTTCCCAATCGGTGTTGGTGTTGCCATCGCCGAGCTGGGCCAGCAGATATTGCCAATGGCGCAGTGCGCCCGGATCGGCGTTGTCCACTTCCACGCGGTCGAACAGTGCGTGGGCGCCGCGATGGGACAGCCACTCGTCCAGCTGCCTGCCGAAGGCGCAGAACCGTGCGTAGCTGCGGTCGCCCAGGGCGAGCACGCCATAGCGCAAGTGGGGCAGCGCGTGCACCGAGGGCAGCAGGTGGCGAATGAAGCCGGTGGCGTGGTCAGGTGGATCGCCTTCGCCGGTGGTGCTGGCGATGATGAGCACGCGTTCGGCCTGCTGCAGCGTGGCGGCATCGACACGGTCCAGCGGCAATGCCCGTGCCGATACCCCCGCGCCCGCAAGCGCTTCGACGCTGCGCGCGGCCAGCTCGTGGGCAAATCCCGTCTGGCTGGCCCACACCACCAAGGTCTGCGATGCGTGTGGCGAAGCCGAAGTCGATGCCCTGGCGGGGCGCACAGGGCGATCACGTGCGCCCCAGGCAATGGCGCCGCATAGCGCCGCGTAAAGCGCCAGGCTCGCCGCCCCCGCGCGCCATTGCCAGCCAAGCGCGGCACCCGGCCACCAAGGCGCTGGGTGCAGCCGCAGCAGGGCGAGCGCGGCTGCGACCAGCAGCAGCATCACCAGCACCTGGCCCATCGCGGAGCGCCCCTTCATGCCAGCCGCTCCAGCCGTTGCAAGAACGCCCGGCTGCACGCTTCGTGCAGGCCCGTCGGGGTGCGCGACAGGAAGCGCACGGCCAGATCGAGCGAATCGGCCAGCACCACGCCTTGGCTGGCGCCGAGCACCGTCATCGCCGTGGCCCATGCATCCGCGTGCGTCGCATCGGCCGCCACCACGGTGACTGCCGCGGCTGCCTGCCGCACGGGACGGCCGCGGCGCGGATCGAAGGTGTGCGAATAACGCACCCCGTCGGCCACGAAGCGATGCCATCGGTCGCCCGAGGTGGCCACCGCCGCTCCGTCGAGCGCGAGCACGCGCGCGGGCAGCCCGGTGCCGGCATCCTCCTCTGGCGCGGACTCCACCAGGACCCGCCAAGGTTGTCCATCGGGCTTGTGACCGTAGCCAAACAGTTCACCCCCCACGTCGACCAGCGCACTGTGCACGCCCGCGTGTTGCAACCACTGCGCCACCGCATCGACGCCGTAGCCCTTGGCGATGCCGGACAGGTCCAGTGCCAGGCCACCGGGCTGCAGCAGGGACTGCTCGCCCTGCCATTGCAGGCGGTGCCAGCCCACTGCGGGTGCGAGATCGGCGATTTCCTGCGCGCTGGGCACGCGGTGGCCCGACGCAGCGGCGCCGAAGCCCCACAGCGCCACCAGGGGGCCGACCGTGGGATCGAAGGCACCTCCGCTGCGTGTTGCGATGTCCAGCGCCACCTTGAGTACGTAGGCGAACGCTGTAGGCAGTACGTGTACGCTGCCGGGTCCGCTGCGGTTGTAGCGACTGATGTCCGAGTCGGCTTCCCAGGTACTCATTTGCGCGACGACCCGATCGAGCGTGTCCTGGATGCCGACGTGCAGGCTGTGCAAGTCGCGGCCGGGACGCACGGCGATGCGCGCGCTCCATTGCGTGCCCATGCTGTGGCCGCCGAGCGTGGCGATCTCGAGGCCGGAAGGCGCGGAGGTGTCGTTGATCATGGCAAGGCTGCGCGAGCAACCGCGCGCTCGGCCGGGGCCGGCGCGCGGTCGTGCCTTACTGGGGCAGTACTTCCAGCGTGGCCACGTAGCTGAGGCGGCGCTGCTTGGCCTGCTTGATCGTGGTCTTCTTGTCTTCGCTGGTCACTTCCAGCCAGTA
Source organism: Stenotrophomonas sp. (assembly GCA_036403795.1). Taxonomy (GTDB): domain Bacteria; phylum Pseudomonadota; class Gammaproteobacteria; order Xanthomonadales; family Xanthomonadaceae; genus Stenotrophomonas_A. The sequence continues at coordinate 29,698 of DASWQJ010000039.1, forward strand.
CATGCCGGCTTGCGGCCAGGTCACGCTGAAGGCGCCCTGCGCATCGGTGGTGACCTTGATCTCTTCCTGCGCGTTGCGATAACGGGTGTCGCCGCGGACGATTTCCACTTCGAGGCCGGCGGCCGGCTTGCCGTCGATCTGCAATTTGAACTGCGCCGCCTCGCCGGCGAACAGATCGTTGGGATGGGTCACCGGGACCAGCTCCAGGCCCTTGCCGGAGGGCTTGAGCGCGGTCTGGCTCGGGCTGCCACTGGTGACGAACGTTTCTACGCGGCCGATCGACTGCGAAACCTGCAGGTCCTGCGCTTTCTTCGGCACTTCGGTCGCGAAGCTGGCTTCATTGCCGCGCCAGCGCTTGGGCTTGCCGTCTTCCTTCCAGCTGGCATTGAGGCCGGCATTGACCACGGCCAGGCGATAGGTGCCCGGCTGGACCAGCGCCACGTCAAAGACGCTGCGGTACTTGCCGGTGGCCGGATTCTGCGGCTGCACGGTGCTGCCATCAGGCGCGGTGATGACCAGGCCGTCCAGGCGCAGCGGCACGTGGTTGAAATAGAACAGGTCGTTGGATACCGCTGCATCGACGGTGATCCAAGGTGTCTCACCCGCGATCACGGTCTGCGAGGGCAGCAGCCACGCCTTGTGGGCCAGCGCGGAAGAGGGCACTGCGGCGAGGCCGGCGAGGGTGGCCAGGGCGAACGTGAAAGACATGCGCTTCATCGGAATTCCTTCGGTTCTGTGCGTGGACGATTTCGAATCAAGGATGGACGGACAGGGTGACCACGCCGAGCTCGGTGCTGCCTTGGGACTTGCCCTGCTGCGCACCGCCGCCCCACTGGAAGGGAACCTTCACCAGCTCCCGGCCGCCGACTTCGCGTGCGGCTTCGACCACCAGCGTGTATGCGCCCGCCGACAGGCCGGACAACTGCGCGTCGCCGAATGACAACGTGTGCGCACCGACCGGGCGGGTGGGGCCGGTGACGCCATCGATCGGCAGCGCCACGTTGCGGCCGCTCTTGCGCCACCACTGGCGCAGGTCCGGCAGCCACTTGGTGCCATGGCCCTCGGCGGTGTTCTTGGACTGGTACCAGACTGACAGGTTGCGCGCGACCTGGGCATCGGCGCCTTCGATCCAGATGGCGACGTAGGGTCGATGGTATTCGGCGACGTTGAGCTTGGGGATCTCGACGTTGACGTCGAGCGTGGCGGCATGGACCGGGGCGGCCATCAGGCTGCCGACCGCCAGGGTCGTGGCCACCGAAGTGGAGAGGGTCGTAGTGATCGTCATGGTGGCGCGCATGGGCGGCTCTCGTAGGGGTCAGTGGATAAGGAGCAAGGCGATCAGCAACGGCAACAGCAAGCCCAGGCCCACCAGCGGCCAGGTCATGCGTCGCTGTCGCGCGTGCATCTGCAGCAGGAACAATCCGGTGATGCAGAACACCAGGCAGGCAATGGCAAATACATCGATGAACCACCCCCACGCGGGGCCGGCGTTCCGCCCCTTGTGGAGGTCGTTGAAATAGGAAACCCAGCCGCGCCGGGTGCGCTCGAATTCGATCGCGCCGTTTTGGCGATCGATGGTCAGCCAGGCGTCTTCGCCAGGCGCCGGCAACGATACGTAGACCTCCTCGGCCGACCATTCGGCCGGTCGGTGCGAGAGCCGCAGGGCCAGCTGCCCGCCCAGCCAGTCGGCGACCGGTGCCGGCAGCGGTGCGTCCCCCTCGTCGGGTCCACGCAGCCGCGACAACTGCGCCGGGGGCAGGTTCAACAACCGGTGGGTGACTTCGGGTTTGGCCTCGATCAATGCGGCATGGTTGAGCGTCAGGCCGGTGAAGGCAAACAGCAACATGCCGACCAGGCACACCGCCGAACTGATCCAATGCCATTGGTGCAGCATGCGCAGCCAGAAACCGCGGCGTTGCCGCGCGTTGGCAAGCTCCGGCTCGACGCTCACGTCTGGGACCACTCGCGTAGCAGGTTGTGATAGACGTTGGTCAGCCGCAGCACGGCGTCGCGATCGGCATTGGATTGGGTCAGTGCCTGGATCGAGGCATCGAGCTCGAACAGGGTTTGGCGCCTGCCGCCATCGCGCACCAGGCTTTGCACCCAGAAGAACGAAGCGATTCGCGCGCCGCGGGTAACCGGCGCGACGCGGTGCAGACTGCTGGAGGGATACAGGATCAGGTCACCGGCCGGCAGTTTCACGTCGTGCTGGCCGTAGGTGTCGCTGATGACCAGCTCACCGCCTTCGTATTCCTCCGGCGCGCTCAGGAACAGCGTGCAGGACAGATCGGTACGCAGCGTCATGGCCGGCTGGTCCTCCTGCGCCGGCACCGTCATCACCGCGCCGTCGACATGAAAGCCGTAGTGGCCACCGCCTTCGTAGCGGTTGAAGCGAGGTGCAATGGTGCGCAGCGGCAGGGCCGCGGCAAAGTACAACGGGCTGCGGGCCAAGGCGTTGAGCACGGCCTGGCCCAACTGCTGTTTGAGCGGCGAGGCATCGGGCAGTTGCAGGTTGCGTTTGACCTGCGCACCCTGCGTGCCGACGGTTTCGCGGCCATCGATCCATGGCGCTGCCTCCAGCTCGCGGCGGAACCGCGCCACTTCCGTTGGGTCGAGGATGCCGGGGATGTGCAGCAACATGGCGTTTATCCTGCGATGGACGCCGCCGCGAGCGGCGGCATCCGTGGTCTACGGAAGGACTGCGCCGATCAGAAGCGCAGGTTGGCCGTCAGCGTGAACGTACGCGGCGCACCGGGACTGTAGCGGTAACCGCTCTTGTTGATGCCGGCCACATAGTCCTTGTCGAACACATTGAACGCGTTCAAGCGCAGATCGAAGTGATCGTTGATCGGATAGCTCACCACGGCGTCCCACACCGTATAGGACTTGACGAAGGACGGGGTGCCGATCGCTCCGTCGGTACCTCGTTTCATTTCGCCGCTATAGCGCACGCCGCCGCCCAGGGTGAGTTTGAAGGGGAAGGTGTAGGTGGACCAGGCCGTGAACGCGCTGTCCGGGGTGTAGGTCAGGTCCTGCGTGCCGTCCTGGGCGACGTTGCTGCCTTCCTTCACCTGCGCATCCATGCGGGTATAGCCGGCCGAGACTGACCACTGGTCGGTGATCTTGCCCACCGCCGACAGCTCCACGCCTTGGACCTGCTTTTCGCCGGTCTGGTAAAAGATGTTGGGGTTGGTCGGGTCCGGCGCGATCTCGTTGGTGACATCCGTGCGGAACAACGCCATCGTCACCAACAAGTTGGCATCGAAGAAATTCCACTTGGTGCCGATCTCTGCGGTCTCGGCCTTTTGCGGATCCAGTGCGGGATTGTTGGCGCTGTTGGCCGCTGCGCTCAACTCCAGCGCGCTGCCGCCGGGAGGCTGCTGGGAGATCGCGTAGTTCGCGTACACGCTGACCTGTTCGGTGGCCTTGTACACCGCGCCGAGCTTCCAGTTGAACAGCGTGTCGGAGCTGTCGGCGTCCACGCCGGGCACGATGCTGCCCGTCGGCAGCGCGCCGCACACCGGGCCACCGCGTGCGCCACACACCACCAGGCTGCTGAAGTCGGTGTCGTAGTGGTCCACGCGCACGCCACCGGTGACCAGCAGGTTTTCGCCGAACTTGAGCGTGTCGAAAGCGTAGAACGAATAGGTCGTCGTCCGGCCATCCGAGTGGGCCCCGTTGCGCGACCAGCTCAGTCCGTCGACATTCCAGTCCGGGTCGTAGAGATTGGCCGCCGGCCAGGCGCCACGAGTACCGACGCCCCAGTTTTCCAGTTCTTCGCGGGTGGCTTCCAGGCCCGTGCTCAGGTCGTGCTCGACCGCGCCGGTCATGAAGTTCCAGCGCAGGTTCAACTGGTCGGTCAGGATCGTGTATTCCTGATCCTTGAAGGTCGGCGTGCTGCGCGCGAGCGTCCAGGTGGAGGGATCGGCCAGGTTCGGGGTCAGCAGGTTGGCCGCGGTGACCATGAACGCGGTGAGCATGTACTCCTGTTCGTTCCGCCCCCAGCGCGCGGTATTGGTCAGGCGCAACGTGTCGGAGAAGTCGTGCTCGAAACGGAACGTCGCCATCTTGGAAGTGACGTCGTCGTGGTCGTGGCGCGTGCCATAGAAGTTTTCCGGATCCACCTTGGGCACCGTGGCCAGCCAGGGACGGGCCGGGTCCGGCGAGGTATAGCCCGGCAATCCGAGGGTTGGCACGCTGCCGTCGGGGAGGTTGTCCTGCTTCACGTACAACAGGTCGATGTAATAGCGCGTGTCGCCATCCAGCCCGAACGCCAGTGACGGTGCCACACCCCAACGCTTGTTCTGCACGTGGTCGCGGCCCACCGCATCGCTGTCCTGGCCCATCACGTTGAGGCGGAAGGCGGCGGCCGGAGAGCCCAGCGTCTGGTTCCAGTCGGCGGTGACGCGGCGCTGGCCATCGACGCCGCCGGTGATCGCGGCGCTGACTTCATCGGTGCCTAAGGGCTGCTTGGTGACCAGGTTGATCGCACCGGTGGGCGCGCTGCGGCCGTTGTCGGTGCCGGCCGGTCCCTTGGCCACTTCGATCTGCTCGATGTTGAATACGTCGCGGGAGATCGAACCCAGGTCGCGCACGCCGTCGACGAAGATGCTGCTGGAGGTATCGAAGCCGCGCATGTAGATCGTGTCGCCGGTGGTGGTATTGCCGTTTTCACCGACGAAGAACGTGCCGACGCCGGGGCTGTTGCGCAGCGCTTCGGTGAGCGTGGTGGCGCCCTGTTCGTTGAACAGGTCCTTGCTGATGATGTTGAGCGTCTGCGGCGTGTCGAGCAGCGACTGGGTGAACTTGTCCGAGGACGACTGTTCGACCAGATAGCGCTTGGCGCGTTCGGCGTGGACATCGACCTTGTCCAGCGTCTTGGCGTCGGCGGCGGGGGCCTCGGCGTGCGCCAGGGGTGCGGCCATCAGCAGGGCGGCGGCGGTCAGCGTGTGGGCGGAGGCGACGCGGGCGAGGGAGTGCTTGCGGCTCTTGATGCTCATGGTCTTCTTTCCTAAAGACATGGCGCAGCGGCGCCAGGCCGATGCAGGGACGGCGTATCGAGAAGTTCGTCGGGCCGTGCCGTGGGGATATGCCTGGGCCGGGCAGCGCGATATTTTGCAGGCAAATGCGAATCGTTTGCAATACCGGATGCGTGGCGGAACACCACGGCGGTGCCTTGCGGACGTGACGCGTTCTGGGTGCCTGCCGAAGAGCCAAACGGCGGAACGCAGAGGCTATCGGCTCAACCGCGGTCGTCGCGGGTCCAGATACCGTCGTTTTCGCGCTTGACCGGGAACCGCGCCACCGGCGCATAGGCGGGCGGGCAAAGGGGGCGGCCGTCGCGGATGTCGAAGCGAGCACCGTGCAACAGGCATTCGATGCTGCCCTCGGCCGGGTCGAAGTGGCCCGGCGAGAGTTCGTAGTCTTCGTGGGTGCAGCGGTCTTCCAGCGCGTACAGCTCGCCGTCGAGGTTGAAGACCACGATGGGCGTATCGGTGAGCTCATCCCACGCCGACTTCAATTCGCCGGGCAGCAGCTCGGCGCTTGCGCAGACGAACGTCCAGGTCTCACTCACGCGAACCTGTGCTCCAACGGCTTTTCCAGGACTTCGAACCGCAGGTCATCGCGCAGCGGAATGCCGAAACGAGCATCGCCGTAGGGGAACGGTCGGGTGATCCCGGTGCGCTGATAGCCGCGGCGCTCGTAGAAGGCGATCAGCTCGTCGCGGATGTCGATGACGGTCATGCGCATGCGTTGGTGGCCCCAGGCCTGCTGCACGGTCCGCTCGGCCTGGGCCATCAGTTGCTTGCCGATCCCGGTGCCCTGCAGGTGCGGACTGACCGAGAACATGCCGAAATAGCCGGCATCGCCATCGTCGGCCACGTGCGCGCAGGCGACGAGGCGGTCATCCAGTTCGGCCAGCAACACGACGCTGCGGTCGCGCAGCACATCCTGACGCAGGATGTCCGGCTCGATGCGGGTGCCGTCCAGGATGTCGGCCTCGGTGGTCCAGCCGACGCGGCTCACATCGCCGCGATAGGCGGAGGTGACCAGTTCGACGATGGCCGGGACGTCGGCGACGGTGGCGGTGCGGAAGGTGAGCGTTTGCATGGGGGCATTCTAACGGCGGACGGGGCCTGCGGCGCCGGCTGCGAATGCGGCGTGAGGCCTCCATCCGGCTTTCGCCACCCGCTGCCGAGGGTGCCGGCGGCGGGTGGCCGCGCGGTGGCCTCAGGCCAGCAGGTTGCGGACTTTGCGCAACGCAGTGATGAAGCGTTCGATCTCGGCGTGGGTGTTGTAGAACGAGAGTGAGGCCCGGCAGGTGGCGGCCACCCCATAGAACTGCAGCAGCGGGTGGGCGCAGTGCTGGCCGGAGCGCACGGCCACGCCCTCCAGGTCCAGTAGCGTGGCCAGGTCGTGCGCGTGGGCGCCTTCGACCAGGAAGGACACCACGGCGGCCTTGTCCGGGGCAGTCCCGAACAGGCGCAGGCCATCGATACGTTGCAGTTCCTCGGTGAGGTGCGACAGCAGGTCGGCCTCGCGGGCCTCCACGTGCTCCAGTCCGATGGTCTGCAGGTAGTCCACGGCGGCGCCGAGGCCGATGAAGCCGGCGATATTGGGCGTGCCGGCCTCGAACTTGTGCGGCGGATCGTTGAACACCGTGCCGTCGAAACTGACTTCCTTGATCATTTCGCCGCCGCCGATGAACGGTGGCATCGCCTGCAGGTGTTCGCGACGCGCCCACAGCGCGCCCGTGCCGGTGGGACCGCACATCTTGTGGCCGGTCAGCACATAGAAATCGCACCCGATGGCAGCGACGTCGACGCGGCGGTGCGGAATGGCTTGCGACCCGTCGATGACCGTCACGATCCCGTGCTTGCGTGCTTCGCGGCAGATCTCGCGCACCGGATTGACCGTGCCCAGCACGTTGGAGACATGGGCCAGCGCCAGCAATTTCACCTGGGGCGTCATGGCGGCGCGCAGCGCGTCCAGGTCCAGCGTGCCGTCCTGGTGGATCTCGGCCACGCGGATCGTGGCGCCGGTGCGCTCGGCCACCAATTGCCAGGGCACGATGTTGGCGTGGTGTTCCATCCGCGACACCAGGATGACGTCACCCTGCCGAAGACGCGGCAGTGCCCACGAATAGGCCACCAGGTTGAGCGCAAATGTGGCGCCGCTGCACAGCACCAGGTCTTCGCCACGCACATTGAGCAAGCGTGCCAGCTTGCCGCGCGCGCCTTCAAAAGCCTCGGTAGCCTCGGTGCCGAGCGCATGCACGGCTCGGCTGACGTTGGCGTTCTGGCGCCGGTAGAACTCGTCGGTGGCGGCAATCACCGGCAGCGGCTTCTGCCCGGTGTTGGCGTTGTCGAAATAGACCAGTGGCTTGCCGTGCACCTGGCGCATCAGTAGCGGGAAATCGGTACGGATGCGCTCCCAGTCCGGCGTGGCGACGGCATGCGCGACCGGGGCGTTCATGCCATGCCTGCCGAGGCCAGGGCAGCGTCCAGGCGCGCGGACAGGATCTGTCCGAGCTCACCCGGAAGGCCGCTGAGCGGTTCGTGGCAGAACGCGGCACTGAGCAGCGCCTTCGCCTGCGCCGGCGGCAAGCCGCGCGAACGCAGGTAGAACAGCGCATTGGCGTCGAGCTGGCCCACGGTGGCGCCATGGGCGGCCTGCACCTCGTCGGCGTCGATCACCAATACCGGCTGCGTATCGATTTCCGCGTTGTCGGACAGCAGCAGGTTCTTGTTGGACAGCCGCGCGTCGGTGCCGTCGGCGCCTTCGCGAATGTGGATGCCGCCATGGAATACGACACGGCTGCGATCGGTGGCCACGCCGCGCCATACCAGCTGCGCGGTGGTGTCGCGGGCAATGTGCTCGATCCCCAGGCGCGTGTCGCTATGACGGCGGCCGTTGCCCAGCAACACGCCATTGGCGGTGAGCTGGGCATGGTCGCCTTCCAGTCGAACGTTGAGCTCGTGCCGGCCCAGCGCGGCGCCCAGTTCCAGGTCCACGCGGTGGTACTTCGCATCGCGCGCCAGCACCGCATCGGTACGCAGCAGCGAGGTAAAAACGGTGCTTTCGTCCTGCACGCGGGCGTGCCACAGCTGCGCGCCCTGGGCCAGGTGCACGTGCGCCACCGCGTTGCCCAGGTGTGCGCCGTCGCCGGCATGGAGGTGGTGCTCGACCAGCGACAGCGAGGCGCCGGCGCGTAGTTCGATCAGGTGGCGCTGGTGCCATGACAGGTCGGCGCCGGTCGCGGCGCCCACGAACACCAGATGCAGGGGTGTCGAGACCTGCACACCGTCGGCCACGCGCAGCAGCACGCCTTCATTGGCGAGCGCGGCGTTGAGACGGGCGAAGACCTCTTCGGCACGCTCGAAGCGACGTTCCAAAAAGCGTGCGGCTTCTTCGCCACCGGCCAGCGCGCTGGACAGCGACTGCAGTTCGACGCCGTCGGGTAGGCCATCCAGCTGCGTCAGCGCCGGGCTGGGGCGGCCGTTGACGAACACCAGGCGCGGCGAGGGGATATCGGCCAGCAACTGGGGGTCGACCGGCGTCACGTCGGCGGGCGAGGGCGCGAAGCTGCGACGCTCCAGGGCACGCAGTGATGTATATCGCCAGGCTTCGCTGCGCGGATGGGGCAAGCCGTCTCGCAATGCTTCTTCAAGCACGCCGCGGCGACGCTCGTCGCCCTGAAAGCCGGCGGCCAGTGAGTCGAGCAAGGCGCTCATCAGACCGTCTCCGGGGTCACCCGGTCCTTCAACCAGGCGTATCCGTGCTTTTCCAGCTCCAGGGCCAACTCCGGGCCGCCGGTCTGCACGATGCGCCCATCGGAAAGCACGTGGACCACGTCCGGCTTGATGTAGTCGAGCAGGCGCTGGTAGTGGGTAATCACCAGGAAGGAACGGTCAGCCGCGCGCAGCGAATTGACACCGTCGGCGACCGTCTTGAGTGCATCGATGTCCAGGCCGGAGTCGGTCTCGTCGAGAATCGCCAACTTGGGTTCGAGCACGGCGAGCTGGAAGATCTCGTTGCGCTTCTTCTCGCCACCGGAAAAGCCTTCGTTGACGCCCCGGTGCAGCAGTTCATCGTTCAAGTGCAGCACCGCCAGCTTCTGGCGCACCAGTTTGAGGAACTGCATGGAATCGAGTTCTTCCTCGCCACGCGCCTTGCGCTGGGCATTGAGCGCGGCGCGCAGGAAGTAGGTGTTGTTCACGCCCGGGATCTCGACCGGATACTGGAACGCCAGGAACAGGCCGGCGGCAGCGCGTTCCTCGGGCGCCAGCTCCAGCAGCGCCTGGTCTTCGAATGACACCGTGCCTTCGGTCACCTCGTAGCCTTCGCGGCCGGCCAGCACGTTGCCCAGGGTGGACTTGCCCGCGCCGTTGGGCCCCATGATGGCGTGCACCTGGCCCGGCTTCACGTCCAGCGAAAGGCCCTTGAGGATTTCCTTGCCGGCGACGCTGGCGTGGAGGTTGTTGATCTTGAGCATGGAAGGCGACTCGTGATTCGTGGATCTTGGAGATGCCCGTGCGACGGGCGGGCCGGGTGCCGCGGTGGGTGCTATCGGCTCAGCCGACGCTGCCTTCCAGCGAGACTTCCAGCAGTTTCTTGGCCTCGACGGCGAATTCCATCGGCAGTTCGCGGAAGACCTGCTTGCAGAAGCCGTCGACGATCATCGACACCGCATCTTCCTGGCCGATGCCACGCGCGCGGCAGTAGAACAGCTGGTCGTCGCTGATCTTGCTGGTGGTGGCTTCGTGTTCGACGGTGGCGCCCGGATGCTTCACCTCGATGTAGGGAAAGGTGTGGGCACCGCACTTCTTGCCGATCAGCAGCGAGTCGCACTGGGTGTAGTTGCGCGCACCGTCGGCGTTGCGCTCGACCTTGACCAGGCCGCGGTAGGTGTTCTGGCCGCGCCCGGCGCTGATGCCCTTGCTGACGATCTTGCTCTTGGTGCGCTTGCCGATGTGGATCATCTTGGTGCCGGTGTCGGCCTGTTGGCGATGATGGGTCAGCGCCACCGAGTGGAACTCGCCGACGGAGTCGTCGCCCAGCAGCACGCAGGAGGGATACTTCCAGGTGATTGCCGAACCGGTCTCCACCTGGGTCCAGGTGACCTTGCTGCGCGCACCGCGGCATTCGGCACGCTTGGTGACGAAGTTGTAGATGCCGCCCACGCCATTTTCATCGCCCGGATACCAGTTCTGCACGGTCGAGTACTTGATCTCGGCGTCTTCGAGCGCGACCAATTCCACCACCGCGGCATGCAGTTGGTTCTCGTCGCGCATCGGCGCGGTGCAGCCTTCCAGGTAGGACACATAGGCCTTGTCCTCGCACACGATGAGGGTGCGTTCGAACTGGCCGGTGTGGCCGGCGTTGATGCGGAAATACGTGCTGAGCTCCATCGGGCAGCGCACGCCCTTGGGGATGAACACGAAGCTGCCGTCGGAGAACACCGCCGAGTTCAGGGCGGCGAAATAATTGTCACCCACCGGCACTACGCTGCCCAGGTACTGGCGCACCAGTTCCGGATGCTCGGCAATGGCCTCGGACATGGAGCAGAAGATCACGCCCTTTTCGGCCAGCTCTTTGCGGAACGTGGTGCCGACCGAAACCGAATCGAATACCGCGTCCACCGCGACGCCCGCCAGTTTGGCGCGCTCGTGCAGCGGCACGCCGAGCTTGTCGTAGGTGTCGAGCAGTTCCTTGGGCACTTCGTCCAGCGACTTGTACTTGGGACCCTTGGGCGCGGAGTAGTAGCTCAATGCCTGGAAATCGATCGGGGCGATCTTGAGCTTGGCCCAGTGGGGCATCGGCATGGTCAGCCAGTGCCGGTAAGCCGACAGGCGCCACTGCGTCATCCATTCCGGTTCGAGCTTCTTGGCCGACAGGGCGCGGATGACGTCTTCATCCAGGCCGGGCGGCAGCGATTCGGATTCGATCTCGGTAATGAAGCCGGCGTCGTAGCGGCGTCCCAGTCGTTCCAGGATCTCGGCGTTCTGCGGGGGTGCAACTTCGGTGGCCATGGGGGGCTGCCTAGGATTCATCAGATGGCGACCTGGGCGGCGATCAAACGTCGCCGGCCGTCGCCGGTGGTGGAAAGGGGATGCAGCATCTGGGCCAGGGTGACGCCGCGCAGCGCATCGGCGACGACGTCATTGATCAACCGCCAGTTGCTGCGGACACCGCATTGGTGGGCGATGCCGCACTGTCCGTGGTCCTGGCTGCATTCGGTGATCGCCAGCGGGCCTTCCATCGCCTCGACGATCTCGATCAGGGTGATCTGGTCGGCCGGCCGGGCCAGGCGATAACCGCCATGCACGCCGCGCAAGCCCTCGACCAGGCCTGCCTGCGCCAGCGGCTTGAGCAGTTTGCTGACCGTGGTGGCCTCCAGGCCCGCCTGATCGGCCAGTTCGCTGGCGCTGAGGACGCCGCCGGCACGCCCGGCCAGGACGGTCAGCACGACGGTGGCGTAATCGGTGAGCTTGGTAACGCGAAGCATGGGATTTTGGGGGCCGGAAAGCCGGAATATCGAAAGCGGACCGAAATTGTACTCTTTGTGGGCCTGGCAGGCCAACCCGCTCGGATCGCGCTCCCGATGCTGCCCACGACACAGTTCAGCGGCGGGCAAGCGTCGATGGCTCCCAAGGAAGCTAGGGGTGCCCAGTTGTCCGGGGCCCGGGTCCGGGCGCGCGGGTGCACGCCTTGCGAGCCGGGCATGGCACAACCCGCCCGCGCACGCCACAATGCGCGCGCACTCTCAATGGAAGCTTTCATGTCGCGCAAGATCGCCGCCCGCAAATCCCGCATCCACGGCAACGGTGTGTTCGCCGTCCAGCCCCTGAAGAAGGGCGACCGCGTCA
>DASWQJ010000040.1:0-28838 GCA_036403795.1 Stenotrophomonas sp.
TTCAATGCGCTGACGCGCACTCGCGACGCGCTGGTCCATGACCAGCCCGGCGTGACCCGGGACCGCAACTACGGCGTGTGTCGGTTGGACGAACAAAATCCCTTCGTCGTCGTCGACACCGGCGGCATCGCCGGTGAAGAAGAAGGCTTGGCCGGCGCCACGGCGCGCCAGGCCCGTGCCGCGGCCGGCGAAGCCGACCTGGTGCTGTTCGTGGTCGATGGCCGCGAAGGCGCTTCGTCGCTCGATGACGACATCCTGGCCTGGCTGCGAAAGTTGTCGCGGCCAACCATGCTCGTGATCAACAAGATCGATGGCGTCGACGAGGCGGCTGTCCTGTCGGATTTCGCCCGCTACGGCATCAGCGACACGCTGACGGTTTCGGCGTCGCATCGCCAGGGCATCGACGACCTGCTCGAGGAAGTGCAGGCACGGCTGCCCGAGGAAGGGGCCGGCGAGTTGCTCGACCTGGACCCGGCACGCGTGCGCATCGCCTTCGTGGGCCGCCCGAACGTGGGCAAGTCGACGCTGGTCAATCGCCTGCTGGGCGAGGAGCGGATGATCGCTTCGGAAGTGCCGGGCACCACGCGCGATTCGATCGCGGTGGACCTGGAGCGCGACAACCGCCAATACCGGCTGATCGATACCGCGGGCCTGCGTCGCAAGTCCAAGGTCGACGAGGTCGTGGAGAAGTTCAGCGCGTTCAAGACGCTGCAAGCCATCGAGCAATGCCAGGTGGCCGTGCTGCTGCTGGACGCCACCGAAGGCGTCACCGACCAGGACGCCACGGTGCTGGGCGCGATCCTGGAAGCCGGCAGGGCGCTGGTGGTGGCGATCAACAAGTGGGACGGCCTGACCGACTACCAGCGCCAGCAGGCCGAAGACTTGTTGTCGCGCAAGCTGAGCTTCGTCAACTGGGCTGAATCGGTCCGCATCTCGGCCAAGCACGGCTCGGGCATGCGCGAGTTGTTTGCCGCGATCCATCGTGCGCACGCCTCGGCCACGCACGAGTTCAGCACCGCCGAGGTCAACAAGGCGTTGGAAGTGGCCTATCAGACCAATCCGCCGCCGAGCATTCGTGGCCACGTGTCCAAGCTGCGCTACGTGCATCCGGGTGGCAGCAATCCGCCGACCTTCATCGTCCACGGCACGCGCCTGAAAGTGTTGCCGGAGTCGTACAAGCGTTATCTGGAAAACTTCTTCCGCAAGCGCTTCAAACTCGTCGGCACACCGGTGCGCTTCATGTTCCGCGAAGGTACGAACCCGTACGAAGGCAAGAAGAACGAGCTGTCCGATCGCCAGATTGCGCGCAAGCGACGGCTGATGCGGCACGTGAAGGGCAAGTAATCCGACTGCCCTCCGACGCCAGCGTTATGCTGGCGCCATGAACGATTTTCCGACCCGCATTTCCTTGGCGCAGGCGCTGCAGATCATCGAGCGCCTGGGGCACGTTCGTCGCGTGCCGGCCGAGCGCCTGGCCACGGGCCGCGCGGATGGACGCGTACTGCGCGCCGATGTCATTGCCCCCACTGCGTTGCCCGCCTTCGACAACAGTGCGATGGATGGCTTCGGCCTGCGCCACGCCGATTCGGGCCAAGGCCCCGGGCACAGACGATTGGTGGGCGAGCAGTTTGCCGGCGCCGCGCCGTTGCCCGCGTTGGGTCCTGGCGAATGCGTGCGCATCACCACGGGCGCTGCACTGCCGCCGGGCGTGGACACCGTCGTGATCAAGGAAAACGCCCGCGAGCGCGATGGCGTGGTCGAGTTCGACGAGTTGCCTGCGGCGGGCGCCTTCGTGCGGCGTGCGGGCGATGACGTGCGTGCCGGTGATGTGATCCTGCGCGCCGGTCAAAGACTGAATGCAACGCGGGTGGCATTGGCCTCGGCGGTGGGCGTGGCCCAGCTCGAAGTATCGGCCCGCCCGACGGTGGCGGTGTTCGCTACCGGCGATGAGATCGTCGAGCCTGGCCTGCCACTGGCGCCGGGACAGGTCTACAACGCCAATCGCGACCTGCTGATGGCTCGCCTGCGGGAGTTGGGTCTGAGCCCGGTGGCCTGGCCGACCTTGCCCGACGATCCAGTGCGCATCGAGACCATGCTGCGCGATGCCGCGGCCGCGTTCGATCTGGTGCTGACCTGTGGCGGCGTGTCGGCGGGCGAGAAGGATCATGTGCCCGCGCTGTTGCAGCAGCACGGTCGAGTGCACTTCTGGAAGGTACGCCTGCGGCCAGGCATGCCGGTGTTGTGCGGCGGGCTGGACAACGCGCTGTTGCTCGGGTTGCCGGGCAACCCGGTGTCGGTGTTGGCGACGTTCACCGCGATCGTCACGCCGCTGCTGGCCGCGATGCAGGGCAGCAGCGAAATGCCGTTGCGGCTGTTTGCCGTGCTCACCGCCCCTTGGCAAAAGCGTCACGATCGCCTGGAACTGCTGCGTGGCAGGCTCGGCTGTGACCGCACCGGCCGCCTGCAGGTGACTCCTCACTCCGCCGATGGCTCGCACCGGCTGCGCGCCGCGGCAGACAGCGACGTGCTGCTGGTCATGGAAGAGGGCGCCCGGGACTATGCCGCCGGCGATGTCGTGGAAGTGATGCGCTACTGACGGCGGGGGGCGGTGCTGCGGTGTGCCGCGGCCCGCGATCGGGTGCACGCCGATCGCCGTGACCTCCGCGCACCGCGACGCTGCGATCCGTGGCCGGCGCTGCGCGATGCCTGCGATGTGCGGATAATGCCGCCATGAACGTCGAACAGATCGATCCCGCCCAGGCCAGGCGTCGCTCGGCCGCGGGCATCCCGTTGATCGACATCCGCCAAGCGCACGAACGCGTGGAAGGGCAGGCCGAGGGTGCCATCGCGGTGACAGGCGCCGACCTGGAAGCCGATCCTGCCGCCCACTTGCCCGCGGCCGATGCCGAGGTGATGTTGATCTGCCAGAGCGGCAAGCGCTCACTGGCCGCAGTGCAGGCATTGCGCGCCGCCGGCTGGCCGCGAGTGGTGTCGGTGGCCGGTGGTACCTCGCGCTGGCAGGCCGAAGGGCTGCCGCTGGTGCGACCGCAGTTGCCACCGGACCAACAGGATTTCCTGGAGCGCTATTCGCGCCACCTGCGCTTGCCGCAAGTCGGCGAGGCGGGCCAGCGTCGGCTGCAGCAATCGCGGGTGCTGGTGGTCGGCGCCGGTGGCCTGGGCTCTCCGGCCGGCTATTACCTGGCGGCGGCCGGGGTGGGCGTGCTGCGGATCATCGACGACGATGTCGTGGACCGCAGCAACCTGCAACGCCAGATCCTGCATACCGACGCGCGGGTAGGGCAGCCGAAGGTCGACTCGGCGGCCACCGCGCTGCAAGCGCTCAACCCTGGCGTGCGGGTGGAGGCCATCAACGAACGGTTGACCTCGGCCAACGTCGAGCGGGTGCTGGAAGGGATTGACGTCGTACTGGACGGCTCCGACAACTTTCCCCTGCGCTATCTGCTCAACGACGCCTGCGTCAAGCTGGGCAAGCCGTTGGTGTATGGCGCCGTGCAGCAGTTCGAAGGACAGGTGAGCGTATTCGATGCCGGCAGGCATCGCGGGCAAGCGCCGTGCTATCGATGTTTGTTTCCCGAACCTCCTGCGCCGGAATTTGCGCCCAACTGCGCTGAGGCCGGTGTGCTGGGCGTATTGCCGGGCATCGTGGGCCTGCTGCAGGCCGCCGAAGTGCTCAAGCTGCTGCTTGGCATCGGGGATTCGCTGGCCGGTCGCCTGTTGGGATTCGATGCACTGGCCATGCGGTTTCGGGAACTCAAGTTGGTTCCGGATCCCGATTGCCCGGTGTGCGCACCACATCGTGCCTTTCCCGGCTACATCGATTACGCCGCGTTCTGCCGCAGCGAAGCGTAGTGCTCACGCGTTGCCCACGTCGGTGAACGCGCCGGGACACGATCACGGGTAGCGCACTGGCCTGGTCCTTTGGGCGGCGCCAGTTGCCACGCCAGCCCGCCTTCACTTTCGCGGCATCACCTCACGACTAACGTCTGCGGCATGCGCATCGTTACGGCCCGCTCGAAAGCGGCTTGCACCCAGCTACCCCACCGGTCCCCGCCGCGAGCCGCGGCCACCGGCGCGTGGTGGGTCTGCAGCCTGCTGTTGGCCGCCTGCAACGGGCCCGCTGCAAGCCCGTCGGAGCCGCTGCCGGCCGACGCGGCCAAGGCGCAACAGCGACAAGAGGCGGCGGTGGACGCCAACGACCGCGCTGCCAGCCGCCATGCGCAGGCCGACAGCCAGGCCGCTGCCACGCGCGAGGGGGCGCCGGGTTGGCCGCCAGCCACCGACCGCGAGCGGGCGGTGTTGGGTCGGGTGAGCGTAGAAGACCGCTTCCAGGAAGACGTTGCCCGATTGGCATTGGACCGGGACATCGACGGGCGGGTGCTGGAGTACGCACGAACTCAGCAGCGCGACCACGCCGCCCAGCGAGGCGAGCTGGACCGCTGGTTGCCCGACACCGGAAACCGCCAGGCCCAGGCGCAACTGCAAGACGCCCAGCGCACGTTGGCGGCATTGCGCGATGCCGATCCGGCCGCGTTCCAGGACGCCTATATCGAGACGATGGTGTCCAGCCACTTGCAGGCGATTGCCTGGCTGGAAGAAACGATCCCCGCTGCGCGCACGCCCGGTGTCCGCGCGCAACTGGAACAGGCGCACGGCGAGGCCGAGCGCCACCTGCAAGCGGCGCGTCGCCTGCCGGGCGCGGCAAGCCAACCCCATCAAGCCGGAGCCAATCCATGAACACGACCGCTTCCAACGAACGTACGCACGCGCCGCTGCCTTCGCCCGTGCCCGATCCGCGCGCCCCGCACGAAAAACGCAAGGAAGAAAAGCGCCAGGACGAGGCGCTGGAGGAAACATTCCCCGCCAGCGATCCGGTATCGCCCTTCGTGCCGGCCAAAGTGCCGGAGTAAACCAGGGGACCCAAGATGCCCGCACGCGCACTCAAGGTCGCGACGTTCAACGTCAATGGCATCGGCACGCGCTTGCCGCACCTGCTGGCCTGGCTGGAACGGGAAAAACCCGACGTGGTCGGTTTGCAGGAGTTGAAGGCCATGCAGGAGGCCTTCCCGCGGTCGGACCTCGAGAAGGCCGGCTATGGCGTGATCTGGCAGGGCCAGCGCTCGTGGAATGGCGTGGCGCTGCTATCGCGTGGCGAGCAACCGGAAGAACTCCGGCGTGGCCTGCCGTGGGACCGCCAGGACGACCAGAGCCGCTATCTGGAAGCGACGACGCATGGCCTGCGCGTGGCGTGCCTTTATCTGCCCAATGGCAATCCGCAGCCCGGACCGAAGTTCGACTACAAGCTCAAATGGTTCGCGCGCCTGATACGACATGCACGCTCGCTGGTGGACCTCGATGAGCCGGTGGTCATGCTGGGCGATTTCAATGTCGTGCCTACCGATGAAGACATCTACGACCCGAAAGGCTGGCGCAAGGATGCACTGCTGCAACCGGAGAGCCGGGAGGCCTGGTTCCGCTTGCTGGAGCAGGGTTGGACGGACAGCTTGCTCAAGCATTTCGGTGAAGCGCGCATCTACACGTTTTGGGATTATTTTCGGCAGCACTACCAGCGCGACCGTGGACTGCGCATCGATCACTTGTTGCTCAACCCGGTCTTGGCACCCCGATTGCGTGAAGCCGGCGTGGACCGATGGGTGCGTGGATTGGAGAAGCCCAGCGACCATGCACCGACCTGGATCCGTTTGGCTGCGGCGCCGCGCCGCTGAACGCGACTTTTCACCAACGCACGACCGGCGCGGGCGTAGCGTCGAGGCGAGTCAATCGATTCGATAGGCAGGAGGACAGACGATGAGTGATGACAAACGAGAATCGGGGCGTCCGGACCGCGACCGGATCAACGTCAACGAGGATTACGAGCTTCGGTATTGGAGCAAGACGCTGGGCGTAAGCGAAGAAAAGCTGCGCGCGGCGGTCGAGGCCGTGGGTCCGATGGCCGCGGCCGTGCGCGAGCACTTGAACAAGCCGTAGCCGCGCGATGAGCCTGACCGAATATCGGCGCAAGCGCAGCTTCGACAAGACCCGCGAGCCCGAGCCGGGCAAGGTGCTGCCCAAGGGCAAGCGCCCGATCTTCGTGGTGCAGCTGCATCACGCCAGTCGTCGCCACTACGATTTCCGCCTGCAGGTAGGCAGTGCGCTGAAAAGCTGGGCCGTGCCAAAGGGCCCCAGTTACGACCCCAAGGTCAAGCGCATGGCGGTGGAGGTGGAAGACCACCCGCTGGACTACGCGGGGTTCGAGGGCGATATCCCGAAAGGGCAATACGGCGGTGGCCATGTCGCGCAGTTTGATCACGGCGTGTGGTCCAGCGAGGGCGATGTCGAAGCGCAGCTGGCCAAGGGACACCTTCGCTTCGAGTTGTTCGGCCGCAAGTTGAAGGGGGGATGGCACCTGGTGCGCTCGGGCAAGCCGGCGCGCCAGCCGCAGTGGCTGCTGTTCAAGGACGAGGATGCCTACGCCGGCACCCTGGAGGCCGACGACCTGCTGGGCGATGTCACCGCGCCGCCGGCGGCGGATGCGCGCCGCGCCGGTTCCGGCAAGGCGAACAAGAAGAAGCTGGAAACCGTGGCCGACGCCAAGCCCTTGCGCAAGCGCGACTGGGCTGCACGGGCATCCAAGTTGCCCAAGGCACGTCGTGGCAAGGCGCCCGATGCCGCCTTCGAGCCGCAGCTGGCCAAGCTGGGCGAACAGCCGCCGGAAGGCGACCAGTGGCTGCATGAAATCAAGTGGGACGGCTATCGCATCCTGGCGACGATGGCGCGCGGCAAGGTGCGGCTGTGGTCGCGCAACGCCTTGGAGTGGACGACCAAGCTGCCTGACGTGGCGGCGGCCATCGAGGCGCTGGGCTTGCGGTCGGTTGCGCTGGATGGTGAATTGATCGCCGGGCAAGGTCGCAAGGAAGATTTCAACCTGCTGCAGGCCACGTTGTCGGGCGAGCGTCCGGGTGCGCTGGTGCTGGCGTTGTTCGATCTGCTGCATGTGGATGGCGTGGATATCTCAGACGCACCACTGCGTGCGCGCAAGGATCTGTTGCAGCAGTTGCTGGAAGCGCAGCGTAGTCCGCACCTGGCCTTCAGCTCGCACATCGAGGCCGATGGCGAGAGCGCCTACAAACTCGCCGGCGATCAGCATTTCGAGGGGATCATCTCCAAGCGTGCCGATCGCGCCTATCACCCCGGTCGCAGCGATGATTGGCGCAAGACCAAGCAGTTGGCCAGCGATGAGTTCGCGGTGGTCGGCTATACCGCGCCGCGTGGCAGTCGGAGCGGGTTTGGCTCGTTGTTGCTGGCCCGGCCGGATCCGGAGCACGGCTGGTCGTACGTGGGGCGCGTGGGAAGCGGCTTCACCGATGCGATGCTTGCTGCCATCACGGCGCGAATCGGCAGAGCCGGTGGCAACAAACCGACGGCACACGTAGGAACCACCGATACCGACCTTCGCCATGCGACATGGTTTGCGCCGCGCTTCGTGGTCGAGGTGTTCTACCGCGGCGTGGGGCGACAAGGTCTGCTGCGCCAGCCTTCGTTGAAAGCATTGCGGGAGGACAAGGACGTGGCGGACCTGCTCGATTCGGATCGTGCGCCCCAGGGATCCGGGCGCGCTGCTGCTGCCGCTGTGGGCAAGGAGGCGCGGAAGCAGGGCGCAGCGAAAAAGAGCACTGCGAAGCAGGGCGTCGTGAAGCAGAAGGCGGTGAAGAAAGCTGCCACGACCGGTGCGAAGCGAAGTCAAAAATCGACAGTCGCTGCCGGCGGGGAGAAAGTCGCCAAGTCGAGGGCGAAGAAAGTCCCCAAGACGGGCGCCGAAGCGAGCAAGAAGAACGACCCCAAGGCGGTTTCCAAGGCAAGCGCCAAGACGGCCTCCAAGACAAGGTCTGAGGCAGCCGCCAAGAAAACCGTCAAGAAAACCGCCCAGAAAAGCACCGACCCAACCGCCGAGGCAGGCTCCGCAAAGGCTTCCAAGACCAGCGTCCGAAAATCCTCCAAGGCAAGCGCGCGAGCGAGTACCGAGCGCAGCGCCACGGCCCGCAGCAAAACCGAGTCCGCGCAGTCACTGCCGACGTTGAGCAGCCCTTCGAAGATCCTGTTTCCCGAAGACCGCATCACCAAGCAGCAGGTGTGGGATTACTACCAGGCGGTGATGCCGTGGCTGCTGCCGGAAATCATCGATCGTCCGTTGTCGATCATCCGGTGTCCGGCGGGTACGGGTCGGCAGTGCTTTTTCCAGAAGCACCACACCGCCGGACTGGAGCGCGTGGACTCGGTGCAGCTGAAAGAAGAGGGCGGTCACGAGGCGTGGTACCTGGTGGCGCGCGACGAGGCTGCCGTGATGGAACTGGTGCAGTTCAACGCGCTCGAGTTCCACCCATGGGGATCGCATGCCGAAGATCCGGACATTGCCGATCGCGTGGTGTTCGACCTGGACCCGGGGCCGGCCGTGCCGTTTGCCGAAGTGCGCCGTGCCGCGACCGACATCCGCAAACTGCTGGCTCAATTGGAGTTGGAATCGTTCCTGCGGGTATCGGGCGGCAAGGGCTTGCACGTGGTCGTGCCGTTGGCCCCGGGTTGCGATTGGGACCTGACCAAGCGCTTCGCCCGCGGCTTCGCCGAGGCCTTGGCCCAATCCGAGCCCGACCGCTTCCTCGCCACCGCGAGCAAGCGTTTGCGCAATGAGCGAATCTTCGTCGATTACCTGCGCAATGGACGCGGGGCCACGGCGGTGGCGAGTTATTCGCTGCGTGCCCGCGCCGGTGCGCCCGTTGCGATGCCGCTGGCCTGGTCGCAGTTGTCGAAGCTGGAACGCGCCGACACGTTCCGCCTAGACAACACCGTGGCGCTGCTCAAGCGGCGTCGCAAGGATCCCTGGGAAGGCATCGACTCGTTGCGCCAGAACCTGGCTCGTTGGAGCCAGGACTGACCCGAAGCCCGTTCAGGGCATCAGCCCGTCAGGGCGTCAGCACGATCTTGCGGCAATCCTGTTCTTTCTTGTCGAAGATGCGATACCCCTCGGCGGCCTCGGCCAATTTCATCCGATGGGTGATGATGGCCGAGGGTTTGAGTCGACCCTCTGCAATGGCCTCCAGCAACGTCGGCATGTGCCGTTGCACGTGGGTCTGGCCCATCTTGAAAGTCAGGCCCTTGTCGAACGCATCGCCGAACATGAAGGCGTGGATGAAGCCGGCATACACGCCGGGCACGCTGACCGTGCCGCAGCGGCGGGTCGCGGCGATGCACTGACGCAGCACCACGCCGCTGCTGCCTTCGATCTTGAGGTTGGTCAGGGCCGTCTCCAACGTGCTGCCTTCGGCCTCGAAGCCCACCGCATCGATCGACACGTCCACGCCGCGGCCATCGGTCTGGCCGATGATGATCTCGGCCGGGTCGTCTATTTCGCTGAAGTCGATGGGAATCACGCCGTAGGCGTCGTTGGCGAAATCGAGCCGGTACTTGAGGTGGTCGACCATGAAGATGCGCTCGGCACCCAACATCCGGCAACAAGCGGCGGCCATCAGCCCGACCGGGCCGGCCCCGTAGATCGCCACGGTCGAGCCGGCGGTGACGCCGCCATCGATCACCGCCTGGTAGCCCGTGGGCAGGATGTCGGAGAGGAACAGGACCTGCTCGTCGTGCAGGCCTTCGGGAACCGGCAGCGGGCCTACGTTGGCCCTGGGCACACGGACATATTCCGCCTGCCCGCCCGACAGCCCGCCGTACAGATGGCTGAAGCCGAACAGCGCGGCGGGTGGGCGGATGCCCTTGCGGTTCATGGCCGCGCCCGGGTCCGGATTGGTCGTCTCGCACGCCGAGAATTCCTGCAGCAGGCAGTGGAAACATTGGCCGCAGGCGACCACGAAGGGCACCACCACGCGTTGCCCGACCTGCACGCGGGTCACGGCGGGGCCGGCGGCTTCCACGATGCCCATGAACTCATGACCGAAGATGTCGCCACCCTTGGTCGCCGGAATCTTGCCCCGGTACAGATGCAGGTCCGAGCCGCAGATCGCCGTGGCGGTCACGCGCAGCAGGATGTCGTCGTCTTCGATCAACGTGGGATCGGGCCTGGTTTCCACGCGGACATCGTGGGCGCCGTGATAGGTGAGGGCTTGCATGGGTGGGTTCCTTGGCGGATGGCGCCACCATGGAAACGCCTGAGGCGTTAGCGCACCCGCATGCGCGCGTCAGTGCGGCGTGCATGCGGCGTGGCCCACGCCGTTGCTGTGTAGAGGGTTGTGAAGAGGCTGCAAACACATCGCCGACACTGGGTGGTCCAGGCCGGCGACGTGGCGGTGCGTGGGACGCAGATCGGCAGGGTACGAATCAAGGTACGCAAGGACCACGCGCGGCAGATCGAGCTGCGCAGGGCGCCAGGCACGGCGCATCGATGTCGTGGCGAGATTGTCTAACAGCGGCCGCCGACCCTAGAATCCGGGCATGAACCGCCTTGTCCGCCAACTGAGCCGATGGCTGCGCCTACCCGCGCTGGCCCTGCTCGTGCTGGCGGTGCTGGCCAATCCGGTGCTGGCGGCGGTGGGCGACCTGCACGAGGCCTCCCGCGGCACTGCCACGCACCTGCATAGCGCCCAGGACCATGACCTGAGCGACCAGGCAGCCTATGACGGGGACGATGCCAGCGGTCAGTTCGACGACTTGCTGCATGCCTTGGTCCACGCCGCCCATTGCTGTGGCCATCTCACCGCGGTACCCAGCGTTGCCTTGTCGGCAACGGGCCTGTGGTTGCCGTCGCCTTCGCCCGAGTGCAGCCCGATGCTGCGGGCCTGCGGCTCCTTCGAATCGCCGATCCGTCCTCCGATCGCCGCCTGACGTCGTTCCCGGCCTTGCAGGCCGGACCTTGTCAGCGTTTCTTTCGGAGCAGACCCATGCGGTTGCAATTGGCGGCGATGGCCGCCCTTGCGATTGCGCCTGTGCTGAGTGCACAGGCGCAATCGCGCAGTGAACCTTTCACCCTGGCCGACGCGGTGGTCCGCGTGGCCGCCCTTCATCCCGACCTGCGCCTGGTCGATGCGCGTCGCGAGGTACTGGACGCACAGCGTGATGGCGCCGCCGTGCGACCGCCCTGGACCGTGGGCGCCACGCTGGAAAATGCGCTGGGCAGCGGGGCCTATCGTGGCGTGGACCAGGCCGAACTGACCGTCACGTTGGCCGGCGTGCTGGAGCGCGGCGACAAGCTCGATGCCCGCCGCGTACTGGCGCAGGCCAACCTCGACACCCTGGCACCGCAGCGCGAAATCGCGCGATTGGATCTGCTGGCCGAGACGGCGCGCCGGTATCTGCAGGTCAGCGCTGCGATCGGCCAGGGTGAGATTGCCAAGCTCGACGTCGAGCAGCGCCAACGCACCGTGGTTGCCGCCCGGAAGCGCCTGGCGGCCGGCGCGTCTCCCGAGTCGGTGGTATTGACCGCGCAGGCGGCGCTGGCCGAGGCCGAGCTGGATCGCGACCGGGCCGCGCAGGCCGAGCAGGCCGCGCGCCAGCATCTGGCCGCGTTGTGGAATGGCCGGGATGCGCAGTTTGGCCAGATCACCGGCGATCCGTTGTGGCTGCCGATGCTCGATCCGTTTCCGACGCTTGCACAGCACCTGGAGCGCGCACCAGAACTGGCGCAACTGGCCGGCGAAGACCGTATCCGCGAGGCGCGCCTGCGCCTGGCCAGCACCGAGGCGACGGCGGACCTGCAATGGCAGGTCGGTGCCCGTGCGCTGCGTCCGGACAACGACATGGCGCTGGTGGCCGGGCTGAGCCTGCCGCTGGGTGCGGCCGCACGCGCGCAGCCCGGCATCCGCGCCGCGCGTGCCGAATGGGCGCTGGGACCGATCGAGCGTGAATCACTGGCCGTCGGCCTCTACTCCGCGTTGGCCGCGTCCCATGGCCAATACATGACCGCACGCCTGGAGGCGCAGCGACTGGGTAATGAGGTGTTGCCCAAGCTCGCACAGGCAGAACAGGCCGCCGATCGCGCCTGGCGTGCCGGTGCCATCAGCTACATGGAGTGGGGAATGCTGCAGGACCAACGGGTGCGCGTGCGTGCACGCCAACTGCAGGCGGCGCTATTGGCGCAAACCGCGCTCATCGAAATCCAGCGCCTGGTCGGCCTGCCCATCGTGGCCGCCGACGACAGCAGCCAAACCAAGGACGCCACCGAATGAATCTTCTCTACACCCAGCTGCCGTTGGCAGCGATGCTCGCGTGCGGCTGCGCATTGTTGGTCGCTTGCGGCAGTCGCGACACCAGTCCCGCAGAAGCGGCGGCCGCGGTCACTGCTAGCGCGGCGCCGGGCGGGCAAACCGCGCAGGACACGGCCGCCGAGGAAATCGAATCCACCGTGATCGACCCGGCAGCGGCCGAAGCCAGCGGCATCCGCGTGGCCCCGGCGACGGCGGGCACGATTGCCACCGAGCTGGAAGTGCAGGGCCGGTTGACCGCCATCGATGGCAGCGTGGCCCAGGTCACCGCGCGCTACCCCGGGCGCATCCAGTCGCTGCGCGCCAACGTGGGCGATGCGGTGCGCGCAGGCCAGGTGCTGGCCACGATCGAGAGCAACCTCAGCTTGAGCACCTACTCGGTGGTTGCGCCGCGTTCCGGCGTGGTGGTCGACCGACCGGGCCAGGTGGGCGGCGGCGCCGCGGAGGGACAGCGGTTGTTGGAGATTGCCGATCCTTCGCGCGTCTGGGTGGATCTGGATCTGTTCGGCGAACAGCTCCGCGCCGTGCAGGCGGGCGCCACGGTGGACGTTGCGCGCATCTTCGACGGCGAGCACGCCACTACGCAGATCGAGCGGGTACTGCCAGGTGTCGCATCGGCCAGCCAGAGCGCGGTGGCCCGTGCGGTGCTGGCCAACCACGACGGACTGTGGCGCGCCGGCACCGCAGTGAACGCGCGTGTTGCAACGGCTCGCCATGCCGCGGCCGTCGTGGTGCCGCGCGCGGCATTGCAGACCATGGACGGCCATGACGCGGTGTTTGTACGCCTCGGGCAGACCTATCAAGTGCGCGCCGTAAAGCTGGGTGCGCAGGACTCGCAGAACACGGAAATCCTCGAGGGCCTGCGGGCCGGCGAAGCGGTCGTGGTCGCGCAGAGCTATCTGGTCAAGGCGGACATCGAAAAGTCCGGCGCCGACCACGCGCACTGAGGAGAAGCCCGATGCTGGAAAAACTCATACGGTTCTCCATCGCCCAGCGTGCGTGGGTGATGGCGCTGGCGCTGGTGTTGGTCGTCGCCGGCACATGGAGCTTTCGCCAACTGCCGATCGACGCCACGCCCGACATCACCAACGTGCAGGTACAGGTCAACACGGCGGTGCCCGGCTACTCGCCGCTGGAGGTCGAGCAGCGCATCACCTATCCACTGGAAACGGTGATGGCCGGCTTGCCGCGCATGGATCACTATCGATCGCTGTCGCGCTACGGCCTGTCGCAGATCACGGTCGTCTTCCAGGATGGCACCGACATCTACTTCGCGCGCCAACAGGTGGCCGAGCGGCTGCAGCAGGTGAAGTCGCAGATGCCCGCGGGCATCGAGCCGGCGCTGGGGCCGATCGCCACCGGCATGGGCGAGATCCTGTCCTACACGGTGGATGCAGCGCCCGATGCCCGCAAGCCGGACGGCACGCCCTACAGCGCCACCGACCTGCGCACTCTGCAGGACTGGGTGATCCGCCCGCAGCTGCGCAACGTGCCCGGCGTGACCGAGGTCAACACGCTGGGCGGTTATAAGCGCGAGATCCACATCACGCCACAGCCCGCACGCCTGCAGGCGCTGGGTTTCAGTCTGGATGAGGTGGTCCGGGCACTGCAGGCCAACAACCAGAACGTGGGCGCCGGTTACATCGAACGCAACGGCCAGCAATTCCTGGTGCGCGTGCCCGGACAAGTCGCCGACCTGGCGCAGATTCAGGCGATCGTGCTCGGACGACGGGGCGACACCATCGTGCGCCTGCGCGATGTTGCCCAAGTGGCCGACGGTGCGGAATTGCGCAGCGGCGCGGCCACCCAGAACGGGCACGAGGTGGTGCTCGGTACGGTGATGATGCTGATGGGCGCCAACAGCCGCGAGGTGGCGCAGGCCTCGGCGGCGCGGTTGGCGCAGGCACAGAAGAGCCTGCCTGCCGGGGTGACCGCGACGCCCGTGTACGACCGCACGTTGCTGGTGGATCGCACCATTGCCACGGTGGCAAAAAACCTGGGGGAGGGCGCGCTGCTGGTAGTGGTGGTGCTGTTCGTGCTGCTGGGCAATTTTCGCGCGGCATTGATCACCGCGCTGGTGATCCCGCTGGCGATGTTGTTCACCTTGACCGGCATGGCCCGCGGCGGCGTGTCGGCCAATCTGATGAGCCTGGGCGCGCTGGACTTCGGCCTGATCGTCGATGGCGCGGTGATCATCATCGAGAACTGCCTGCGGCGATTCGGCGAGCGCCAGCATGAACTGGGCCGCACCCTGAGCCGGCAGGAGCGCTTTGAATTGACGGCCCAGGCCACGGCCGAAGTGATCCGGCCGAGCCTGTTCGGCCTGGGCATCATCACTGCGGTGTATCTGCCGATCTTCGCGCTCACCGGCGTGGAGGGAAAAATGTTCCACCCGATGGCCATCACCGTGGTGCTGGCGCTGACCGGCGCGATGGTACTGGCGCTGACCTTCGTGCCGGCGGCCATCGCGCTGGCCCTGGGCGGACGCGTGCAGGAAAAGGAAAACCGGGTGATGCGCGGGTTGCGCCACGGCTATGCCGCGCTGCTGGACGCGAGCCTGGCGCGCGGGCGCTGGGTGGCCATCGGTGCCGTGGTGTTGCTGTTGGGCACCGGCGTGCTGCTGTCGCGACTGGGCAGCGAGTTCGTGCCCAGCCTGGACGAGGGCGACTTCGCGCTGCATGCGTTGCGCATTCCTGGCACCAGCCTGACCCAGTCGGTGGCGATGCAGCGGCAACTCGAAGAAAAGCTGCTGACGGTGCCGGAGGTGGAGCGGGTGTTTTCCAAGCTCGGTACCGCCGAAGTCGCCTCCGATCCGATGCCACCCTCGGTGGCCGACACCTTCGTGATGGTGAAGCCGCGCAAGCAGTGGCCCGATCCAGGCAAGACCAAGGCGCAACTGGTGGCGCAGGTGCAGGCATTGGTGGAAAAGCTGCCCGGCAACAACTACGAGTTCACCCAACCGATCCAGATGCGCATGAACGAGCTGATTTCCGGCGTGCGCGCGGACGTGGCGATCAACGTGCACGGCGACGACCTGGAGGCCTTGTTACGGATCGGTCGGCAGGTCGAGGCGGTGGCCCGCCAGGTGCCGGGAGCCGCCGACGTGCGTGCGGAGCAGGCTGACGGCCTTCCCTTGTTGAGCATCGAGCCGGATCGTCGCGCCTTGGCCGTGTTGGGCCTCAACGTGGAGGACGTGCAGCGCACGGTGGCCACGGCGGTGGGCGGCGAGGTGGCCGGCCAGTTGTTCGAAGGCGATCGCCGCTTCGACCTGGTGGTGCGATTGCCCGAGTCGTTGCGGCAGGATCCGCAGGCCATCGCGGCCCTGCCGATTCCGATGCCGGTCACCGTCGAGGCCGCGGCGACAGCAGACCGTGGCCCGTTGGCAAGTGGGCCCTTGGCCGTGCCGTTGGGCGCCGTGGCCAAAGTGCTGAGGGCGGAAGGCGCGAACCAGGTCAATCGCTACAACGGGAAACGGCGCCTGGCGGTCACCGCGAACGTGCGTGATCGCGACCTGGGAGGCTTCGTGGCCGAGTTGCGTGGCGAGATCGATCGCAAGGTGCCGTTGCCCAGCGGCTACTGGATCGAATACGGAGGCAGCTTCGAACAGTTGATCTCGGCCAGCCAGCGCTTGGCAGTAGTGGTGCCGGCGACGTTGCTGATCATTTTCGTGTTGTTGTTCTGGGCGTTCGGCTCGGCGCGAGATGCGGCCATCGTGTTCAGTGGCGTGCCGCTGGCACTCACCGGCGGAGTGATGGCACTGGTGTTGCGCGGCATCCCGCTGTCGATCTCGGCCGGCATCGGCTTCATTGCCTTGTCAGGCGTGGCGGTGCTCAACGGGCTGGTGTTGATCAGCTTCATCCGCACGCTGCGCGAGCGCGGCGATCCGTTGGCGGTGGCAGTGCGCGAAGGCGCCTTGGGTCGACTGCGGCCGGTACTGATGACTGCCCTGGTGGCATCGCTGGGGTTCGTGCCGATGGCGCTCAACGTGGGTGCCGGCTCGGAGGTGCAGCGTCCGCTGGCCACGGTGGTGATCGGCGGCATCGTGTCCTCGACGTTGCTCACGCTGGTGGTGCTGCCGGTGTTGTATCGGTGGGTGCACGGGCGCCGGCCCCGGCCAGCGGCAGCGGGCTGAGCGAGAAGCGAAGGGATTGGCTGCCTGGGCGGTGGCGATCCCTTCGCGTGCCGGGCATGGCATTGGGTGCCGCCGGTAGCGCGAGTTGGCCGATCTATCGGGTGATGGCGGCGACGCGGATGACCACGCTGTCGGCGATGCTTCGACCGGACGCCTGCAAGCGGCGTGTCACGGAGGGCGCTGGGATACGCTCGGGCGGAGGTGAGATCCAATAGGCAAAAAAAACCCCGGCCTGGGCCGGGGTTTTGAAAAGTGGCGTCCCCACGGGGATTCGAACCCCGGTCGCTACCGTGAAAGGGTAATGTCCTAGGCCTCTAGACGATGGGGACGCTTAAACATTTGCAGCGATTCCTGACGGCCTAAGCCAGGAATTGGTGGAGCCAGCCGGGATCGAACCGGCGACCTCTTGCATGCCATGCAAGCGCTCTCCCAGCTGAGCTATGGCCCCACGATGCTGCGAGCCGCCTACTATAACGGTGGCCGGGGCGGTTGGGAAGGGGCTTCGCTAGTTTTTCGTTTGTTCTGGCGATGGCGCGCTGGGGCTGGGGCGAGGGCTGGGCTGCGCGATTGGGAGTTCGAGGGTGGCAAGCGAGGCGGGCGATTGCGCAGGGGCTGGCTGGGTCGGGCGTTCGGCGATGGGTGCCCGGGGCTTTGGCGGTACTGCACGGCTTGGGCGGGGGTGTCGCCCTGCCGGGAGGGTGCGCCCCGGTTCGATCGGCGCCTGTCCGCCCTCACCGTCGCGGTACATCCATGTGCCGCTGCACACCTTCCCGGCAGGACGACGCTTGGCGCTCTCTGTCCCTGTTTCGAGAGGCGAGGGATCGAGGCGTGGGCGTGGGAGAGGCTTCGCGTTTTTTGTTCGCCGCCGCGATGACTCACTCGATAGTTGCCTGCGGCTTGTGCGTGGCCGATGAAACACGCAAACAAAAAGCCCCGGCGGTGCCGGGGCTTTTTGATAAGTGGC
Organism: Stenotrophomonas sp.; assembly: GCA_036403795.1. Classification (GTDB taxonomy): domain Bacteria; phylum Pseudomonadota; class Gammaproteobacteria; order Xanthomonadales; family Xanthomonadaceae; genus Stenotrophomonas_A. The sequence continues at coordinate 17,324 of DASWQJ010000040.1, forward strand.
GTCCCCACGGGGATTCGAACCCCGGTCGCTACCGTGAAAGGGTAATGTCCTAGGCCTCTAGACGATGGGGACGCAGTGTTGTGTGCGATACACGCCAGGCGGCCTGTGCCTGGTGTGGTGGAGCCAGCCGGGATCGAACCGGCGACCTCTTGCATGCCATGCAAGCGCTCTCCCAGCTGAGCTATGGCCCCACATCGCTGAGAACGAAATCATAGCGGGGCGGTCTGGCGGCGCGCAAGTATTTTGTTCGCGTTTTTGGCTGGGCAGCCAAGGCGTGCAGAGATGGGTTGCGGTGCGGTCGGCGGCTGTGTCGTTGCGGCGGCACTGCCGCTGTTGCCGCAGCTGCAGGAACGGCAGCAGCAGCGTGCGGCAACAGCGAGTGCCAGTGCCAGTGCGAGCGCGGGAGTTGGTCTGCAGTGGCTGCGACGGGTGTGGGTACTGAATTTCGGCCCAAGCAGCGGCTGAATCCGCGGTGGCGCTGCGCGCGGCATGCACTCAGGGTGAGCGTGATTTCTGCTGCTGCACGTAGTCGGTGATGTGCAGGAAGGTGTCGACCCAGTAGGTGTCGCGATGGGCGGCGAGGTATCCCAGCAGGGCTTCGTGCGCTTCGTTGGAAACGGTGAGGTAATCGCCGCCGATGCCGTGGAAGGTGAAATTGACCATGGTGCCGCGGCGTGCGGCGTCTTCGACACGGGCGATGAGTTGTTCGCCGGTGACGCCGACGGGGGCTTCGACGGGCACGGCGTGGAGGTCGAGCGTGGCCATGTCGGGGACGACGGCGCCTTCGCCGAGTTTGATCGCCACGAACTGGTCGGCGATGCGCGGAATGTAGTTGCCGTCAGCCGCCTGCACGTCGCCGCAGGGCACGGTCAGGGTGCGGCGGCTCTGGCCGTCGAGGGCCTGCAACATGACGTTGGCCAGCAGTACTTGGTCGCGCATCTGCGCGGCGGTGGTGTGGTCCAGGTCGCGTGCCGGTTCGACCCAGTCGCGTCCGGGCGCCGAACCGGAGCATTGGTGGAAGAGGGTGTGGTTGCCGAGCTCGTGGCCGTGGGCCGCGGCGGCGCGCCATTCGGCCATGCGGCGCTGCACCGGTTCGCGCGAGAGCTGCAGGTAAAAGCTGCCCTTGAAGCCGTAACGATCCAGTTGCGGAATCGCATGGTCGAGCTGGGAATCCAGTGCGTCGTCGTAGCCCAGGCTGACCGCGGCCCGGTGGCCGTTAGGCCAGGCGAATGCGGGCGTGGCCGCCGCGGTGTGTGGGGCGGGTAAAGCTGCCGCGGCGTGGCCACAGGCCAGCAGGGCGGGTAAGCAGAGCCAGCGCCAGGGGGTAAGCGTCATCGCGTGTTTCCATAACGAAGCTGCCCGGGTGTTGGCCCGGGCAGCGTGGGGTGGTCAGTGGACCAGCGTCTGGATCGCGTGGGCGGGAATCTCGACTTGCGCCGAGTCCGTGCCGACGTAGAAGTTGTAGGTGATCGCCTTGTCGCTCGGGTTCATCACGATCGTGGCCAGGCGGCCGTCGGCGTTGACGAAGCCGGTGGCCAACAGGTTGCTGCGGCTGCTGGCCACGCTCACGCGCTTGGCATCGGGGCGCACGAAGCGCGAGAAGTGGCCGATGTAGTAATAGCTCGGCGTATAGATCAGCTCACCGGTGCGCGTATCGGCGTGGATGGGTGCGAAGCACCAGTTGCCGACGTGGTTGGGGCCGCCTTTTTCGTCGAGCAGGATGTTCCAGTCGGTCCAGCCGACCACGCCGTTGTTGAAGTCGTTGATCATGTTGGTGCCGTAGCGCTCACCGTTGCCCCAGTACTGCAGGCGTGCCGGATCGTACTTTTCCACCGACGCTTCGGTCAGCAACACCGGCTTGTCCGGATGCGCCTGGGTAACCACGCCGACGTTGTTGAACATCTCGTCGAACCCGGCCCAGGTTTCGTACCAATGAAAGCCCATGCCCCAGGCGTACTTGGCCGCTTCCGGATCGTCGAAGATGACCTGCGCGCGGAAGGCCATCATGTCGCGGTTGTGGTCCCATACGACGATCTTCTTGTCGCCGTAGCCGGCCTTGGCCATGGTGGGGCCGAGGTGGTTCTTGAGGAAATCCCGCTCTTCTTCGGCGGTGTAGAGCATCGACTCCCACTTCTGCACGGCCATCGGCTCGTTTTGCAGGCTGATGCCCCACAACGGGATGCCCTCGGCCTCGTAGGCCTGGATGAACTTGGTGTAGTACTGCGCCCACGCATCGGCGTACTGCGGCAGCAGCGAGCCGCCGCGCAGCATGTTGTTGTTGGTCTTCATGAAGGCCGGGGCGCTCCATGGGCTGGCGAAGGTGGTGATCTTGCCGCCGGCCGCCGCGATGGCCTGCTTGATCATCGGGATGCGGTACTTGCGATCGTGGTCGACGCTGAATGTCTTGAGCGCCTTGTCGCCTTCGCGGATGTAGGTGTAGCTGGCCGAGCTGAAGTCCGAGCTGTGGATGGTGGTGCGCAGCAAGGTGTAGCCGATGCCGTCCTGTCCGTCGTAGTAGGCCTTGAGGAATTCGGCCTGCTTGTCCTTGGGGAGCTTGGCGAAGACTTCGGCGCTCGAGTCGGTGATCGCTCCGCCGATGCCCATCACCGTCTGGAAGCGCTTGGTGGGATCGACAAAGACAGAGTTCTCCACCTCGGTGAGCTTGTGGCCGGCCTGCAGCTGCACGTCCTGGCCGCGCGCGATGCGCAGATCGGTGCCCTCGGCGGTGGTATAGACCGTCACGGCATTGCCTGCGGTGGGGATCTGGGCCTGTGCGCCGTGGGCGACCAGGGTGGTCAACAGGGCGGCCGCGGCGATGCGGGTGGGCTTCATTCGGTACCTCTGGGTGATGGGCGTTCCGCTCGAGACAGGAGCGCTTGTTTCGCGCTGGTCGGTGACGGAGTTTGACAGCGCTGTCTACAATCGCCACCGTCATAAGTCAAACCGGGCTGGGTTTCGGGTCGCGCCACTGGCGCCGCGCGGTAACGGCTCGTGGGGATGGGTTGATTCTTGCGGCTGTGCAGCATGGATCTGCGCGAGCAAGCGCGATGCCCGGGCACGGTGGTTCACGGTCGTTCACTGCAGGGGAGAAGGCGATGCGCAGTCGGATGGAAGATGTGGCGGCGGCGGCCGGCGTGTCGTTGAAGACGGTCTCGCGTGTGCTCAATGAAGAGCCCAACGTGCGCGAGGCCACGCGTGATCGCGTGCTGAAAGCGGTGGAGCAGCTGCAATACCGCCCGAACTTGTCGGCGCGCGGACTGGCGGGACAGCGCTCCTATGTGGTGGCACTGGTCTACGACAACCCCTCGCGCAACTACTTGATGGAAGTGCAAAGCGGCATGCTCGATGCGTGCCGCGCCAGCCACTACCACTTGGTGCTGGCGCCGGTGAGTGCGCAGCCGGAGCGCAAGGCGGCCGACCTGCGAGCGGTGTTCGAAAACTTTGCACCGGATGGCGTGGTGCTGATTCCGCCGCTGACCGACGACGTGGGCCTGCTGGATTACCTGGTGGGCAATGAGGTGCCGTTTGCCAGCATCGCGCCCATCGATGCGCAGGGGCGGATCGGCGCGATGATGGAAGAGACCATTGCCGTGCGTGAGCTGGTAGAGGGCCTGGTGCGGCTTGGGCATCGGCGCATCGCGCACATCCTGGGGCCGAGCGAGCATGGCGCTTGCCAGTGGCGCTACGAGGGTTATCGACAGGCGCTGGCGCAGGCCGGCATCACGGTGGATCCCACGTTGGTGGTGCAGGGCGCGTTCTCGTTCGAATCGGGCGTGGAGGCGGCCAACCGGTTGTTGGACCTGCCCGAGCCACCCACGGCGATCTTCGCGGCGAACGATGACATGGCGGCCGGGGTAATCCGTGCGGCCGCCGAGCGCGGGGTGGCGGTGCCGCAGGCGCTGTCAGTCTGCGGCTTCGACGACACGCCGATCGCCCGGCAGCTCTATCCCACCCTGAGCACGGTGCGCCAGCCCACCGCGGAGATGGCGCACAAGGCCACCACCGAGCTGCTGGCCCGGATCCGTTCGCCCCAGGCCGGCCGGATGGTGCGGGTGGAGCACGAGGTGCTGTTCCGGGAGTCAACGGCTCCGGCAGCCAAAACGACAGCGTAAGACAATCCTGAAAACGCTTGCAGGGCGGGGCTTGTCCCCCTCTGACCTGCGCATGTCCGCGCATTGTCTCGTTGCGCCGCAACATTAATATCAGCTGAAAATCGCCTTCTCTGGCCGAATTGTCCCCGTTCGCGGAGGAAGTTTGACAACGCTGTCAGGTTGCGATTCCAATCCGCCCCGAACTTATGAGTTCCCGCTATAGCTGCGTGTTGGCTATGGCCGCAACCAGCAAAAACCAGCGTGTTTTTCGTGTATCCCGGGGAGGGTAGATTCATGAAGCAACTGCAGTCGTCACCCAAGAAGCGCGTCCTCGTATCGGCGTTGGTCATGGCCCTGGCGGGCCCGGCCTTCGCTCAGGACGCAAACCAGACCACCACGCAGTCCAACAGCAACACCGGCTCGATCGCCGGGCAGGGCGCAGATCCCACGACGCTGGACACGGTCACCGTGACCGGCATCCGCGGCAGCCTCACCTCGTCGATGAACCTCAAGCGCGATGCGCAGGGTGTCGTGGACGGCATCGTGGCCGAGGACATCGGCAAGTTCCCCGACTCGAACCTGGCCGAGTCGCTGCAGCGCATTTCCGGCGTGTCGATCGATCGCAGCAACGGTGAAGGTTCGCGCGTCACCGTTCGCGGCATGGGCCCGGACTTCAACCTCGTGCTGCTCAACGGGCGCCAGATGCCGACCTCGACGGGCAGCCGCGCGTTCGAGTTCAGCGACCTGGCTTCCGAATCGATCTCGCAGGTCGACGTCTACAAGACCAGCCGGGCCGACATCCCGACCGGCGGCATCGGCGCCACGATCAACATCCTTACCGCGCGCCCGCTCGACAACCCGGGCACGCACGCCAGCGCGGCGGCCAAGGGCGTGTGGGACACCTCCGACGACGACATGCCGGGCAGCTTGAAGGGTGATTCGATCACGCCCGAGCTGTCGGGCATCTTCAGCACGACCTCGGCCGACGGCCGCTTCGGCGTGGGCCTGAGTGCCAGCTACCAGGAACGTGACTCCGGTTCGGCCTCGGCCTTCGTGGCGCCGGGCAACGGCTGGCGTCCGTTCATCGATACGCCGCAGCCCAACGGCGTGGGCGGCGGCTCGGCGCTGCCGCTGCCGGGCCAGCCGGGTTCGGAGAACATCACCAACCGTCCGGGCCCGAACGATGTCTATTCGATGCCGCAAAGCCTGGGCTACAGCATCAACTCGGTGAACCGCAAGCGCACCAACGGTCAGTTGGTCATGCAGTGGAAGCCGCTGGACAACGTGACCACCACGCTGGATTACACGTACTCGGAAAACAAGATCCAGCAGCGCCGCAACGACATGTCGGTGTGGTTCAACATGACCCCGGGCGTGAGCTCGTGGACGCCGGGTTCGGGCTCCTCGCCGCTGTATTACGAAGAGCTGTACAACGGCAACTCGGACTTCGCCAACGGCTCGGGCAACTCGGCCGTCAAGCACGAGAACAAGTCGCTGGGCTTCAACGTGCAGTGGCAGGTCAACGAGCAGTTCAGCCTGGCCATGGACTACCACAACTCCACGGCCACCTCCGAGCCGGACAGCCCGTACGGTTCCAGCAATACGCTGGCCAGCGCCGGCTTCTTCCGTGCCGGCAACATCGCCGACTTCAGCGGCGACTTCCCGATCCTGACGGTGCTGCTGCCGGCCGGCATGACGGCCATCGACCCGTCGCAGATGCTGGTCACCGGTTCGGTGTTCAGCAACAACTACAACCGCGCCGAGATCGAGCAGTTCCAGGGCAGCGGTGAGTTCGTGTTCGAGAACTTCTCGAAGTTGAACTTCGGCGTGGGCTCGACGACGTACCACAACCGTTCGGCCTTCACCAACGTCCAGTTGGACACCTGGGGCGGCGCGACGAGCTCGGCCGACTACCCGGACAACGTGTGGCCGCTGGAGCACATGGGCCAGTACTTCGACCAGTTGAGCGGTCACAACGATCCGGCCTTCACCGACTCGTTCTTCGCGTTCGACTTCAACACCGTTCGCCAGCTGGCGGCCGATGCATGGGTACGCGCGGGCAAGGGCGTGGCCGAGGATTACCAGGCCTCGTTCGACTACACCGGCGCAGCGGTGCCGGGCAGCACGGCCAATCGCACCGTCGGCGACAGCCGCGTGAGCGAGAAGTCGCGCAGCGCGTACATGAACTGGAGCAACACTTTCGAGTGGTTCCGCCCGTTGAACGTCAACGTGGGCGTGCGCTACGAGGAGACCGAGGTCACCGCGACCTCGCTGCAGCCGGCCCCGGCGGGGATCAACTGGTTGTCGGCCAACGAGTTCGTCATCCAGTACAGCGGTTCGCAGTTCAACCAGATGAAGGGCGACTACAAGTACTGGCTGCCCAACGTGGACCTGGCGATGGACGTGACCGACACGGTCAAGGTGCGCGCCAGCGTGAGCGACAGCATCGGGCGCCCCAACTGGGGTGACATGAACTCGGCGCTGTCGGTCGGCGGCCAGGCCCGTTTCGACGGCGGCAGCGGTTCGGCAGGCAACCCGGCGCTCAAGCCGTTGGAGTCGCGGAACTTTGATCTGTCGGCGGAGTGGTACTACGCCGACTCCAGCTATGTGTCGTTGGGCTACTTCCACAAGAAGATCGACAACTTCATCGCCAGCCAGGTCAGTCAGCAGACCCCGTTCCCGGACCTGCACACGCCCTCGGGCGGCGCGTACTGGAACGCGGCCATCGCCGGCGGCTGCGTCAGCACCGATCGTCCTTGCATCCGCGACTACATCTTCGACAACTTCGACGGACAGCCGGGCGTCAATGCCGCGGCCGGGACGATCATCGGCCAGCCGGGCGATCCGGTGGTGGGCTTTGCGATCTCCCAGCCGGTCAACAACCGCTCCGATTCGCTCGATGGCTGGGAGTTCAACATCCAGCACCTGTTCTGGGATACGGGCTTCGGCGTGGCCGCGAACTACACCTGGGTGGATTCCGGCCTGACCTACGACAATGGCGGCCTGGGCACGCAGTTCGCACTGACGGGCCTGAGCGATTCGGCCAACGTGGTGGCGTTCTACGAGAACTTCGGCTGGTCGGTGCGCGCCGCGTACAACTGGCGTGACGAGTTCCTCAACGGACTGGGCGACGGCAAGGGCCCGAACCCGCTGTACACCGAGGCCTACGGCCAGCTGGACATGAACATCAGCTACGACGTGAGCGACAACCTCACGCTGTCGCTGGAAGGCATCAACGTCACCAACGAGACCACTCGCGTGCACGGGCGCAATTCGCGCCAGTTGTACTCGGTGGACCAGTTGGGCCCGCGCTACATGTTCGGCGTGCGCTACACGTTCTGATCCAAGGGGAGGGACCCGCGGCGGGGTAGCTTGCCGCCGCGGCATGGGCGGGCCGGGACATTCCCGGCCCGCCTGCTTCTCCGCAACGCTATCGAGGTCCGGCTTGACGCATCCCATTCGACACGTGGTCATCCTCGGCGGCGGTTCGGCCGGTTGGTTGACCGCCGGCGTGATCGCGGCCGATCACGCGACCCACGGCCCGGACGGGCTGAAGGTCACCCTGATCGAGTCGCCCGAGGTCGCCACCATCGGCGTGGGCGAGGGCACCTGGCCCACCATCCGCGACACGTTGCGCCGCATCGGCGTGAGCGAGACCGATTTCGTGCGCGAGTGCGATGCCGCCTTCAAGCAGGGCTCGCAATTCGTCGACTGGCGCAACGGGGCGCCCGACGATCGCTACTACCATCCCTTCGCGTTGCCCGGCGGGTACGAAGAGGCCGACCTGGTGAGCGGCTGGCGACAGCATCATGCCCAGGCGCCGTTCGACTACCTGGTCTGCGCGCAGCCCTGGCTGTGCGATGCCAACAAGGGTCCCAAGCAGTTCTCCACCCCGGAATACGCGGCGGTGTCGAACTATTCCTATCATCTGGATGCCGCCAAATTGGGCGTCTTCCTGCGCAAGCATTGCATTGAAAAACTCGGTGTGCGCCAGGTGTCCGACCACGTGACCGAAGTGGTGGCGCACGAGAATGGCGACATCGCGGCGCTGCGCACGCGCGAGCACGGCGACATCGCCGGCGACCTGTTCATCGATTGCAGTGGCCAGCGTGCCTTGTTGATCGGCCAGCACTACGGCGAGCCGATCGAATCGCAAAAGCATCTGCTGTTCAACGATCGAGCGATCGCCGTGCAGGTGCCATACGCCGATGCGCAGGCGCCCATTGCCTGCCAGACCATTTCCACCGCCCAGGCCTATGGCTGGATATGGGACATCGGCTTGCAAACGCGGCGCGGCATCGGCCATGTGTATTCCAGCGCCCACGGCAGCGAAGACGAGGCCGAGGCTGCGCTGATGCGCTATATCGTCGCCAGCGGCGGCCGCGAGCAGGACGTCACCCGTATCCCTCGCATCACCATCAACCCCGGATACCGGCGCCGTGCATGGCGCAACAACTGCGTGGCGGTGGGCCTGGCCAGCGGCTTCCTGGAGCCGCTGGAGGCGTCCTCGCTGGTGCTGGTGGAGTTGGCCGCGGGCATGATCAGCGACCAGATGCCGGCCACGCGCGAGACGATGGACGTGCTGGCGCAACGTTTCAACGACACGTCCCTGTACCGCTGGGAGCGGGTGGTCGACTTCCTGAAGTTGCACTACATGCTGAGCCAGCGCGAGGATTCGGACTTCTGGCGCGATCACCGGCGCGCAGAGACGCAGCCCCAGCGGCTGCGGGAATTGATGGCGCTGTGGCGCTACCAGCCACCGTCGCGCTACGACCTGTACCGGATCGAGGAAGTCTTCCCTTGGGCCAGCTACCAGTACATTCTGTACGGCATGCGGTTCATGCCCGAGCCACGCCCGGCAGGTCAGCGACCCGAGCCGGTGCAGCGCGCCGAAGCGTGTTTCCGCGATACCGCCGAGCTGGCGCGGCAGATGCATGCGGCACTGCCGGGCCATCGCGAACTGATCGAACATATCTGCACGCGCGGCCTGCCGCGCATCTAGGCTTCGGAGTGACATGAGTCGTCCTGTCCTGCTCAACAACATCGACCACCACGCGCTGCGCGTCGACACCCGTCGCGCGCCCGGGCTGGGCGATGAAGTGATGTCCGCGCTGACCTTTCCGGGCGAGTTCCGGCAGGTCCAGGCGTATTACCCGATCGCCTTCCACAAGGATGCGCAAGGCGATTTCCACCCGCTGGTGCTGTTCGGGCTGCGCGACCAGGAGAATCTGTTCCTGCAGGCGGCCGGCTGGGATGCCGGCTACGTGCCGTTGGCGATCGAGCGGAAGCCTTTCCTGATCGGTACCGCCGATGGCGAGCCGATGGTGCACGTGGATCTGGACAGCCCGCGTATCGGCGCCGAGCTGGGCGAGCCGGTGTTCCTGGAATTCGGCGGCAACACGCCGTACCTGGAGCGCGTGAGCTCGGTGTTGCGCGCCCTGCACGAAGGCGTGGCCCAGAACGCAGGATTCGTGGCGCTGTTGCTGGCCCACGACCTGCTGGAACCGTTCGTGCTCGATGTCGCCTTGCGCAACGGTACGCGGCTGCGTCGCGAGGGCCTGTACACCATCCACGAGGAGCGCCTGCGCGCACTCGACGCGAACACCCTGGCCCAACTCAACGCCAGTGGCACGCTGGAGGCCATCTATATGGTGGTGGCTTCGGCGGCGCATTTTGGCGACCTGATCGAGAGGCTCGAGCGTCGTGACGCTGCCGATCGCCACTAAGGTGCGCGAGCTGCACGGGATCGACCCGCGTGCATTGCCGGAGGAAGTGCTGCACGCCACCGAGCCGCTGGTGCTACGCGGGCTGGTAGCCGGCTGGCCGATCGTGCAGGCGGGCCTGCAGTCGCCCCGGGCGGCGATCGATTACCTGCGCCGCTTTGCGCGCACCGAGGCGCAGGTGTCGGTGCTGGTGGCGCCTCCCTCGGTAGGTGGCCGCTACTTCTACAACGACGAAATCACCGGTTTCAATTTCCACCAGGAGCGCCCCGCGCTGGGGGCGATGCTGGACGCGATGGAACGCCATCTGGACGACGCGCAGCCGCCATCGCTGTACATGGGTTCGACCACGGTGGACACGTTCTTGCCGGGCCTGCGCGCAGACAACGACCTGGCGCTGGAGGGCTACGATCCGCTGTTCAGCGTGTGGGTCGGCAATCGCACCCGCATCGCCGCCCACCAGGATGTGCCGGACAACATCGCCTGCGTGGCGGTGGGGCACCGTCGCTTTACCGTGTTCCCGCCCGACCAGCTGCGCAATCTGTACATCGGCCCGCTGGACCTGACCCCGGCGGGGCAGGCGGTGAGCCTGGTGGATTTCGCCGCGCCCGACCACGCGCGGTTTCCACGCTTCGCCCAAGCGCTGGAGCATGCGCAGGTGGCCGAGCTGGGGCCGGGCGATGCGATCTTCATCCCCAGTCTGTGGTGGCACCACGTGGAGGGGCTGGATCCGTTCAACGTGCTGCTCAACTACTGGTGGCGGCGCACGCCGGCGTTCATGGATTCGCCGATGAATGCCCTGATGCTGGCGCTGGCCAGCGTGCGCGACCTGCCGGTCGAGCAGCGCGCCGCGTGGCAGGAGATGTTCCGCCATTATGTGTTCGAGGCCGACGAGGCCACGGTCGGCCACATTCCCGAGCCGGCGCGTCGCCTGCTTGCGCCGCTCACCCCCGAGGTGGCGCGCGAGCTGCGCGCACGCCTGCTGCAACGCTTGAATCGCTGAGGATTCCATCGCATGGTCCAGCCCACCGCGCCCGCCCTGACCGGGCAATCGATCCGCCGCGTCGTCATTGCCGGGGGTGGCACGGCCGGCTGGATGGCGGCGGCGGCCTTGTCGAAAGTGCTCGGCAAGGTGCTCGACATCACCCTGGTCGAATCCGACGAGATCGGCACCGTGGGTGTGGGCGAGGCGACGATTCCGCCGTTGGTGAGCTTCCATCGCCTGCTGGAGATCAACGAGCAGGAGTTCATGGCCGCCACCCAGGGCGTGGTCAAGCTCGGGATCAACTTCGAGAACTGGCTGGACGTGGGCCATCGCTATTTCCATTCGTTCGGCACCACCGGCCGTGACCATTGGACCGCCGGATTCCAGCATTTCTGGCTGAAGGGGCGCGAGCGTGGGTTGGCCGGCGACTATGCCGACTACAACGTCGAGTCCTGCGCGGCGCGCGAGAACAAGTTCGCCCACCTGCCCAACATGGGCGTGAACTATGCGTACCACTTCGATGCCAGCCTGTATGGCAAGTTCATGCGTCGGATGGCCGAAGGCCACGGGGTGACGCGGGTCGAAGGCAAGATCGCCGAAGTACGCCTGGATGACGCATCGGGCTTCATCCAGTCGTTGCGGCTGGAATCGGGTGCCGTGATCGAAGGCGACCTGTTCATCGATTGCACCGGCTTTCGGGCGCTGTTGATCCACAAAGC
>DASWQJ010000041.1:0-6608 GCA_036403795.1 Stenotrophomonas sp.
TGCGGTGAGTGCGGCCATGGATGGCCGCTCGAACCGCGACCCACCATCCCGACAGGACGGGGCCCGCACCGTAAGTACTTAAAACCAACCGCCCACACCATCCGCGCCCACAATAAAAAACCCAACTCGCAAGCCGCGATCTAGAGCGCCCAGCAAAAGGGAGAAGGCCGATATCAACACCAGCCCATCCAAGCAAAAACGAAAGTCGCAGACCACGAAGCCGAAACCGCCATGCCAATGCGACGACGGCAGCACCGACGCCAAAACGACAGCAACCCGTTCAAACCGCACGAAGATCCGCACCGCGAAACGGCGCTACGCCCCCTACCCCGCCAGGGTAAGACGGGCCCCGAGCCGATTGCCGACCTGTGCCTCGCGCAGCCATTGCGCCAGATCGCGCGGCGCCAGCGGACGCGAATAGAAATAGCCTTGGATCTCGTCGCAGCCTTGCTGGCGCAACAAAGCGTCTTCCTGGACCGTTTCCACGCCCTCGGCGACGACCTGCATGCCCAGGGCGTGGCCCAGGTGCACGATGGCCTGGGTGACCTCGGCCGTGTTGGCATCTGCCAGCATGCCCTGCACGAAGCTGCGGTCGATCTTGAGCCGCTGCACCGGGAACCGGTTGAGATAGTGCAGATTCGAAAAGCCGGTGCCGAAATCGTCGACCGCCAACAGCACGCCGTTCTGCTCGAACAGCTCGAAGCAGCGGCGCAGGGCCTCGGTGTCGCGGATCAACGCCGACTCGGTGAGCTCAAGCTCCAGCCGCTGCGGTGCCCAGCCGTTTTCGCGGCAGATCTCCAGCACACGCTCGGCGAAGTGCCGATCGCGCAACTGCACCGCCGAGACGTTGACCGCCACCCGGCTGAACTGCAGGCCGGCCTGGTCCCAGGCCACCGCCTGGCGACAGGCTTCGCCCAGCACCCAATCACCCAGGCGCACGATTTCGCCGCATTCCTCGGCGATGGGAATGAACTCGGCCGGGCTGCAGAAACCGTGCCCGGGACGGTGCCAGCGCAGCAGCGCCTCGATGGCCGGCGCGTTTTCGCCGGCGGTGGGCACCAGCGGCTGGTAGACCAGCGAGAACTCGTCGCGATCCAGCGCGCCGTGCAAGGCATGCTCGAGCTCCAGCCGGCGCTGCGCACGCAGCAGTACGTCCTGGCTGTAGTAATGGAACGTGTTGCGACCGGACTCCTTGGCCGCGTACATCGCCGCGTCCGCAGCACGGAGCAGGCTGTCGAAATCCTCGAGTTCGGGGGTCTGCAAGGCGATGCCGATACTAGCCCCCAACTTGACGGTGATCTGGTCCTTGCGCAGCGGTTCGGCCAGCGCGGCGATCAACTTGCGCGCGACATGGCCGGCATCTTCCGGCTCGGATAGATCACGCAGCACCACCAGGAACTCATCGTCGCTGAAGCGACCGAACAGGTCGCTGTTGCGCAGGTTCTGGTGCAGGCGCGTGGAGGCCAGCTTGAGCAACGTATCGCCGGTGGCATGGCCGAAAGAGTCGTTGATGCTCTTGAAACCGTCCAGGTCGACCAGCAGCATGGCCAGGGTCTGTCCACGTTCGCGGGCTTCGGCCATGGCTTCTTCGGCGCGCTCGCGCAGCAGGAAGCGGTTGGGCAGGCCGGTGAGGCGGTCGTAGTGGGCCAGCAACTCGATGCGTTCGTTGGCTTCGCGCTCGCGCGTGATGTCGCGGAACAGCACCACGAAGCGCGGCGGCAGGCCATCGCGCCGGTCCAGTTCGATCAGCACCTGCACCCACACGCGTTGACCGGAGTGCCGGTAGAAACAGAGCTCCAGTTGCTCGGGCAGCCCCCCGTCGGCGATGCGACGCAGGGCGGCCTCGAAGTTGTCGCGCGAGTCCTCGGTGTACAGGGACAGGGCCTGCTCGAGGGTGATGGTTTCCTTGCGCAGGCCGTGGATGCGGTAGCACTCCTCGGTCCATTGCATGCGACGCGTGCCGACCTCGATCTCGCAGCCGCCGATGCGGCCCAGCGCCGAGACGCGGTTGAGCAGCTCGGTACGCCAGCGGATCAACGCATCGGTCTGGCGCTGCTCGGTCACGTTCTGGACCTGGCCACCGACCTGGCGCAAGCGACCGTCGGCGTCATGGTCCGGCTGTGCCCACACGCGCAGTTGCCGCGGCGTGGACTGCTCGCCGCAGGCCAGCTCGATCTCGAAATGCACCGGTTCGCCGTGGCCGCGCAGGCGGCGCCAGGCGCCGCGCAGGGTGGCACGGGCCTCCGGGCCCAGCCAACGCAGCCAGCGGCGGATGTGGACCGGCGAGGTGCCGCCCACGCCGAGCTGGCGTAGAAAGTCCTCCGACACGCGAAAGGTGTCGGCATGACATTCCCAGCGCCAGCTGCCCATGCTGGCCACGCGCTGCGCTTCTTCCAGTTGGGCCTGCTGCTCGCGCAACTGCTGCTCGAGCAGTTTGTGGTCATGGATGTCGGTGTGGGTGCCCACCATCCGCAGCGCCCGACCGTCGGCGCTGCGAGACACCACGCGGCCGCGATCCAGTATCCACCGCCACTGGCCGTCGCGCTGGCGCAGACGGAATTCGGCGGTATAGGAATCGGAGTCTCCGTCCAGATGCGCGCGTACGGCCTGACTGACCCGGGGATGGTCCTCCGGATGCATCAGCTCCGACAGCGCCGCCAGGTTGTGCGGCAGGCTTTGTTCGTCGTACCCGAGCATCCGTTTCCAGCGCTCGGAGCGGTAAACGATGTCGCCAGCGACGTCCCAGTCCCACAGGCCGTGCTCGGCGCTGTCGAGGCCGATTTCCCAGCGACTGGCGATCGCGCCGGCAGGTTCGGGCACGCTGAGCGTGAAAGCCAGCAACTGCCCCTGCTCGTCACAGACGGCGCGCAACCAGCCATCCCAGCGACCGTTGCCGCCGGGCAATACGCAGGCGGCGATGCCGCCATCACGACGCACGCGCTCGCGATCGTCGGCGAGCTGGTCGACGTAGAGCGCCAGCGTGGCTGGCAGCCCCAGCGATTGCGCCGCCGCATTGGCTGCGAGCGGCCGCCCACACGGATCCAGCACCACCACTGCCGAACTCAGCGGATGCTGCAACAAGCTAGCGATGACACCTGGATCCACGCTGGGAAGCTCCGCTTCTCGGCCCGGGGGGAATGGGCAACGTGAGGGATAACGGCCGCCCCCGCCATTAGTTGAGCACCGCCCGCCGGACGGCGGCCGCCCCCGGAAGGGCGGCACCGCAAAACCCGACGGACCCACTAAGATGAAGGCCTGCCTGCCACCGGTGCCGCCGCATCCCATGTCCGAAGAACGCAGCCTGACCGCTCCCTTCGGCTCGCCAGTGGCGGGACAGCGCCTGCTTCGCCACCTGCACGCCGCGACGGGCGCCATTGTCGGGGGCTACCTGGCCTTGGGCCTGGTGTGGCTGCTGGCCGGCGACCGGCTGTTGGGCCTGGCCCGGCCGGAATGGGCACAGGCCCATCGGCAGTTCGGACTGGAGGCGACCCTGTTCGTGCTGGTCTCGGCGGCGCTGCTGTATGCGGCGCTGCGCCAGCTGTCGGCGCACTGGCTGGGCGAACACTTGCTGCTGGCGCAGTCCGCCACCCGGTTGCACGAGAAGTTCCATGCCCTGCCCTGCCCGGTCTGGGCGTATGACTTGTCTTCGCTGCAGATCGTGGACGCCAACCCGGCGGCACTGGCGTTCTTCGGCTACAGCCGCGACGAGTTCCTGGCGCTGCGCCTGGACGCGATCTGGCCCACCGAGGGTAGCGGCCATCTGGCCGACATCATCGATAAATTGAGGGCCTCGCCGGACGAGGCCTGCGTGATGACCGAACCGCTGGTCACCCGCGACGGCTTGCGCCATGTCGAGATCCGCAGCAGTCCACTGGACTTGCCCGCTGGTCCGGCCCGGCTGGTGGTGGCCACCGACCGCAGTGCCGAACGACACGCCGAACGGCAGCGGGCCGAATTGCTTCACTTGCTGGAAGAAGCCCAGGCCATCGCCCGGGTGGGGTCCTGGGAGCTGGATCCGGTGACCTGCCTGGGCCGGTTTTCCACCGAGGTGTATCGCATCCTGGGTCGACCGGCGCCGCCATCGAACCGCGGCCACCGCTTTGAGGAACTGCTGGCGGGCGTGGACCTGGTCACCCAGGTGCGCATCGATCGCCTGATCGATGACATGTGCGGCCCCGGCAACGTGCAGATCGATGTGCTGCTGCCCGTGGTCGCCGGCGATGGCCAGGGACGCCTGGTGCATCTGCGCGCCGAGAGCGGCAGCACCGACGATGGCCGCCGCCGCGTGCACGGCACGTTGCAGGATGTGACCGAGCGCGAGCAGTCGCGCCGCTTGCTGCGCGAGCGCGAGGAGCAGTTTCGCGAGCTGGTGCGGGTGCTGCCCGATGGCGTGATGATCCTGTCCGAGGAACGCGTGATGTATGCCAATGCCGCCTGTGCGGCGCAGTTCGGCTTTCCTGGCGAGGCCTTGCTGGGCGAACCGCTGTCGGCACTGGTGGGCGAGCACGACCTGGCCCTGGTCCGCGATCAGATGGAAGCCGATCCCGCGTTGGTCGAAACGTTCTCGGCGCGACGCATGCGGCGACGCGACCAGAGCCTGTTCCGCGCGGGGCTGTCGGTGGGCTCGGTGCGCTACGGGGGGCGGGACTGCCGCCTGCTGGTGGTACGCGACCTGAGCGAGCCCGAGCGCATGCGCGACGAACTGGCCGTCGGCAACGCCGAACTGCAGGCGATGGCCAAGCGGCTGTTTTCGCTGCAGGAGGACGAGCGCGCCGCCATTTCGCGCGATCTGCACGATGACATCGGCCAGGCCATCACCGCGATGAAGCTGTCCGCGCACGCGGCCATCGACGAGGACGATGTGCAGCAGCGTCGCGAGAACATCGAAGAGATCGTGCAACTGGCCGACACCACCGTGACCAAGTTGCGCAACCTGTCGATGCTGCTGCGACCACCGCAGTTGGACGCGCTGGGGCTGGAGGCCGCGCTGCGCTGGCAGGCCAGCAGCCTGTTCCGGGGCAAGCCGCAACGCCTGGAGATGGACGTGCGTGCGCTGGGACAGCGCCCCAGCAACGAGATCGAACAGGCCTGCTTCCGCATCGCGCAGGAAAGCCTGACCAACGTGCTGCGCCATGCCTGCGCTGGCGAGGTGAGCCTGCTGCTGCATGACCAGGCCGAGCGCGGCCTGTATCTGGAAGTGGCCGACGATGGCGACGGCTTCGAGCCAGAAGCGCCCCGCGGCCTGGGTCTGATCGTGATGCGTGAGCGTGCGCAAACCGTGGGTGGCACGCTGACGATAGAATCCTCGCCAGGCAATGGGACGCGCGTGCGCCTCCACTTGCCCTACCAGGCTGCCGGCGAACCCGCGCCGGCCAACAACGGACGTTGATGCCGATGTGGAACCCCGCTGCACCGCCAGGCCTGGAGCCTGCCAAGCCGCAAAGACTCGGCGCAGGTCACCCGGAACTGCAGCGGATGGTCGATGCCGCGGCCTCCGGTGGGCCGCCGATGATGGTCCTGCATGTGGACATCGATCATTTCGCCTCGATCAACGAGAACATGAGCGCCGAGGTCGGCGACCAGGCGTTGATGCTGCTGGCCGAACGATTGCAGGCGCACTTGGGCGAGCGCGGCCAACTGTGGCGACACGGCAGCGACGAGATGGTGATCGCGGCCCGGCGTGGCGATGACGTGCCGCTGCCGGAGGATTTTGCTGAGCAGATCCGCCAGCAGCTGGAGCTGCCGCTCTCGGTGCTGCCGTATACGTTGTTCATGACCGGCAAGGTCGGCATCAGTCTGTGCCCGGAGCACGGCCACAGCCTGTCCACCCTGCTGGACTACGCCGAGGAAGCCAGCTACCAGGCCGGTCGCGAGGGCGGCAACACGGTGCGGGTGTACACGCGCAATTCGCCGACCAGTGCGCACAGCGAGAGCATCATCGCGCGCCAGATCGTCGATGCGATTCCGCATGGCGAGTTGCGTTTGCGCTACCAGCCGCTGGTGAGCGCCCGCGATGGTCGCATCGTGGGGATGGAGGCGTTGCTGCGTTGGCAGTCGCCTACCCTGGGCATGTTGGTGCCGGAGCGCTTCATGCGCACGGCCGAACGCCTGGGGGTGATCGTGCAGATCGGCGAATGGGTGCTGCAGAACGCGGTGCGCCAAGCCAAGCACTGGCGCGACCAGGGCTTCGACGATTTCAGCATTGCGGTGAACGTGTCGACGCTGCAGTTGTTGCGGCCGAACTTTTTCAATGAGGTGATGGCCAATCTGCAGGCGGCGGGCGTGCCGGCGCAGTGCGTGACGTTGGAAATCAACGAAAGTGCGCTGACCAACAATGTCAATTTCGTCCACGAGACGATGGCCAATCTGCGCAAGGAAGGCATCAGCCTGAGCCTGGACAATTTCGGCACCGGCGACTCAAGTCTGAGTGCGCTGGTGCGCTATCCGGTGGACCGGCTGAAGATCGACCGCAGTTTCATCAAGGGTGCGCCGGCCGGCAGCCGCGAGGCGGCCATTGCGCGCGCGATCATCGCGATGGGCCATCAGTTGGGGATGACGGTGATTGCCAACGGGGTGGAGTCGCAGGCGCAGTTGGGCTTCCTGCGACG
>DASWQJ010000042.1:0-14568 GCA_036403795.1 Stenotrophomonas sp.
AGCGGCGTGCGCGCACAACAAAACAGCGCACCTTTCGGCGCGCTGTCCTGGCGGGATGAGTTGGTGGAGCGGAGGAGGATCGAACTCCCGACCTTCGCATTGCGAACGCGACGCTCTCCCAGCTGAGCTACCGCCCCACGAATCTCGATTCTAGCCTGAACTATTTCGCCAAGCCAAGCGGCCACCAGCCGCCGTCGGTGCGAGTGCCCAGGCGCGATAAGCCCGCACGCAGGCGGGTTGGGTCCACTCGAACGCCCCGCCGGACTCAGCTGTCCTGGCCTTCCAACAGTTGCTCGAACGCCCGCTTGACCTGCAGCGACGTGCGCAGTGGTTTTTCGTCGTTGCACGCGCGCAGTTGCTCGACCATCGCCCGCTCGGCGTCGGTGAAGGCGTCGCGCTGGTACATCTGGTCGCAGATACGCAGCAGCTCGGGCATGTACTCGCCCATCGCCAGCCGCAACAGTTTCAACGGGTCGACTTCCAGCGCGCGCGCCAGCTGCGGGATCCGCGCCAACGGCACCTTGGTGTGACCTTGCTTGATCATCGACAGCACGCTCGACTTCGGGAAACCGGCCTCGGCTGAGATTTCCAACTGCGTCTTGCTGCTCTTTTCGATGGCCGCGCTGATATACGCAGCCACCTGGCTGGCGCCTGGTTCGGACATAGGTTTCCCTTGGCTATCCCCACCCGCGCATCACTGTGACGGGCGTCATGACTATACCATCGGGCCCCGAGTCGATTACCCCGGTGAATTGAAACGCGCTGAGCAAGTCAGGATGCGTGCTTGTTCCCACCCGGGCCGTCATGCACCATGCTCGGCCGCTTCCCACTTGCGCCGGAGGCGCCATGGCCGGCCATCAGGGCATCCCGTATCAAAACGTGCTGGGCGATTTCGCGCTGGCGCATGGCTTTACCCATGCGCGGGAGCTGACCTGGATCGAGGCCGTCGGCCTGGTCGAGAAACTCGACCTCATCCGCCATATCGACATGAGCGACCGCGAAAGCTATCTCGGCCGCCACCCTCAGTTGGACCTGATCGCCGTCCTGGTCTCGACGGTCTCCACGTGTTTCGTATTCGCCAACCAGGACCCCAGCCCCGCGCTGCGTTCGCATATTTCCCTGGCGTGATACCGCTACCACGCAAGACCGCACGGTCTGGTATTGTCAGTCACCACTGATTAACATTTAAGTCAGTACTGACTTACCCAAGCCGCAAGGCCCAGGCAGACCGAATGAAGCACACGTGCCAGCTGTGTCGGCATTTCTGTTCCACCATTGAAGCATTGCAAGTCGACGGACCCCCGATCGGGATGATCGGACCGTGTTGCCAATCCCGCGCTGCCGAGCGCGTGGATCGTTTGCGCGAACGCCATCCGGAGCGGGTCGCCTGCGCCCTGACCATGGCCGAGTTCCGTGACCTCACGCGCCCGGATGCGCCCACCTCGCCATATTGGATGCGACTGAAGCCGAAGTGGCCGCCGGTGGATTGAATGCGGTGCTGCAAGCCGCCGGCCAGTCCCGCTGCGACGCCGGTTTCGCCCCGGGCCCCGGTGCGATGGGCTAGCCTGACCCCATGCGTCCCCTGCCCCGCCGCTTCTACGACGACGACTCCCTGATCGTGGCGCCACGCCTGCTCAACAAAGTCCTGGTGGCCCAGGATGGCCGGCGCGGGCGCATCGTCGAGGTCGAGGCGTATCGAGGCGCCCTCGATCCGGCCGCGCATTCGTTTCGTGGCCTGACCCCGCGTACCGAGGTGATGTTCGGACCGCCCGGGCATCTGTATGTCTATTTCATCTACGGCATGCACTGGGCAATCAATGCGGTGTGCGGTGGACCGTTGCCCGGCCATGCGGTGTTGCTGCGCGCCTTGGCGCCCTTGCGCGGCGTGGAGGCCATGGCCCTGGCCCGTGGGGTCAGCGAACCACGCTTGTTGGCCTCGGGGCCGGGCCGCCTGGCCCAGGCCTTCGGCGTCGATCGCACGGACAACGGCTTGGACCTGTGCCGCCGCCAGTCGCGACTGTGGATCGGCGATGACGGCACGCCCCCGCCTGAGCAGCCGGTCGCCTCGCAGCGTATCGGCATCACCAAGGCAGCCGATCATCCCTGGCGCTGGCACGTGGAAGACGACCCCAACGTGTCCCGACGCCCCGCCTCGCGCAAGCTAGGCGCGTTGCGCTCCCCAGCGCGTTGATTGCGCCACCGGACCCGTCGAGGTCCATCACGTCGTTCGCAGCGACAGCCCCTGCAACAAAACCGCCGTCGGCGCGGTCACCAGGTCGGCCAGCGTCTGCCGGTCCAGTTCGTCGTAAAAGTGGCGCATGGCGCGCTCGAGCGATGCCTGAAGGCGGCAGCCACCGGCCAGCACGCAAGGCAGCCCGGCGCAGTCGATGACCGTTTCGTGCGACTCCAGCGTGCGTACCAGCCAGCCGAGCCGATAGCTGGACGCAGGCTGGGCCAACACCAGGCCGCCCCCCTTGCCACGGGTACCGCGAACCCAACCCTGCCGGGCCAGGAAATGCGCGACCTTGACCAGATGATGGCGCGAGATGGCGAAGCGTTCGGCCACTTCACCAATGGTGACCGGCACCGCACGCCCGTCGTGATGGGCCAGGTACATGAGCAGTCGCAGGCCGTAGTCGCTGAAGCGGGTCAGTTGCATGCGCACTTTCCCCTGCGCGCCGATGACGACGCGCAGGTCTGTCCAGCACCGCCGCTCAAATGCCCGGCCCGCCGGTGCCGAAGGCCTCGGCATGGATGCGCTCGTCCGGCACGCCCAGTTCGCGCAGCACGCGCTGCTGTTCGCCCATGAACGGCAGCGGGCCGCAGAGGTAGTAGTCGGCGTCGGGCAGGATGGCCACCTCGCGGATCCGGTGCAGATCGATCCGGCCTACGTGGTCGTAGTCCTCGCCATCGCGGTCGGTCGGTTCCACGTGCTCGTAGAACACAACTTTGTGCACGTTGTCGCGATCGCGCGCGATCGCATTGACGTGATCCTTCATCGCATGCGTGCTGCGGTCGCGGCAGCCATGCACGAAACGGATCTGGCGCGACTGCTCGCCCCCCACCAGATGATTGAGCATCGATACCATCGGCGTCAGGCCCACCCCACCGCTGAGCAGCACCACCGGGGTCTGGCGGTCTTCATGCAGCTGGAAGTCACCCATCGGGGGCGCCATCTCGACGATGTCGCCTTCTTGCAAGCAGGCATGCAGCACGCCGGACACCTTGCCGTCTGGCGAAGCCCCGGCGCCGCGCTCACGCTTGACCGAGATGCGCAGCCGGTCGCTGCCCGGCGCATCGGACAAGCTGTATTGACGCGCCTGCGCCAGGCCGAGCTCGGGCACGAACACCCGCACCGACACGTACTGGCCGGGCACGTACGGGGGCACGCGACCGCCGTCGGCGGGAATGAGCTCGAAGGACACGATTTCCACGCTCTCCTGGCGACGCGTGGCCACCCGGAAGGAACGCCAACCGGTCCAACCCCCAGGACGCTGCGCGGTTTCGTTGTACAGGCGCGCCTCCTCGGCCACGAGCAGATCGGCCAACTGGCCGTAGGCGGCCGTCCAGGCATCCATGAGCGCATCGGTGGCCAGCGCGCCCAGCACTTCGCGGATCGTGGCCAACAAGTGGCCACCCACCACCGGGTAGTGTTCGGCGCGTACGCCCAAGCTCACGTGCTTGTGCACGATGCGGGTGATCACCGGTGCCAGCACGGAAGGGTCGTCGATGTGTTCGGCGTAGCCTGCGACGGCGGCGGCGAGCGCTCGCTGTTGCTGGCCGCCGTGCTGGTGGCCCTGATTGAAGATCTCGCGCAGTTCCGGGTTGCCGCGGAACATCCGCGCGTAGAAGTGCCGGGTCAACGTTTCACCGTCCCGCTGCAGCAACGGTGCGGTGGCGCGAACTTGGTCGCGGATCGACTGGCTCAACATGCAGGCACTCCTGGGTCGCTCTTAAGATGTAAAAAGGCTACATCTTTCGACCCGGCAATCCGCTGCGACACGGCGTCGCAGCCAGCCTCGCAGCGGTCAATCTTCCGTCGTGTCTACATGCATTCGAAACTCTGGCGAGCGCAAGAACGCGCGTCCACCCAGTCGCTGCCGTGCCTCTGCTTCCGTAGCCGGATCCAGCGCGGCCAATGCCACGAAGGCATCGGCCGCCCAGCTGGCCACCGGCAAGCCATCGCGATACAGCACGCGATTGCCGGGCACCCTGGCGATGCGTTCGCCGGCCAGCACGCTGCCGAGCAAATTGGCGGGATCGCAGGCCGACACGCAGACCCACTGCCCGTGCGAAGGCTGTCGGCGTACTTCGCGCAAAAGACCAATCGCCTCCGGCAGGGCGAACTGTTCGCCAGACAGGCCAGTGATGAAACGTCCGCCGCGTATCTCACCGCGCGCTTCCAACCGCTGATAGACCCGCAGCAATTCGCGCCACGGCGGCAACCACGATGCCTCGCGCTCGAGCATCCGCCAGCAGACCACGCCGTGGCGACGCAGCAATACCTTGGCGATGTGCTCCACGGCTTCGCCGCGCGCCTGGCCCTCACTGATGGTTTCCTCCAGCGGCATGGCGCGAAGCGGTGCCCAGCGACCGGCATCGCGGATGCCGGTCAACGAGGCGCGCCGCCGGTGCCGCGACAACGCTGAAGGTCGCTTGGACGCGGGCACCAACAGCGCCCGCAAGCCGGCATAGCTGTCGCAATGCAGGCGCCCACGGGTCACCAACTCGGCCAACGCATCTTCCAGCTCGGTGGCGATCAGGTGCAGTCCATCTGCAATTTCGTCGAAGAAGCTGGCGCCATGCGCCGCCAGGAAATCGGCCACCCGCTGCGCACGCGACCCCAACGGCGCCGGATCATCGGTGCCGGCCCCGGCAATCCGCTGCCAGCGCGCGCCTTCGCGGCGCGGCAACAGCACGATCGGCGTCGCGCGCAGGCTGGCGCTCACGCCGCGCGTGCCGGGGGCAGGCCGCAGGCGTCGCCAGGACAACCGGCCCGACGTGCACAGCTCATCCAACCAGTGGGGCTGGTAATCGTGCATGCGTGCGGGCAACAACTCGTTCTCCCAGGTCGCCGCCGGCGCTTCGAATCCCTCCAGTTGGCCGAACACACCGGCCAGGGCTTCCGAACCCGCCACGCGCGCAGCGTCGTCCAGGTGCTGCCACTGGAACAGGAAGCGCGCGTAATCGCGCGGCGCGACCGGTTCGATTTCGCGGCGCAGCCGGCCCAGGGTGTAGCGATGGATGCGGGCCAGCAGATGTCGCTCGCACCACTGCTCGGCCTCCACGCCCGGCGTGAACAGGCCGGCCATGACATAGCCTTCGCCACGCAGCGCCTGCAGTGCCTGCACGATGTCCGGCGCAGGCAATGCCAGTTGCAGGGCCAGGGTATCGATGGGGATCGGGCCTAGTCCGGACAGCCGCGCGCGCAACAACTCGCGCAGCGCTTCATCGGCCTGCCAATCGGCCACGCGGCAATCGGCCGGCACCTGCAAGGCGGGTTGCGGCAAAGACGAGGGATACAGCGGCGCCACGGACTCCAGTCGCTCCACGCTGACCCATCCGAGCTGGCGTTCGCCCTCGCACAGGCACGTGGCGCGCCCTTCGCCGGCGAGCTCATCGAGCCACTGCGACCATCCCGATTCCGCGGCCACTTCGGCGGCTGTCAGCATTCCCAGCGATGCCAGGGCTTCGTGCATTTCTTCGCGGTCGCGCGGCTGCGGCCATGCTTCGGCACGCACCGCGGCGATCGCTTCGGCATCCAGCCGAC
Organism: Stenotrophomonas sp.; assembly: GCA_036403795.1. Classification (GTDB taxonomy): domain Bacteria; phylum Pseudomonadota; class Gammaproteobacteria; order Xanthomonadales; family Xanthomonadaceae; genus Stenotrophomonas_A. The sequence goes on from DASWQJ010000042.1 coordinate 5,771, forward strand.
CCAGGTCGTCGGCAGACTGCGGATCCTGGTAGCGCCGGTTCTGCACGGCCTGGGTGCGCCGTTCTTCCAACGGTGCGTCGTCCAGGAAGGCATAGGGCCGCGCGTTGAGCGCCTCGGCGGCCAGCGGCGACGGTGCGGCCAGGTCGCGCGCCACCACCTGGATGCGTCCGGTCTCCAGTCCGCGCAACAGCGCCAGCCAGCCTTCGGTATCCATCGCGTCGTGCAGGCAGTCGTCCAGGGTCTGGGCAACCAGCGGATGATCGGGCACTTCCCGTTCGCCCACCAGGTTCTCTGCGCAGGCCACCTGGTCGGGGAACACCGTGGCCAGCAGGTCTTCGGATTTCATGCGCTGCAGTTGTGGCGCGACCTTGCGACCGCCGGTAAAACGCGGCAGTGCCATGGCGTTGGTGGCGTTCCAGCGCCAGCGCACGCCAAACAGTGGCGCGTCGAGCAACGCCTGTACCAGCACATGCTCGGCCGAAGCAGAATGCAGATAGCGCGAGACCTCGATCAAGTCGAAGCTGTGGCTGGTCGACAGCGACAACACGATGGCGTCTTCGGTAGCGGCAGCCTGCAGTTCGAAGTTGAACGTGCGGCAAAATCGCTTGCGCAGCGCCAAACCCCAGGCACGATTGATGCGGCTTCCAAAGGGCGTGTGGATGACCAACTGGGTGCCACCGCTCTGGTCGAAAAATCGCTCCATCACGATGCATTGCTGGGTGGGCATCGCACCCAGCTCGATGGCGGCCTGCGCCAGGTAGTCGAGCAGCTGGCTTGCCGCCTCCGGACTCAGCACGCACGCCTGTTCCAGCCACTGCTGCGTGGCCGCCCTGCCGACGTCCGCCAGCTTTGCCGCCACCTCGTCGCGCAGTCGCGAAACCGCGGCGGACAGTTCATCGGTGCGGCCCGGCGCTTCGCCGAGCCAGAAGGGAATGTTCGGCGGCGCCCCGCGCGCGTCCTCCACGCGTACCTTGCCGGGCTCCACGCGCAGGATGCGGTAACTGGCATTGCCGAGCTGGAACACGTCGCCGGCCAGGCTCTCGACGGCGAAGTCCTCGTTGACCGTGCCGATGTTCTCGGCCTGCGGCTCCAGCAATACCGAGTAGTCCCCCGTCTCGGGAATGGTGCCGCCGGAGGTGAGCGCCGTCATGCGCGCGCCTCGTCGCGCACGCAGCCGGCGGTGCACCGCATCGCGATGCAGGTAGCTGCCGCGCGGGCCCAGCCGCGTACTGAAACCGTCGGACAACATGCGCACGACTTCATCGAATCGCGCGCGCGGCAATTGTGCGTAGGGCCAGGCACGCGTGACCAGGGCGAACAGCGCGTCCTCGTCCCAGTCCTCGCACGCGGTCTCGGCGATCACCTGCTGGGCCAGCACGTCGATCGGCGCCGAGGGCATGCGCAATGCGTCCAGCTCGCCGCGGTGCACCGCATCGAGCAACGCGGCGCATTCGACCAGTTCATCGCGCGAGGCGGGGAACAGCCTCGCCTTGGGGGTGCCGCCCACGGCATGTCCCGATCGGCCGGCGCGCTGCAGGAAGGTCGCGATCGAACGTGGCGAGCCCAGTTGGCACACCAGATCCACATCGCCGATATCCAGGCCCAGTTCCAGCGAGGCGGTGGCCACCAGCACGGTGAGCTCGCCGGCCTTGAGGCGGCGCTCGGCCGCCAGCCGCGTGTCGTGCGCCAGGCTGCCGTGATGGGCCGCCACGCGATCGTTGCCCAACAACTCGCCCAGGTGCCGCGCCGCGCGTTCGGCCATGCGTCGTGTGTTGACGAAGACCAGGGTGGTTCGGTGTGCCCGCGCCAACTCGGCCACTTCCGCATACACCTGTTGCCATTGGTCGTTGGACATGACCGCCAGCAACGGCGTGGGCGGCAGCACCAAGGCCAGGTCGCGTTGGCGCGCATAGCCGATATCGACGATGGCGCAGTCGGCAACGCCGTCGCGGACGCTGCCGGCACCAACCAGGAAACGGGCGACCTGTTCGATGGGTTTCTGGGTGGCCGACAGGCCGACGCGCACCAGCGGCCCCGCGACCAGGTGTTGCAGGCGCTCCAGGGACAGGGCCAGATGGCAGCCGCGTTTGTCGTCGGCCACTGCGTGGATTTCATCCACGATCACGCTGCGGACATGCCTCAGTGACTGCCTTCCGGATTCGGAACCCAGCAGCACGTACAGCGACTCGGGCGTGGTCACCAGGATGTGCGGCGGGTGCCGGCGCGCGGCGGCGCGCTCGCGCTGCGGGGTGTCGCCGGTGCGCACGGCGGTGCGGATCTGCACGTCGGGCAGGCCTTGCTCGGCGAGCAGTGCGCGGATGCCTTGCAGGGGCGCTTCGAGATTGAGGTGGATGTCGTTGGACAACGCCTTGAGCGGCGAGATGTAGACCACGCGGGTCTCGGCGGGCAGCTCACCCGCGTGCTCCAGGCCTTCGCGCAGCAGGCTGTCGATGGCCGCCAGAAACGCGGTGAGGGTCTTGCCCGAGCCCGTGGGCGCGGCCACCAACGTGTGGCGGCCAGCGGCGATCTGCGGCCAAGCCGCGATCTGCGCGGCGGTGGGCGCGGCGAAGCTGCGCTGGAACCAGTGCGCGGTGACGGGATGGAACTGGCGCAGGACCGGATGCATGCGGGGCCTCGGAGCGGTGCCACGGGGAGCCTACTCGCCACGCGGCCGGATATTAGAGATGGGGGCCGAAGCCCCGGCTCCAACGTGGTGGCCCCGGTGCCGATGAACCCATTCAGGCTCGCCCGCCACGGCTGCCGCCGCTACCGACCCGCGGCCACCGCCGATTGCCGCCGCCCGGAGGGGCTGGCACAGTGCCGCGATGATCCTGATCCTGACGATGATTTTCGGCGCCGCGGCGTTTGCGTATTTCAATTCGTCGCGGGCGGCGGCCGAACGGGCCGAGGTACTGGGCCGCAATGCCTGCCGGGCCGCCGACGTGCAATGGCTGGACCAAAGCGTGCACGCCACCGGCGTGCGGGTGTCCCGCTTGCCCAGCGGCTGGCTGGGATTGGAGCGCACTTTCCGCTTCGACTACTCACACGATGGCATCGACCGCCAGAGCGGTCGGCTGGTGCTGCGTGGCGGCGAACTGGTGGCTTTCACCGGCCCCTCGATGGCCACGGTGACGCCGTTGCGCCCGGATGCACAGGATCTGGAGCACTAGCGGCGCAGGGGTGGGGCTGGCGGGGCGTGGGCGCATCGGTGCGCCCGGCCCGGTTACTTCACTACGCGCAGATGCGGGCGCTTGGCCGGCGGGGTGTCGTCGGGGGTGGCGGGGCTCGGCGGCTCGCCATCGTCGTCCGGACCGGGGCCACCGGTGCCCGGCAGGTCATCCGGCAGTGCCATGCCCTGCCCGGTCTCGCGGGCGTAGACGGCCAGCACGGCCGACATCGGTACCTGCACGGGGAAGCTCACGCCGCCAAACCGCGCGGTGAAGCTGATGCCCTCGTTGTCGATATTCAACCGCACGACGGCACGCTCGGCGATGTTGAGCACCACCCGGCCGTCCTTGACCGCGCTGTTGGGCACCTGCACGTTCGGCAGGCCCGCGTCGACCAGCAGGTGCGGCGTCATCTGGTTGTCGTTGATCCATTCGACCAGGGCCCGCAACAGGTACGGGCGATGGCTGGTCATGCGGGAAAGTTCTTCGCTCATAGCGCGACAGTTTACGCGTACGTGCCGCTCGTTCGCGCCCCGGCTTCCGGCAGCCGGTCCAGCACGGTACAGGCGGATCAGCCTGGCATGTCGCGCAGCTTTCTTTCCTGGTCGGTCAAGCTGCGGATGAAACCCGGATGACGGAAAATGCGGTTGCCGTAGTCCTCGATCGACTTGCCGTCCTTGGGCAACGGAATGTCCAAGGCGGGCAGGCGCCAGATGATCGGGGCCATCGCGCAGTCGGCCAGGCTCATTTCCGGATTGAGGAAGAACTTGCTGGCCTTGAACAATGGCACCGAGGCGGTAAGCAGCTCTTTGAGTCGCTTGCGTCCGGCTTCGGCCTGGGTCTTGTTGCCTAACTGGATGGCCTGCACTTGCGGCACCCAATCGTGTTCGATGCGCAGCATCGCCAGGCGCAGTCGCGCGCGCGAGAGCGGATCGACCGGCATCAATGGCGGGTGCGGATAGCGCTCGTCCAGGTATTCGCTGACCACCGAGGCCGCATAGAGCACCAGCTCGCGCTCGACCAGCGTCGGCACCGAGTGGTACGGATTGAGGTCGATCAGGTCTTCCGGCGGGTTCTGGGCATCCACCGGCACCAGCTCGTAGGTCACGCCCTTGGCCGCCAGCACCAGCCGGACCCGATGGCACAACACATCATCGGTGGAAGAAAACAGGGTCAGGGTATTCCGCATACGCACACTCGTCGCCATTCAAGGCTCTCCAACAACCGGAATCCGCCGGTCGCATCGACGCCGCCGACCCACTGCCAGCAGCCGCCCCGGTTCCCGAGTGTGCAAGTTGCCGTCACAAAAGCCAATAGCGGCCATGCGCCCCGGACCACGCGCGGCGGCCCCAGCCGCCGCGGCCATCAATGCACGTCCTTCCAGTATTCCTTCTTGACCAGGAACGCCAGGAAGGTCAGCAGCGCCAGGAACAACACCACCCACACGCCCATGCTCTGGCGCTTGAGCACCGCCGGCTCGCCGGCGTACTCCAGGAAGTTGGTGATGTCGCGCGCCACCTGGTCGAACTCGGCCGGGCTCAACTTGCCCGGTTGCGCCAGCTTGAGCGCCACCACCGGCTTGTCGGCGCCGGGAACATCGGCCTCCCCGTAAACCGGCTGCTGCACGCCCTGCAGCTCCCAGAACGGATTGGGCATCGACACGTTGGGGAACAGCTGGTTGTTCCAGCCCACCGGACGCGCCGCATCGATGAAGAACGACTTCTGGTACGTATAGAGCCAGTCCGTGCCACGGACACGGGCGATCAGGCTCAGGTCCGGCGGTGCCTTGCCGAACCATTTCGTGGCGCCGTCGTGCGGCATGGCCGCCTCGATGTGCTCGCCGACCTTGGCACCGGTGAAGTTGAGGTTCTGCATCACCTCTTCTTCGCTCAGCCCCAGGTCGCTGGCCATGCGCGAATAGCGCAGGTATTTCAGCGAGTGGCAGCCCGAACAGTGGTTCATGAAAAGCTTGGCACCGCGTTGCAACGAGGCCCGGTCGCCCAGGTCATTGCCCGCCTGCAACAGGTGGCCTCCCTCGGCCGCCATGGCTCCGGCGCTCAGCAGCAGGCCCGCAGCGACGCCGGCCAGACAGGACATCCAGGTCGTCTTAGTCATGCGTCGTCACCCGCTCCGGCACCGGCTTGGTCTTGTCCAGCCTCGTCCACACCGGCATGGTGATGAAGAAGGCGAAGTACAGGAAGGTCAGCACGCGTCCGATGTAGGTCTCGTGGATGTCGGTGCCCGGACCGGAACCGATGACGCCCAGCCAGACAAAGCACACCACCAGCACGCCCAGCGCGACCTTGGACATCCAGCCGCGGTAGCGGATCGAGCGCACCTTGGCCTTGTCCAGCCAGGGCACCAGGAACAGGATCGCGATGGCCGCGAACATCACCATCACGCCACCCAGCTTGTTGGGGATCACGCGCAACATCGCGTAGTACGGCGTGTAGTACCACACCGGCTTGATGTGCTCTGGCGTCACCAGGCGGTTGGCCTCGGTGAAGTTGTCGTGTTCCAGGAACAGGCCGCCGAAACCGGGCGCGAAGAAGATGATGAAAGCCGCCAGGATCAACAGGAACCCGACCCCCACCATGTCCTTGACCGTGTAATACGGATGGAACGGGATGCCGTCGGCCGGCTTGCCCGGATCCCAACGGTTGCCCTTGGGCCCCTTCTTGATCTCCACGCCGTCCGGATTGTTGGACCCCACCTCGTGCAGCGCGCCCAGGTGCAGGACGACCAGCAGCAGCAACACCAGCGGCAGTGCGATCACATGCAGCGCAAAGAAGCGGTTGAGGGTGGCGTCACTGGGCAGGTAGTCGCCCATGATCCATTCGGTCAGGCCGTTGCCGATGACCGGTATCGCGCCGAACAGCGAGATGATCACCTTCGCGCCCCAGAACGACATCTGGCCCCAGGGAAGCACGTAGCCCATGAAGGCCTCGGCCATCAGCACCAGGTAGATCAGCATGCCCAGGATCCACACCAGCTCGCGCGGCTTCTGGTAACTGCCGTACATCAACCCGCGGAACATGTGCAGGTACACGACGATGAAGAACAGCGACGCGCCGGTGCTGTGCATGTAGCGGATCAGCCAGCCCCACTCCACGTCGCGCATGATGTATTCCACCGATGCGAACGCCTCGGCGGCGTTGGTCTTGTAGTGCATCGTCAGGAAGATGCCGGTCACGATCTGGTTGACCAGCACCACCATCGCCAACGATCCGAAGTAGTACCAGATGTTGAAGTTCTTCGGCGCGTAGTACTCGCTGACGTGCTTGCGGTAGACCGGCATCAGGCCGGGCGCGCGCTCGTTGACCCAGTCGAACACGCCATTGGCGGTACGGACAAGGATATTGGCCATGCTCAGGCTGCCCCCGTGGTGGTGCCGGCGGGATCAACGCCGATGATGATGGTGTTGTCGTCCTGGTAGTGGTGGGGGGGCACCAGCAGGTTGATCGGAGCCGGCACGCCGTTGAAGACGCGGCCGGACATGTCGAAGCGCGATTTGTGGCAGGGGCAGAAGTAGCCGCCCTTCCATTGCGCGTCGTAAGGCTCGGGACGGATCTCGGCGACCATTTCCGGCGAGCAGCCCAGATGGGTGCACAGGCCGACCAGCACCGACACCTCGGGCTTGATCGAGCGGAATTCCGGATTCTTCAGCACATACGCCGGCTGCTGGTCGCGATTCTCGGACTGAGGGTCCCTGAGTCGGTCATCCAGTGTCGGCAATGCGGTGAGCGTGGCCTTGGATCGCTTGACGATCCAGATAGGCTGGCCGCGCCACTCCAGGATCAGGCGTTGGCCTTCCTGCAGTGCGCTGATGTCGGCGGTCACCGGCGCGCCGGCCAGCTTGGCGCGCGCGCTCGGATTCCAGGATTTTATGAAAGGTACTGCAAGAAACCCTGCACCTACTGCCCCGACCACTGCGGTTGTCGCGGTCAAAAACCGACGACGTCCCGTGTTGGCGGGTTCGTTTACCCCATCGTTCGCCATCCGGCTCTCCGATACTTGTTTTTAGGTAGCTTGAGGCTGCCAGCGGCTCGCTGGGGGTCGAGCCGCGAATGAATCCGGGCCGAGTGTAGCGGAATGCTTAATGGCCAGACAATGCACACCGACCACTTGGATCAGTGACGGCGTTGGCAGGACGCAGCGACTAATGAGCCGAGGCCAGTGCGCCACGGTACCGATCGGCCAGCAATCCGACGCGCTGTACATAGCGCTGGGTCTCGCTGTAGGGCGGCACACCGCCGTGTCGATCGACCGCGCCCTCGCCCGCGTTGTAGCCCGCGGCGGCCAGGGTGAGGTTGCCGTTGAAGCGCTTCATCAGCCACGACAGGTATTGCACGCCGCCGCGGATGTTCTGCGCTGCATCATAGGAATCGTTGACTCCGAAGCGCCGGGCGGTGGCGGGCATCAGTTGCATAAGGCCCTGCGCGCCGGCGCGGCTGAGTGCGGTGGGGTTGTAGGCCGACTCGGCATGGATGATGGCGCGCACGATGGATTCGTCGACGCCGAACTCGCGGGCGGCGGCGGCGATCTCGCCGGAGTAGGCGTTGGTATTGAGGCGCACGGCGCCGAAATTGACGCCGGGATTGAGCCCGCAGGCGTAGCAGGTCTCGATGTAGCTGTAGCGGATGGTGCGCAGGCCTTCGATGCTGGCCACCTGGGTGGGGCGTGCGCTGGTGTAGTGGCGCACGCCGTCCTGCAGGTAGGAGTAGACCTGGCCGCTGATGACGCGGCGCGGGGGCGTGGTGCTTCGCGCGGGGGCCGCGGGCGCGGGCGCCAGGGCGATCGCTTTCGGGGCCAGGCTGGCGGCAATGGCGGACGGTGTGTTGGCGGGTGCGGCCGGATCGGGGATGCCGAGGCTGGCGGACGACGTGCGGCTTTCGCTGGCCGGTCTGGCGGGCGCGGTGACCGCGGCCGGTGTGGCGCGCGCCAGGGTACTGGCCGGTCGCGCGGGCGCGGCGGTGCGACGTTTGCTGTTGTTGTTGAAAGAGCCGACGACGCTGCAGCTGGCGCCGGCCTGGCGTTTGCTGACGTAGCTGGGGATGCCGTCGCTGCCAACGCATTTGTATACGGTGCCCGCGCTGGCCGGTGCAACCGGCAGCGTGATGGCGAGCAGCAGGCCCATGATCCCCAACATCCCCTTCATGGCGGCGAGTATCCGGGCTGGCGGGGGGCGTGCCAAGTGCCAGATGCGCCGCCGCCTGGGCCGTCGGAAGCGTCCCCTGCGCCGTCGACCGATCTCGCGACCCCCGACATTGGCGGTCGCGGTCGTGGTCCCCGCCCGGCCCCGGCATCGGCACCGGCGGTCGCGGTCGCGGCGTGACCGTCGCCTGATTCGGGCCGGCGCGCCCTGCCCCTGCCGCTGGGGTTCCCGTCACGCCCGGGCCCGGGCTGCCTGCCGCGTTACAATGTCGAGCTTCGCGCGACCGGTTCCGGTCGTACTGCCTGCCACCCGTCTGGAATAAGCGCCATGCCCGGGACGCCCGCCCCTGAAATTCTTGCCACGCCCGTCGTGGATGTCCCCGCGCCTGCCCCTGGCCTGGTACCCCTGCCCTCGATTCGTCCAGCCATCCCCGGCGGGGCGCGCGGCAAGCTCTATATCAAGACGCACGGGTGCCA
>DASWQJ010000043.1:0-21016 GCA_036403795.1 Stenotrophomonas sp.
TCAGTGGGCCATGGATGGCCCACGTGCGGTGAGTGCGGCCATGGATGGCCGCTCGAACCGCGACACACCATCCCGACAGGACGGGGCCCGCACCGTAAGTACTTAAAACCAACCGCCCACACCATCCGCGCCCTCAACAAAAAAACCCAACTCGCAAGCCGCGATCCAAAAGCGCCAGCAAAAGGGAGAAGACCGACATAAGTGGGCCGCCGAACCGCAACCGAAAGCCTAAGCGCAAGTGCAACCGCAACCGCAACCGCAACCGCAACCGCAAGTGCAGCCGCCGCCGCCGCAGCTGCCGCGCAAGCGCAAGCGCAAGCCCCCCCATTGTTGCGCCCAAAACAACACCCTGCGTCCCTCACCCCCTCTACCGCCCCACACCCCACACGCCTAGCCTCTACCCCGACGGCCACCGGCTGCCCGGCCGTCGCAAGCGGTGATCCCTGCTTTCCGTCCGTCGTAACGAAGATGACGGATGCCAGCCTGTCGAGGCGGCTGTAAACGGGCGTGCACTTTCCATCCGTTCGTGCACGGGACAAACCCACGTCGGCGCGGTGTCCCCGCGACAACCGATCAACCACACGACAGGACGGCGGACGGAAAGCATTCCGGCCCCGCTACCACCTCCAACCGCCCACCGGAACGCACATGAAGCTCTATTACTTTCCCGGCGCCTGCTCACTGGCCGACCACATCGTGCTGAAGTGGACCGGCATCGCACACCACGCCGTGCGCATCAGCCCCGAAGCGATCAAGTCGCCCGACTACCTGCGCCTGAATCCCAACGGCAACGTTCCCCTGCTGCTGCACGACGACCTCGTACTCACCGAGAACGCCGCCATCCTGCAGTACCTGGCAGAGCTGCGCCCCGAAGCCGGCCTGCTCGGCGATGGCAGCCTGCAAGGGCGCATCGAGATACTGCGCTGGCTGGCCTACCTCAACTCGGATGTGCACGGCGCTTTCAAGCCGATCTTCTCGCCAGCACGCGTCCTGCCGCCGCCCATGCGCTCGGAGGCCTTGCTCGATGCCATCGCCGAGCAGGCGCGCGAGCACGTTGGCGTCCACCTGCAGCGTATCGACCAACACCTGGCCGGCCGCCACTGGCTGGCGGCGCAGCGCTCCATCGCCGACCCCTACCTGTTCGTCATGCTGCGCTGGGCCCTGCACCAGGACATCGAACTCGAAGCGTTCCCGCATTTGCTGCGCTTCCTGGAGCGCATGTTCGAGGACCTCCACGTGCGCGCCGCCATCCATGAAGAGGAAGACCAACCCCAGCCCGCCCTGGCGTGAGCGTGGCGTCCACGCGCTATTGGCAAGTGCCTGGCCCGACTACGCCGTCCATCGCTCATCGCCCACAAGCCACCACGCACGACGCGTCGCCCATTGCCGACCTCGCGCCACCCACCGCCATCACCTTTTTTTCGCGCCCCACCGCGGCAAACCTCGCAGGAGACCTCGCCATGTATGCCGGCCGTTCCTACAAATTCACCGAATTCGTTTTCTGGACCCGTCGCTCGCTGTACTGGCTGGTCGTCCTCAACATCGCCCTGGTAGCCCTCTACCAACTCGCCGGCTGGCACTGGCTGGCCGTGCCGTGGAGTGTGATCTTCCTGCTCGGCACCACCGTGGCCCTCACCGCCGGCTTCAAGAACACCCAGACCTACAACCGGCTGTGGGAAGCGCAACAGGTGTGGGCCTCGATTACCGCCATGAGCCGGCTATGGGGCGCCATGAGTCGCGATTACCTGTCCGACGGTGATGACTCGCGTCGACTGGTCTATCGCCACTTGGCGTGGTTGACCTCGCTGCGCTACCAGATGCGCGACAGCAAGGCCTGGGAAACCCAGAAGCAGGCCCCCAGCGTGGAATACCGCAAGCATTTCCAGGTGCCGGAGCGCGAGCGCGCCCTGGAAGCCGAGATCGCCAAGTACGTGTCGCCCGAGGAAAAGAGCCGCATCCTGATCGCGCCCGGCAAGGCCACCGAGGTACTGGGCCTGCAAAGCGAATCGCTCAAGGCCATGTTGCAGGCCGGGAGAATTCCGGTGGGCAGCTTCGTCGAATTGCAAAAGGTGCTGCGCGAATTCCACGACCAGCAGGCCAAGAGCGAGCGGCTCAAGAATTATCCGTACCCGCGTCAGTACGCGATCATCAACGCCATCTTCGTACGCATCCTGTGCCTGTTGCTGCCGCTGGGCATGATCGACCTGCTGGTGCCGATGAATGCCGTGGTGGGCGGTGCACTCGCCGGGCAGATGGCCTGGTTGGCGATCCCGCTCAGCGTGCTGGTGTCGTGGATGTATGCCTCGCTGGACCAGGTGGGCGACAGCAGCGCCAACCCGTTTGAAGGCGGCGCCAACGACATTCCCATCTCGCAGATCTGCACTGGCATCGAGGTCGATCTGCGCCAGTTGCTGGGCGAAGCCGACGTGCCTGCGATAGCCGCGTCGGCCAGTCCCATCGTGTTGTAAACCGACAGGAGCGCATCATGAAGATCGTGGTGATGGGAGGCAGCGGCCTGGTCGGTTCCAAATTGACCGATCGGCTCTCGCTGCAAGGACACGAAGTGATCGCCGCCTCGCGCCGCACCGGGGTGGATGCGGTGACCGGGCAGGGACTGGATGAAACGTTGCGCGGTGCGCAGGTATTGGTGGATGTGACCAACGCACCTTCATTCGAAGATCCGCTGGTCAGCGACTTCTTCCGGCGTGCCAGCGACAACCTGCTGGCCGCCGCCGAACGGGCAAGCGTTCAACACTACCTGGCCTTGTCGGTGGTCGGCACGCCGCGACTGCAGACCAGCGCGTATTTTCGCGCCAAGGCGATCCAGGAACAGTTGGTCGGACAGGGACGGGTGCCTTACACCCTGCTGCAGGCTACGCAATTCTACGAGTTCATGGCCAACATCATTCCGCCGGGCAGCGGGCGCGACCTGGTGCGGTTGTCGCCGGCGCAGGTGCAACCGGTGGCCGCCAACGACGTGGCCGACGTGCTGGCCCAACTGGTGGTGGCACGGCCAGCGCAGTGCACCCTGGAGATGGCCGGGCCCGAGCGCTATCGACTCTGCGAACTGGTGGAGTGGGTGATGTACAGCTACCAGGACGATCGCCCCGTGGTTGCCGATCCGACGGTGCGCTATTACGACGGCGAGCTCCACGACGACACGCTCACCCCGGATGCCCCGGCGTTGTTCGGCACCACGCCCTTCGCACAGTGGCTGGATGGGTATCTCAACGGCTCGATCCGGATACCGCGCGTCAACCATCCCAATCCGCTGGCGCGTGCGAATCAGGCACTCAGCACTGCCGTGCCTGCCGCAGGCGGCGAGGGCGGGCCACAGTGATTCGCACGACCCCCCACGTCGGGTCCCGCACAAGACCCCCACCCCCAAGGAATCTTCTCCAATGAACCGATTCATCGCCTGTCTGTCGCTGCTTGCCGCGCTGATCCTCACTCCCTTGGCGCACGCGGCAGATAAACCCGTCGTAGTGCTGGTCCACGGCGCCTTCGCCGACGCATCTTCGTGGAACGGCGTTGCCAGCCGCCTGCAGGAAGCAGGCTATCGCGTGGTCGCAGTGGCCAATCCGCTGCGCAGCGTGGCCGAAGATGCGCGCTACCTCGGCGATGTCATCGACGCGTTGCACGCACCGGTGGTGCTGGTCGGGCACTCCTACGGCGGGTTGGTGATCGGCGAGGTCGCCGCAGCAAACCGGCAGATCCGGGCGCTGGTGTTTGTTGCCGCTTTTGCTGCCGAGCCCGGCGAAACCGCGGCCGGATTGTCGGGCAAGTTCCCCGGCAGCACCTTGGGCCCGGCCCTGGCACCGCCGGTGTCGTTGAGCGGCGGCGGCAAGGATCTGTACATCCTGCCCGAACGCTTCCATGCACAGTTCGCGGCCGATGTATCGGCGGCCGACGCCGCGTTGATGGCCGTCACCCAGCGACCGGTGACCGAGGCGGCGTTGAACGAGGCCGCCCGCGTGGCATCGTGGCGCGGCGTGCCGTCCTGGTTCATCCATGGTGACCAGGACCGCAACATCCCGCTGGCGGCGCTGGACTTCATGGCCAAGCGCGCGCATGCCAAGCGCACCGTGGTCGTGCCGGGTGCCTCGCACGTGGTGATGGTGTCGCATCCGGACGACGTGGCCGCCCTGGTGCTGGCCGCGGCACGTGAAACCGCCACGCCGGGCCATTGACGGCAGCCTGGCACGGCCGGACGATGCGGTCGTCTCCCTCGCAATCGCCACCTCCATGCTGCATTGCCAATTGCTTGGGGGCACCGGCCCCGACGCCGTGCGCTTCGTCGACCTGTGCCAGCCCACCGACCAGGAGCTGGCGCAGGCCGCGCAGCACGTCGGGTTCGTCATTCCCGACCGGGCCCGCATCAGCGAAATCGAGTTCAGTAGCCGGGTGCGGTTCGAAGGCGCGGCGCTGGTGCTCAACCTGCCGCGTTTTCAGTACGAGACCGAGCACAGGGTCGCGCCGCTGGGGTTCGTGGTGTCGCCCACTGCCTTGGTGGTCCAGCGCGAATACGCACTCGATGCGCTGGACACCTTGCAAGCCGACCTGGACCGAAGCCCCTGCGTGGGCTCGGTGGATCTGTTCCTGCGGGTGATCGAGCACATCGTCGACAAGCTGGCCGACCTGCTCGAATCGCTGGAAAGCACCATGAGCGAGAGCTCGCGCGAAGCCTTCAACCACCCCAAGGGCCGGCGCGCCACGCGCCACCTGGAGCGCATGCTCAACGACGTCGGTGCGATGGGCCGTCGCATTGGCGCACTGCACAACACCTTGCACGGCCTGCTGCGCATGGTGAACTTCCTCGACGAGGCCATGCCTGAGTGGTTTGGCGACGACACCGTGCACAAGCGCATCAAGCTGATCCACAAGGACCTGGCCTCGCTCAGCGAGTTCGAGCAGCAACTGGGCGATCGCATCGAGTTCCTGCTCGACAGCGTGCTGGGCCTGATCAACATGGACCAGAACGAAGTCATGAAAGTCATGGCCATCGCCTCGGTGGTCGGCATCCCGCCCACGGTGCTGGTGGGGGTCTGGGGCATGAATTTCGCGAGCATGCCCGAGCTGCACTGGCATCACGGCTACGCCATTGCGCTGACGGCCATCGGGCTGAGCATCGTGGTGCCGCTGGTGTTTTTCCGCCGGCGCGGCTGGATCTGACACCCGCGCTGCCGCCGAAAGGACCTGCGCTACCGATGCGGCTGGGCCTGGCGGGCGTCCCGCGGCGACGCTCTCGTGGAAGGGCGTAAGGCCCCCCTCACCACGCCTTGACCATTACGGGGTATCTTGGGGTTGAACGCGGCGCTTGCCGTTAAGCAAGCACGTGCGATGCCAGACGGAACCCCACCCGGGCCGCCGGCCTCCTTTCACCTTCCTCCAGGAGCCAGGTCATGCAGCCCCGCCTTGCCCACTACCGTTCCGACAAGCACGAACCGCCGCGCGTCACCGATGCCTCGATCAAGTCCGACGTAGAGGCGTTCCAGGCCGCCGGTGGCGTCATCGAAAAACTGGGTCATTCGCCCCTGCGGCGCACCCATCCGGAGGCGGCGGCCGCCGTTGCCGAGCCCGTCGCTCATGCGAAGGTCTGAAGCCACCGGATCGCCCGTCGCCGCGCGTAACGAATTGGTCGAGTTCCGTGCGCAATACGCGATCCACCGTTACCGCTTTTCCGATTCCACGCTGAGCGATTTCCACGTCAGCGGCCCTGGGCTGCGACACGGCGTGTTCGACGTGGCCGAGGACGACGCGACGGCAGTGGTGAAGTCGCTGCGCGCGCTCATCGACGCCCACGTGCTGCGCCACTGACGAATGCCCGCAGCACTGGGTCACTCTGCCCGCACGCTCGCGTCGCGTACCCGGGTCTGGCGCCGCCGCCACGTGGCCGGCGGCAAACCCACCATCCGCTTGAACGCCCGGCCAAACGTGGCCTCGGAGTCGTAACCCACGCGTAGCGCGATCGTCAGCACGCTGGCGGGCGTGTCGCGCAGCAGTCGCGACGCCAGCTGCATCCGCCAGTGCGCCAGGTACTGCATCGGCGGTTGTCCGATCAGCTCGACGAAGCGCTCATGCAAAGCCGAGCGTGACAGCCCCACCTGGCGCCCCAGCTCGTCCATGCTCCAATCCGCCGACGGCGCTCCATGCAGCAGCGTCAAGGCGCGTCCCACGTGGCGATCGCGCAACCCCGCCAGCCAGCCCTTGGATTGATCCGGCAGGGTTTCCAGGTGTCGGCGCACGGCATCGACGAACAACATCTCGCTCAGGCGTTCCAGGATCGCCTCGCTGCCCGGCCGACGATGGCCGGACTCCAGTACCGCCTGTTGGACGAACTGCTCGCCCCAGCCGCTGCTGTGGCTGGCCGGCAGGTGCAGCATGCGCGGCAACGTCGCGATCAGCGGATTGAACGGACGCAGGTCGCAGCCGATGAAACCGCAGACCAGCGTGGCGGCCGGCGGCTCGCCGGCAGGTAGCGTGTCGGTCAAGCTGATCAGGAACGGGCGCTGCTGTTGCTGCATTTCGTAATACCAATCGATATCCGGATCCCCCAGCTTGCCCGGCGCGCTCGACAGCACATGGGCATCGCCTTGCGGCAGCATCAGCACATCGCCGCGACGTAGCTTCAATGGGGATTGTCCATCAATGGCCGCCCAGCATTCCCCAGCGGTGACGACGTGATATTCCATCACCTGGTCGGCATCGGGCATCACGGCGGCGGCGATGTCGCGCGACGCTGGTGCCTGCGCGATCCAATCGCCGCCGCAAGTCACGTAGTAGAACAGCGCGCTGCGCAAGCGCAGTGCACGCAGCACGTCGGACAGGATGTCCTCGCTCATCAAACCGCGTGCAAGCAAGTCCGACAACGACGGCGCGCACGCACCTCTCTGGTGAAGTGATTACTACGCAACGCAAAGGGCAAGTGGAACCGGACACCGATCGCGCCAAGCCAATGACCCGCGTGCAGCGCCACCCATTCAGTCGCACATGCAGGACGTTGGGCCGAATCATCCGGACAACGGGCAGAGCTGCCTCGCACGCGGTTGTCGAGAATGGTCGCTCCCAACCCGATCGCAGGCACACCCATGCAAGCCGTAGAAACCACCACGCCCGTCGCCGCTCCCGACTTCGACGTCATCAAGCAGCGCCAGCAGGCCACCTGGGCGAGCGGCGACTTCGCGGTGATCGGCACCACACTGCAGATCGTGGGCGAGTGCCTGGCCGAAGCGGTCGATGTGCGCGCCGGCGAACAGGTGCTGGACGTGGCCGCCGGCAACGGCAATGCGACCCTGGCCGCGGCGCGCCGTTTTGCCGAAGTCACCTCCACCGATTACGTGCCTGCGCTGCTGGACAACGGCGCCGCACGTGCTGCGGCCGAAGGCCTGCAGGTGACGTTCGAAGTAGCCGATGTCGAAGCGCTGCCCTATGCCGATGGGCAGTTCGACGTCGTGCTGTCCACGTTCGGTGCGATGTTCGCCCCTGATCCGCAGCGCACCGCCGACCAGATGCTGCGCGTGACCCGCAGCGGTGGCCGGATCGGATTGGCCAACTGGACCCCTGAAGGGTTCATCGGCCAACTGTTCAAGGTGATTGGCCGCCAGCTGCCGCCACCGCCGGGGCTGGAATCCCCCGCACTGTGGGGAACCGAGCCCCACCTCACGCGTCTGTTCGGCAAGCAGGCCGCCGACATTCGTGGCACGCGGCGCATCTTCAACTTCCGCTATGCCTCGCCGGCGCACTTCCTGCATATGTTCCGCAGTTATTACGGCCCGACCCACAAGGCGTTTGCCGCACTCGATGCCGAGGGCCAGGTCAAGCTGGAAGCGGCGATCACCGAGCTGCTCGAACGTGCCAACGTAGCGGGCAGCCAGTCGATGGTGGTGCCGGCGGAATACCTGGAAGTGGTCATCGTCAAATCCTGATCGTCAACACCAAGCCAGGCAAAGTGCGAATGGCCCACGGCGCAGGCGCAGCTCGGCAGGTGCCTGTGGGGCCCGAACGCGCAACCCGCATGGCGCGCCGTCGCAGGCCGCGCAGGCCTGCCGCGCCAGCGGTGTCCCGGCCCCGATCCGGGACACCGCCAACGCGCCTCACCTTGCCGAAGCCTAGAACTGCCAGCCCACGCGTGCGTAGTAGAAGCCACCATTGAAACCGTACGGCGAATGCACCGGATACTTCGCACCGGCGATGTCGCCCCAAGGGTTGATGTCGGGCGTCTTGTCGAACAGGGTCTGCGCCCCGACGTTGACGTACAGGCCCGAGGCGAATTTCCAGCCCACTTCCGCATCCACGATGAGCGAACTGTCGCCGTAGATCGGCAGGCCACCGTCGGCCGCCGAGATCACCCCGCTGTCCAGATGGTCCTCGTACCAGGAGCCGTAGTACCCCAGCCGCAGGTTGGCGTGGAAGATCTGGCGCTGATGGTTGATGCTGAAATAGCCCTTGGTCTTGGGCAGCGAGTTTTCCAGCTTGTACACGCGCGCCTCATCGACGAAGTCGGCGTTGTAGCGATCGACCTTCGTGCGGTTCCAGTTGACGGCCAGCGAATAGGTGGTCTCGCCACCCCATTGTTCGAGCGAATAACTGCTTACCAGGTCCACGCCGGTGGTGGTGGTATCGAACGCATTGCCGAAATACGTCACCGACGAGATCGAGGCGGCCTCCGGATTGCCGGATGCCACCAGTGCAGCCCGCTCGGCGTCGGTCAGATCGAAGCTGGTGCTCAGGGCGATGCGATCGTCCACCTCGATGTGGTAACCATCCAGCGTCACCAGCCAGGCGTCCTGGTTCCACACCGCGCCCAGCGAATAGCTCTTCGACTCCTCCGGGGTAAGCGGTCGCGCGCCCTTGAGCTCGGCGATCGGGTTGGTCGGCGGCAGGGTGGCGATGTCCACCAGGCCGGTACCGGCAAACACCGTGCTGATCTGGCTCACATTGGCCTGGCCTGGCGTAGGCGCACGGAAGCCCGTGCTGATCGCACCGCGGATCGCAAATGCCTGGGTGAAATCGAATCGCCCGGTCAGCTTGCCCTTGGTGGTGCTGCCGAAGTCGTCGTAGTCCTCGTGGCGGACCGCGGCGGCCAACAGCAACTGATCGGTCACCTGGCCTTCCAGGTCCACATACACCGCCCAATTCTTGCGATCGAACGTGCCGGCGGTGCGCGGGCTGAACCCGTTGAAGCCATTGGAACCCAGCGCGAAGCCTTGGTCGGTCAGCGGACCGATGGCGGTGGAGGCGGCATCGCCGGCGATGATTTCGAACGCTTCCTTGCGCCATTCCGCACCGGCACTCAAGCGCAGCGGTTGCACCAGGAAGCTGGTTTCAACGTCCTTGCCGACATCGAAATTCAGCCCGGTCTCGGTCTGGGTGTTGCCGCCGGGGTTGAAACGGAAACCCTCGGGCTGGGCCGGTCCCAGCGACGCATTGACCGTGTTGTAGATGAAGAACTCGATGTCGTTGCGGCCATAGCTCGCACTCACGTCCCAGTGCCAACCGCTATCCCAGGTGCCTTTCGCGCCTGCCACCACCGACATGTCTTCCAGGTCGCCACCAAAGCGCGGCGTGAAGCCGCCGGGAAACAACGACAGAAACGAATAACAATTGGCCGGCATCGCACCGGCCGCGGCGCTTACCGTGTCATAGGGCAGCAGTCCGCCACCGCCATCGCGCAGCGGGATGGATGGGCATCCGCCCGCGCCGGTCAGGTCGCCGACCAGCAGGGTGTCCCCACCGTCGTTGGAATACACGCCCGAGCGCGAGGTCGGATCGCGGAAATAGAAACCGCCATCGACGCGTCGCTTGGCGTAATTGCCAAACAGGTACAGGTCCGCGCTATCGACGCTGACGCCCAGGTTGGCGACGAATTTCAGATCGTCCTTCACCTTGGGCGAGCCCCAGATCTGCGCCGGATCCTTCACGTCGGGGTAGCCGGCCGCCGACGCGGCGCCCGCATCAGCGCGCTGCACGCTGCGCGAGGTGTCGTCGGCCTCGCGCCACTCGGCGGTCAACGTGGCGAAGCCGCGCGAGGTCAATGGCAGGCCGATCTGCGCCGAGTATTGCGTGGTCAGCCCATCGCCCTGGTAGAACTGGCCGGTGAACACCTCGGCGGTGCCCCCATGGTCCAGGCGCTTGAGGTTGAAATTGATGACCCCGGCAATGGCGTCGGAGCCGTATTGCGCAGCCGCGCCGTCGCGCAAAACCTCCACCTGGTCCAGGGCCAACGAGGGGAACACCGACAGGTCCGGTCCCTGTGCGCCATCGGACAAGCCATGGCCCAAAAAGGTGATGACGGCGGAGCGATGGAAGCGCTTGCCGTTGACCAGCACCAAGGTGTTGTCCGGTGGCAGGCCGCGCAGGTTGGCCGGCCGGATCAGGCTGGCGGCATCGTCGATGGGGATCGTGCTGACGTTGAAAGAGGGCACCAGCACGCGCAATTGGTCCAGCGCGTCGGTGGCGCCCTGGTTGCGGAATTCCGCGCCGCTGATGATATCGATCGGGACCGCGGAAGAGGCCACCGAACGCGGTTGGCTGCGACTGCCCAGCACGGACACGGTGTCCAGGGTGGTGGGCGAAGTGCTACCCGCCGGGGGTGCTTCGGGCTCGGCGGCATAGGCCGCATGGGATTGGCCGCCCGCCAGTACGGCGGCGAGGGCCCAGGTGACTGCAGACGCCAATTTCGCTTTCGGAAGTTGCGAGTACGGAAATGATTTCCTGCGCATGCGTGCGTCCCCTTGCAGAGCGTGGAGGTGGTGGTGCGGTGGCTTTCTCCTGGAATATTTCGACGTGCAGCAGGCCTCCCCAGGCCGCTTTGCTGCACTGCAACAAGGAGTAGCAGGGATTTCATGCGTTGGCAACAAACAGCTGATAGGCGGCGCGGAAGCGCACGGCGGTGTGTGGTGATCACTCCGGGGAAAAGAGGAAAAACACTCAGTCGCCGCCGCGAGCGTTGCTACATGTGCACCGTTTTCGAGCCAGGGATTTGCGAGGGGCAGCGGGCCAGGGTCGGCGGCCCACGGGTGACGATGGCCTGAGGATTGCTAAGGGCAGCCACCGCACGCCTATGCAAGGCATTCACCCCACCTAGCGCCACTGTTAACCCAACGCTGTCTAGCGTGGCCTTCAACGCGGCCCAGCGCCGTCCCTGCACCGTCGCCAGCCGCGCATCGACCGCGCCGGAGTCCGCCATGGCCGCCCATCCGATCGATGAACACCGCCCTCGACGCGTGCTGCGCCGCAAAGCACCGATGACCGAACGGGATTGGAAGCGCCGATTGCTGGCCGCGTTCTCGCGCGCCGATCTGGGCACGTTGTCATTGCTCGATGCCGCAGCGCTGCTGGAACGGGCCGTGCCGGACTATGCCGCCCACCGCTTCCAGGGCAGCGGCCGCGATTCGCGCGGCGTGCGCTGGTTCGAAGGTCCGCAACTGGCGATCGCCTTCGCCGTCTGGGTCACCACGCATCGTCCTTACGACCCGCGCTGGCGCATCGTCGATGTCGTGGGTGAGCTGACGATGAGCGAGCAAGGCCTGTGGTCGCCGTTGCTGCGGTTGCCGTTGCGCAGCAACGCCCATGCCCGCGTGCAGTGGCCATGAACCTGCTCTCCCCGCCGCCCCCGGATCCCCGTGCCGAGGTCGAGCCTCGCGCCGTGTTGGTGTCCAGCGTGCATCGCATCCACCTGCGTCTCAACGGGCGTGCCATCGCCGTCGAGGTCGAAGCGTGGGTGAGCCTGCTGGATCTGCTGCGCGAGCACCTCGATCTGACCGGCACCAAGAAGGGCTGCGATCACGGCCAGTGCGGCGCCTGCACTGTGTTGGTGGGGGGGCGCCGCATCAACAGTTGCCTTACGTTGGCCGTCATGCAGGACGGCGCCGACATCACGACCGTCGAGGGATTGGCGCAGGCAGAAGCGCTGCACCCGCTGCAAAGCGCCTTTATCGAACACGATGCCTTCCAGTGCGGCTACTGCACGCCAGGCCAGCTGTGCTCGGCAGTAGGGCTGATCAACGAGGGACAGGCGCAGACCCGTGCACAAGTGCGCGAGCTGATGAGCGGCAATATCTGCCGCTGCTGTGCCTATCCGCAGATCACCGACGCGGTGATGTCGGTACTGGCGCCCGAACAGCACGGCGGGGATCCGCTCGAGCCCACGCCCTGGGTGCCTGGCACGGTGCCGGCATGAATCCGTTTCGATTCGAGACCGCCACCAGCGTGGACGACGCGCTGCAGCAGCTGGCACGGCCCGCGGCATTCGGTGACACGCGCGTGATCGCTGGCGGCACCAACCTGCTCGACCTGGCCAAGCTGCACATCAGCCAGCCGACCCGGTTGATCGACATCAATGCCTTGCCACTGGATGAGATTGCCGAGCTGCCCGACGGCGGATTGCGCCTGGGCGCCACTGCGCGCAATGCCGACACGGCCTATCACCCGCAGGTGCGCAAACGCTATCCGCTGCTGTCGGCCGCCATGTTGGCCGCCGCCTCGCCGCAGATCCGCAACATGGCCAGCAATGGGGGCAACCTGCTGCAACGCACGCGTTGTGCGTATTTCTACGATCCCGGCTTGCCCTGCAACAAGCGCGAGCCCGGCAGTGGCTGCCCGGCCATCGGCGGGTTGACCAAATACCACGCCATCCTCGGGGCGAGCGAGCACTGCATCGCCACCCATCCGTCGGACATGTGCGTGGCCCTGGCCGCGCTGGATGCGGTCGTCGTGGTGGCCAGCGTGCGCGGGCAAAGACACATTCCCTTCGTGGATTTCCATCGCCTGCCCGGCGATCGGCCCGAGATCGACACCACGCTGGAAGCCGACGAGCTCATCGTCTCGATCGATCTGCCCGACGCGCGTGCCTTCGCCGCGCACAGTGTCTATCTCAAGATCCGCGAGCGGCTGTCCTACGCCTTCGCACTGGTCTCGGTGGCCGCTGCGCTGGACCTGGACGACACGGGCCGCATCCACCAGGCGCGTATCGCCCTGGGCGGTGTGGCGCACAAACCCTGGCGCGATCCCAGTGCCGAAGCCACGCTGATCGGCGCCGCTTGCGATGACGATGCTTTCGCCCGCGCGGCCGATGTGCTGCTCGATGGCGCCGTGTCGCAAGGCCAGAATGCCTTCAAGATCCCGCTGGCCCGTCGCGTCATCGTGCGCGCGCTGCAGACCGCGGCGGCAGGCACCCTGGACAACGGCGCGCGCGGTGCGGCGGAGCTTCCATGAGCAAGACACCCCGCATCGCCGCCGCCCATCCCATGCCGCGCGCCGACGCCGGCACCGGCGCTCGTCCCACCGGCATGGCCGCCACGCGCGTGGACGGCCGCGCCAAGGTCACCGGCCAGGCGCGCTATGCCGCCGAATGGCCGGCCGATGACCTGGCCTACGGCGTCGTCGTCAACAGCACCATCGCGCGGGGGCGCGTCACCGGTTTTGAGCTTGATGCCGCCCTGGCCGTGCCCGGCGTGCTGGATATCCTTCACCACGACCATCGGCCGCACATGCGCCGCGCGGGCCTGCGCTACAAGGACATGACCGCGCCGGCGGGCAAGCCTTACCGGCCGCTCTACGACGAGCACGTCCACTACAGCGGCCAACCGGTGGCGCTGGTGGTGGCCGAAACCTTCGAAGCGGCCCGCGAGGCGGCGGCCAAGGTGGTGGTGCATTACGACCAGCAGCCGCACGATACCGACCTGCTCGCCAGCCTGGCGCGCGCGCGCAAGCCGCGCGCCATGAAAGCCGGATACTCCTCGCCACCCGACGACAAGGGCGATCCCACGCGCGCGCTGGAGGACGCCGCGATGCGCATCGACGCCAACTATTACAGCGGCACCGAACACCACAATCCGCTGGAGCTGTTCGCCTCCACGGTGATCCGCGAACCGGACGGGCATTTGCTCATCTACGACAAGACCCAGGGCTCGCAGAACAGTCGCTGGTATGTGTCGCAAGTGTTCGGCCTCCCGAAAGATCGAGTGACGGTGCGAAATCCGTTCGTGGGCGGAGCCTTCGGCGCGGGCCTGCGGCCGCAATACCAGCTGCCGCTGGCGGTAATGGCAGCGCTGCAACTGAAGCGCTCGGTACGGGTGGTGATGACGCGCCAGCAGATGTTCACCTTCGGCCACCGGCCCGAAACGGTGCAGCAGGTGAAGCTCGCTGCCGACCCCGCGGGCAAGCTGCAGGCGATCTGGCACGAAGCCATCGCCGAAACTTCGCGGCTGGAGGACTACGTCGAGGTCGTGGTCAACTGGAGCGGCCAGCTCTATACCTGCCCCAACGTGCACCTGGGATACCGCCTGGTGGACCTCGATCAGTACACGCCCATCGACATGCGCGCGCCCGGCGCCGCCCACGGGGCGCATGCGCTGGAAGTGGCGATGGACGAGCTGTCCTACGAAGTCGGCATCGATCCGCTGGAACTGCGCCTGCGCAACTACGCCGAGCGCTCCCCGGCCGACGACAAGCCGTTTTCCAGCAAGGCGTTGCGCGAGTGCTACGCGCAGGCCGCCGAGCGCTTCGGCTGGCAGGACCGGGCCCCGTTGCCCCGCGCGCGCAAGGAGGGACACGAGTGGGTGGGCTGGGGCATGGCCACCGGCCAGTGGGATGCCATGCAAATGTTCGCGCGCGCCCGCGCTCGGATGGAGGCCGATGGGCAGCTGGTCGTCGCCAGTGCGGCTACCGATATCGGCACCGGCACCTACACGGTGATGACCCAGATCGCCGCCGAATGCTTCGGCCTGCCGATGGAACAGGTGCGCTTCGAGCTGGGCGATTCGACCTTGCCGGTGGCGCCGATCGAAGGCGGCTCCTCGCACGTGGCCACGGTGGGATCGGCGGTGGCCGGCGCCTGCGAAAAGCTGCAGCGCACGCTGTGGCGAATCGCGCACCGCACCGACCAGGAGGGTTTTGCGCGCAGCCGTTTTGGCGACGTGGCGTTTGCCAACGGACGGATGTTCCTGCGTGCCGACCCCACCGTGGGCGTGAGCCTGGCCGAGCTGATCGCTGCCCACGAGGGTGAGGCGATCGAGGAAACCTACCTGCTGCTGCCCAACTTGCTGCGCCAGCGCCGCTACACGCGGGCCGTGCACAGCGCGGTGTTCGTCGAAGTGCGCGTGGACGACGAGCTCGGCACCGTGCGGGTCACGCGCGTGGTCAGCGCCATCGACGCCGGGCGCATCATCAACCCGCTCACCGCGCGCAGCCAGATCATCGGCGGCATCATCTGGGGCATCAGCGCCGCGCTGCACGAACACACCGAGTGCGACCATCGCTTCGGCCGCTACATGAACCGCGATCTGGCGCAGTACCACGTGGCCGTCAACGCCGACGTCCACGACATCGAGGTGGTCTTCGTCGAGCAGCCCGACCCGGTGGTCAGCCGGCTGGGCGCCAAGGGCGTGGGCGAGATCGGCCTCGTGGGCGTGGCGGCGGCAGTGTGCAATGCCATCTACCACGCTACCGGCCGGCGCATCCGCAGCACGCCGATGACGCCGAACAAGGTGATGGCGCCGGCCTGAGCGGGGATCGCTCGCCTCGTTGCCGGTGTGTACCGCACCGCCTGATGGCCCTGGCCGGTTGGGGGCCGTTTTTTCGTCGCCCCGGCAACCCTTTCGGCGCCCCGCTGATCGCACGCTATCGGCAATGGGCACCGTTGGGCACAATGAAGCCTTGTCGCCGCATTCGGATTCCGGTGCCACTGTCGTGGCCACCGCCGGTGGCTTACGCGCGCGATCGACGCATCCGCATTGGCCCCAAGGGGAACCGGTTGACCCAGGCGTCGCACGCTCGCCCCTGCAATGCCCCACCGAAACGCCCGCGGCGTATCCCGGCCGCGTCCGCGTGGCTGCGTGTCGGCCTGGCGCTGTGCTGGTGCTTGACCGCACCCCTGGCGCAGGCGCTCGATGCGCAGCGCCACATCAGCCAGTTCCACCACACCGCCTGGACCGTCAAGGAAGGCGCGCCCGGCCAGATCACTGCGCTGGCGCAGACCCGCGACGGCTATCTGTGGCTGGCCACCCAGATCGGCCTGTTCCGGTTTGACGGCGTGGCCTTCGAGCGCTTCGATCCCCCCAACGCCCACGCCTTTCCCGCCGCCAGCATCTCGGCCTTGTACGCGCCACCGGGCGGCGGGCTGTGGGTGGGTTTTCGTTATGGTGCGGCGAGCTTTTTCGACGGCGGCCAGTTGACCCATTACGGCGAGGCACAGGGCCTGCCGACCAGCACCATTTTTCGATTCGCCCAGGACCAGGACGGCACGCTGTGGGCGGCGACCTTCACCGGGCTGGTGCGCCTGCGCAATGGCCGTTGGGAGCGTTTGGGTCCTTCCTGGCGGGTGCCGGGGCGACAGGCACGCACGGTGTTCGTCGATGCCGCGGGCACGTTGTGGGTCGCTACCGAGCAGGGGGTGGCCTTCTTGCGCAGGGGCCAGACGGTGTTCGAAGGCGCCAACGCGCCGGTCGGGCGAATCGCCCAGTTCGCCCAGGCGCCCGATGGCGGCTTGTGGGTCGCCGAGACCGACGGGGGCGTGCGCCAACTACCCCTGGATGGCCGCGCGCCGCTCACCGCCTCGCTGGCTTCGCCGTCGGCCGGTTTGCTGTTCGATCGCGACGGGGTGTTGTGGGCCAGCTCGCTCGGCGAAGGCGTCGCGCGACTGGTACGGCCGACCGCGCCCGTGGCTGCGGCATCGCGTCCTGCCACCGTTGGCCCCGCCAGCGGCAAACCCGACATCACACCGGCTACCGTCAGGGCCACCACCGGTGCCGGCGCAGCGGGCAGCCGCCTCGGCCGCACCGGCCCGGCAGGCGACCCTGCGATGACCGGGCAGCCGGGCGGCGATCAGTTCGACCACTTCCGCCAGGTCGACGGCCTGAGCTCGGACTACCAGGCGCCGGTGCTGGAAGATCGCGAGGGCAATCTGTGGATCGGCAGCAGCCGCGGCCTGGACCGCTTCCGCCATTCCAACGTCGTGCCGGCGCCGTTTCCGGACAACGCCCAGGACCTGGCCATCGCCGCCGGCGGCCCGGGCGTATTGCTGGCTGGCAGCCGCAACCACCCGTTGATGCATCTGCAGGGCGACCGCCAGTTGTCGTTCCTGGACCTGGCGCCGCCCATCACCGCGGCCCACCGCGACCGCGAGGGCGTGGCCTGGCTTGGCGGCCCCGGCGGCCTGTGGAAGCTGCAGGACGGCCATCTGGAGGAAGTCACCGCCCTGCCTGTCAGCGGCTACTCGGGCGTGCAGGCGATCGCGCGCGGCAAGGACGGTGGGCTGTGGGTGTCGTTGAACACGCCCGGCCTGTGGCACCTCAGCGGCGAGCACTGGCAGCACCTGATGGATCCGGAGGACATGCCGTCCGGTTCGTCGCCGCTGTCGTTGCTGAGCGCCGCCGATGGTCGGCTGTGGATGGGTTTCGCGCGCAATCGCCTCACGCTCATGGAACACGACACGCTGACGCCGATCGGCGAAGCCCAGGGCCTGCAAGTGGGCAACGTCACCGCGCTGGCCGAGGGCGCACACGGCATCTGGATCGGCGGCGAGCGCGGCCTGGCCCGGTCGATCGACGGCCACATCCGCAACGTGCACGAACGCGCCGGCGATCCGTTCCGCGGCATCAGCGGCATCGTCGAGACCGCGCACGGCGAGTTGTGGCTCAACACGGCGCACGGCATCGTGCGCGTGCTCGCCGGACAGGTAGCACACCTGTTCGATGAACGTGGCGCCGGCGCCACGTTCGAAACGTTCGATTTCCTGGACGGCGTGCCCGGCATTCCCGCCCAGTTCCGCCCGATTCCCTCCATCGCCGACACCGGCGACGGCCGGGTGTGGTTCGCGACCACCAGCGGCGTGGTATCGATCGATCCAGCCGCCCTGGTGCGCAATCCGGTTCCGCCGCCGGTGCACATCCGCTCGGTGCTGGCCGATGGCCGCAACCACAGTGTGGGGGCGGGGGCGGTCTACTTGCCGGCCGGCGTGGAGAACCTGCAGATCGGCTACACCGCGTTGAGCCTGTCGATCCCCGAGCGGGTGCGCTTCCGTTACCGGCTCGAGGGCCACGACAACCAGTGGCAAGACGCCGGCACCCGCCGCACCGCGTTCTACAACGATCCCAAGCCGGGCACCTACACGTTCCGCGTGATGGCCGCCAACAACGATGGCGTCTGGAACGTGCAAGGTGCCTCGCTGCAGTTGGTCATCGCCCCGCGCTACTACCAGACGCCGTGGTTCCGCGTGTTGTGCGTGCTGGCGGGCCTGGCGCTGCTGTCCATCGCCTACCTGTTGCGGCTGCGCCACCTGGCCCGCCAGATCCGCCTGCGCGTGGACGAGCGACACCGCGAACGCGAGCGCATCGCCCGCGAGCTGCACGACACCTTGTTGCAGGGCACGCAGGGACTGATCCTGCGCTTGCATGCCGCGACCCAGCGCCTGCCACCGCAAGACCCGGTGCGCGGCGATCTGGAAGCGGCGATGGACCTGGCCGAACACGCCATGGCCGAGGGGCGCGATCGCGTGAGCGGATTGCGCGGCGACGGTGAGTACCGCCACGACCTGGGTGCGGCACTGCTGCACGTGCGCGAAGAGGCGCAATCACATCCACTGCCCGAGATGCGCCTGATCGTGGAAGGCAAGCCGCGCCCGCTGCTGCCCGACGTTTCCGAAGAGCTGTACATGCTCGGTCGCGAGGCCGTGTTGAACGCGCTGCACCACGCCCGGGCCGACACCGTGGAGATCGAGCTGGGCTTCGGGCTACGGGGTTTGCGGCTGCGCATCCGCGACGACGGCGTGGGCATCGACGAGCCCACGCCCAGCCGACCCGGCCACTGGGGCCTGGACGGCATGTACGAACGCGCAGAACGCATCGGTGCATCGCTCGAGATCCTGTCGAGGCCGGGCGCCGGTACGGAAGTGGATCTGCGAGTGCCAGCAAGGGCGGTGTATGTCCGCCCGCGATCGGTGCCCTCGTGGGTGGCGATCCGGCGGGTGCTGATGCCGTGGCGGCGGTAATGACGGCTGGTGTCGTGCAGGGGTCGCCATAGGTCCCATTCACTAGGGGCCGGGCGTAGAGTGACGGCATGATCCTGCAATCCCTGCTCACGCATCATCCGGTTTTCCTGCTCGGCATGTCGCTGCTGTTGGGCGCGGCGGGGCTGGTGGCACGGTTGTCTCGCGCGTGGACCGATCGGCATCAGGGCCGAGGCCTCGCCCGCAAGCCAGGGAACAACGCTTGGCGGCCCCCGCTCGGGCGCTAAGTCACTCGCAGGCGAGGCATGGCTGAGCGCCGGGGCACTCACGCAGATGAATCCGGGGTGGGTCGCGTGCGCCCGGCGTCCGCACCGATGGCAGCGACCTGTTGCCGGGCATGCCCCGCCCAGCGCGTGAGGGTTGTTGCCGGCCCCTGCGCGGCATAGCATCGCCGCATCGTGCGGACGAGGTCTGGAGCGCACTTTCGAAGGCAGGTCGATGGCCACGAGCAAAGCAAGCGGGCAGCGCGGGCGAAAGCGCGTGCAGACGCCGCCTCGCATCGATAAATCCGCAAAACCGGCCCCTACCGACAATGCCGGCGTGCGCCTGCTGGCTGGCGGCAATCCGCAAATCCCCCAGGGCGACGGCGATGCCCCCGTCCAGGCCTACCTCGCGGCGATGCCCGGCTGGAAGCAGCCCGTCGGACAACAGCTCGACACGCTGATCGTCCACGCCGTGCCGGGCGTGCACAAAGCCGTGAAGTGGAATTCGCCCTTCTATGGCATCGAGTCACAAGGCTGGTTCCTCAGCTTCCATTGCTTCGAGCGTTACGTGAAAGTGGCTTTTTTCCGCGGCCAGTCGTTGCAACCCATGCCGCCCGGTGCCTCCAAGAGCCAGGACACCCGCTATCTCGACATCCACGAAAACGAGCCCATCGACGAGGCGCAGTTCGTCGACTGGGTTCGCCAGGCCAGCCAACTTCCCGGCGAACGCCTATGAGCGCCGGCATCAGGAGCAAGCGATGACTACACGCAAGACCGCCGCCAAGCCGCCGGCGTCAAAAAAGACGCCGGCCAAGCAGACGCCTGCAAACGGGGTCGCCGCGAAGCAGGCAGCCGTAAGCAAGGCGCCAGCAAAGAAAGCGCCCACAAAGAAAGCCATCGTAAAGAAGGCCGCTGCGACGAAAACAGCCTCGAAGAAGCCCATCGCGAAGAAAGCCGTCGCAACGAAAACAGCGGCGGAAAAAGCGCCGGCAAAGTCAGCAACCACCCAGAACGTCGCAGCCGGGAAAGCGATAGCAAAGAAAGCTCCCGCCCCAAAAACGGCACCCCGCACCCAAGCCCCACATGCGCCCCGTGCAGCCGACGCCGATCGCGATCCCTCCACCGTGATCGACGCACGTATCCGCGAGCTCGGCGACTGGCGTTCGCAGACCCTGGCGCGCGTACGCACGCTCATCCACGAAGCCGATCCGGAAGTGGTCGAGGCCTGGAAGTGGCGGGGCGTGCCGGTCTGGGAGCACGACGGCATCCTGTGCACCGGCGAGACCTACAAGCACTACGTCAAGCTGACGTTCGCCAACGGGGCCAAACTCGAAGACCCGGCCAAGCTGTTCAACGCCAGCCTGGAGGGCAACACCCGGCGCGCCATCGATCTGCACGAACACGACGAGATCGACGAGCGCGCGCTGCAGAATTTGATCCGTGGCGCGGTGGCGCTCAATACGTCGCGGAGCAACGGGAAGCACCGCCGTCGCTGAGGCGTGATCGGCGATCGGCGATCGGGAGAGCGGGCCCCAGTGGAACTTGGGCGCTTTCTTTTGGTTCTTCTTCCAGCTGGGGGGGATGGCGCTTGGCCTTAGCGGGTGCTTTGGATCGCGGTTCGGGCGGCTCGTTGATGTCGGCCTTCTCCCTTTTGCTGGCGCTTTTTGATCGCGGCTTGCGAGTTGGGTTTTTTATTGTGGGCGCGGATGGTGTGGGCGGTTGGTTTTAAGTACTTACGGTGCGGGCCCCGTCCTGTCGGGATGGTGGGTCGCGGTTCGAGCGGCCATCCATGGCCGCACTCACCGCA
>DASWQJ010000044.1:0-14145 GCA_036403795.1 Stenotrophomonas sp.
CGGGTGATCTGGGCGTACGCGATATCGCTGGCGACCTGACCGTGTCGCGCAAGGGCAGCGGTGACATCAACCGCAGCGGCGTGCGCGGCAAAGTGTCGATTCCCAAGGAGGACTGAACCATGCCTACGCCCGTTCGCACACTCGCCCTGCCCGTCCTGCTCTGTGGTGCACTGCTACTGGCAGCCTGCGACCGCAACCACGAAACCGCTGATCGCACCGTCGTCCAGGACGATCGCATCAGCGGCTCGTCGATCACTTTCAACGGCGATACGGTCACGCTGCACCGCGACAACCTGCCGACCGCCACGATCACTGCCGCCGGCGACTTGTTGATCGACGGCAAGGCGGTCACCACGACCGCCGCGCAGCGCCAGGCCATGATCGGCTATCGCAAGGAACTGCACGGCATCACGATGGCCGGCATCGAGATTGGCAAGGAAGGCGCCAAGCTGGGCGTCGATGCCGCCGGCGAAGCCATCAAGGGAATCTTCAACGGCGACACCGACAAGATCGGCCAAAAGGTCGAAGCGCGGGCCGAGCAGATCAAGGCCAAGGCCAAAGAGCTGTGCGACAACGTCGAGCGCCTGCGTGTCGCACAGGATGCAGCGGTGGCGCAGGTCCCGCAGTTCAAGCCGTATAGCAAGCTGGAACAGCAGGATGTGACCGAGTGTCGCGCTGACTGAGGCATCGATGGGGGCCAGGTGGCAGGCGACGTCGCGCCTGTCAGATCGCACCAAAACAAAACAAGCCAATCGGGCACGTCTAGAATAGGGCCGAATCCGCATTCGGCCTCCTTCATGAAGAAGCTTTCCTTCGCCGCGCTGCTGTTGCTTGCAGCACTCCTGGCCGCCTGCAGCCAGCAAACACCCTCGCGCGCGGAACGCTCCAAACCCCGCGTGTCGGTGACCAGCGAGAACGTCCAGCTTCGTCGGGTTCCCGCACCGAATGCCGACATTACGCCGGAAGGAAAACTGCGCATCGACGACATCGAGATCCCCCTCGACGACACCAAGCGTGCGCAGCTGCAACAGCTGTTCGGGCACCTGCAGATGTTGCGCCAGGCGGCCCTGGCCGACGCACCGGCCGACCCGGACATGCAACCCATCACCGTACAGAGCAACCCACAGGTCGATGCACTGCGGGACGCGGCCATGGCCGACATCCCGCCCTTGCAGCCCTACCGCGAAAGCTTTACCAAGCTGCAGGCCGAGCGCCGGTAAGCCACGGGGCGCGGACACGACCGCGTCCGCGCCGGCGTCGCGTCAACCTCCGCCGCCCCCGCCGCCGTGGATCCCGCCCTGGGTGAGGGTCGCCGGATCCAGCAGCTTTTGCAGCTCGGCCTCGGCCAGCCCGCTGTCCTCCTTCGCCACGTCCAGCACGGGGCGATTCTCCTTGTACGCGCGCTTGGCGATCGCAGCGGCCTTTTCATAGCCGATGATCGGGTTGAGCGCGGTGACCAGGATCGGATTGCGGTCCAGTGCTTCGCGCACGCGCTCCTGGCGCACCTTCAAACCGGCGATCGCCGAATCGGCAAGCAGCCGCGACACGTTGGCCAGCAGCCCGATGGAATCGAGCAGATTGAGCGCGATCAGCGGCAGGGTTACGTTGAGCTGGAAGTTACCGGTCTGGCCGGCGACCGTAATGGCCGTGTGGTGACCGATGACCTGGGCGCACGCCATCACCGTCGCTTCGGGGATCACCGGATTGACCTTGCCCGGCATGATCGACGAGCCGGGCTGCAAGGCCGGCAACTCGATCTCGCCCAGCCCGGCCAGGGGACCTGCGTTCATCCAGCGCAGATCATTGGCGATCTTGATCAATGCCACCGCGGTGGCATTGAGTTGGCCCGAAAGTTCCACTGCGTCGTCCTGCGCCGCGAGCCCCTCGAACTTGTTGTCGGCACTTTCAAAGCGCGTGCCGGTACTGCCGGACAGCAGCTTGGCGACTTTGCCGCCAAAACGCGCATCGGCATTGATGCCGGTGCCGATCGCGGTGCCGCCTAGGGGCAGCCGGCGCAGTCGCTTGAGGCTGTCCTCGATGCGTGCCTCGCTGGACGCAATCTGCGCCGACCAGGCGCCGAACTCCTGGGCAAAGGTCAGCGGCATGGCATCCATCAAGTGGGTTCGCCCGGTCTTGACGATCTTGGTCAGGCCCTTGGCCCGCTTGTCGATGGTCTTGCGCAGGTGCTTGAGGCCCGGCAGCAGTTGCTCAACCGTGGCCAGCTGCGCGGCAACCCGGATCGCGGTGGGGATCACGTCGTTGGAACTCTGCCCCAGGTTGACGTGGTCGTTGGGGTGCACCTTGTTCTTGCCGGCCCGCGAGGCCAGCGTGGCAATCACCTCGTTGGCATTCATGTTCGACGAGGTGCCCGAGCCGGTCTGGTAGACGTCGATGGGGAAATGCCCATCGTGTTCGCCGTCGGCCACGGCCTGCGCGGCCTGCTGCACCGCCTTGGCCACGCCCTTGGGCAACAGGCCCAGATCGGCGTTGGCTTGCGCGGCCGCCCCTTTGATCAGGCCCAGCGCGCGGATGAAACCACGCGGCATGCGCTGGCCGGACACCGGAAAATTCTGCACGGCACGTTGGGTCTGCGCGCCCCACAGCGCGTCGGCGGGCACCTGCAGTTCGCCCATGCTGTCGTGTTCGGTCCTGAATTTGTCGCTCATACGCATCTCCGCACTGCATCGCCGGGAAGGGGGAAAGGCCACCGGGAACATCGGGCCCGCTGCTGCGTTGGCTGCGGACCGGACGGGCCCTGGCTGACCCGGACACGATACGCGCGCCCCGGCATGGCGCCCAGCGATGGCCGGCGGACGCAGCGTGCCACCGGCGCGTCACCTCTACCCGGCCCTGCGGACCCATGCCGGCAGCCACGGCGTAGAATGTGCGCCCCTGTCGCCAGCCCGCCTCGCCCCCATGACGGAATCCGCCCTGCTCGCCCTGTCCCCGCTCGATGGTCGCTACGCCGCCAAGGTCGACGCGCTCCGCCCGATCTTTTCCGAGTACGGGCTGATCCGTGCCCGTGTGAAGGTCGAGGTTGAATGGCTGCTGGCCCTGGGCGCCGAACCGGGCATCGTCGAACTGGCATCGTTCTCTACTGGTGCCACGCAGAAGCTTCGCGCGCTGGCCGACGAGCTGACCGTCGCGCAGGCGGCGCGCGTGAAGGAAATCGAACGCACCACCAACCACGACGTCAAGGCCGTGGAGTACTTCATCAAGGAGCAGCTCAAGGACGACGCCGAACTCGGCCCGGCCTTGGAGTTCGTGCACTTCGCCTGCACCAGCGAGGACATCAACAACCTCAGCTATGGGCTGATGCTGTCGCAGGCGCGCAACGAGGTGCTGCTGCCTACGCTCGATGGCGTGATCGCCACCCTGCGCACCATGGCGCAGGCGCAGGCCGCGCAACCGATGCTCTCGCGCACCCATGGCCAGACCGCCTCACCCACCACGTTGGGCAAGGAGCTGGCCAACGTGGTCGCACGCCTGCAACGCCAGCGCGCGCAGATCGCGGCAGTGGAATTGACCGGCAAGATCAACGGCGCCGTGGGCAACTACAACGCGCACGTGGTCTCCTATCCGGACGTGGACTGGCCGACTTTCGCGCAGCGCTTCGTGGAAGGCCTGGGGCTGGTGTTCAACCCTTACACCACCCAGATCGAGCCCCACGACAACGTGGCCGAGATCGGCGATGCGGCGCGCCGTGCCAACACCATCCTGATCGACCTGGCACGTGATGTGTGGGGTTACATCTCGCTGGGCTACTTCAAGCAGAAGCTCAAGGAAGGCGAGGTCGGCTCTTCGACCATGCCGCACAAGGTCAATCCGATCGACTTCGAAAACGCGGAAGGCAATTTCGGGTTGGCCAATGCGCTGTTCGAGCATTTTTCGGCCAAGTTGCCGATCAGTCGCTGGCAGCGCGACCTGACCGATTCCACCGTGTTGCGCGCGGTGGGCACCGCCTTCGGCCACACCCAGGTGGCGCTGGACTCGCTGGCCAAGGGCCTGGGCAAGCTGGAGTTGAACCCGCAGCGACTGGACCGTGACCTGGAGGCGGCATGGGAAGTGCTGGCCGAGGCCGTCCAGACCGTGATGCGTCGTCACGGCCTGCCCAATCCCTACGAACAGCTCAAGGCGCTCACTCGCGGCCAGGGCATCACGGCCGAGTCGATGCGAGCCTTCGTGGAAACGCTGGACCTGCCAGCCGATGCCAAGCAGCGCCTGCGCGAGCTGACGCCCGCCGGCTATGTCGGCCTGGCGGAGCGGTTGGCCCGCGCGATCTGACCCAAAGCCTCCAGGGCCTTCCGGGCGGCGTTGGCGCCACCAGCCGTGGGCGGTGGCGCCGTGGATCGCTTGGCCTGGGAAAACCCGGGCCGCTCCACCTGCCTCCGCCTGCATCAGAACGCTTCGGCCAGGGTCGGTCAGTGGTCGCCCTTCACGCCGACCGCCGGGCCGCGCTGGCGTGATGACGGTCCCCGCGTGAACGAGGAGCGGTCGTGCAATTGCTGGTCAACCTTGACGTTCCCGACCTGGACGCAGCCGCGCGGCTCTATATCGAGGTGTTTGGCCTGCGTGCGGGCCGACGGCTGGGCCCGTCGGCCCTGGAGTTGCTCGGCGCCGGCGTTCCGATCTACCTGCTCCAGCAACCGGCCGGCCGCGCGGCAGCGGCCCACCCGCCGCGCGACTATGCCCGCCACTGGACCCCGATCCACCTGGATGTGGTGGTGGAGGACCTGGAGGCGACCCTTGCCCGGGCCCTGGCCTGCGGTTTTCGCGCCGATGACCTGCCACCCGACCAGGCACGGGATCCGACCCTGGCCTTGGACACGATCCGGCGCGCCGACTGGGGCGATCTCGTCCGGATCTGCGACCCCTACGGGCACGGCTGGTGCCTGCTGCGCTTCAGCGCTGCCGGCTACGACGCGATCGCCGACCGCCCCTGAACACCTGCCTGGGTGACAATGCCGTGCGGGCAGTGTTTGGCCGCCCCACCCCCTTTCAATGCAAGACCCCTGCGCCATGAAAAAGAACAACAAGAAAACCGCTTCTGCCAAGACCCCGGCCACCCTTCCCTTTGAGGTCCAGGCCAGCGCCCACCATCCGCTCGGCATGCCGGTGGATCGATTCCTGCGCGACTTCTGGCACAAGCGCCCGCTGTTGATCCGCGGCGCCTTTGCGGATTTCCAGACGCCGGTCACCCCCGAAGACCTGGCCGGCCTGGCCTGCGAGGAGGGCGTGCTGGCCCGGCTGATCCAGTTCGATCGGGCCAGCGACGACTGGCAGGTGCGCAGTGGTCCGTTCCTGGAGGAAGAATTCCCGGCACTGCCTGATCACGATTGGACCTTGCTGGTGCAAGACCTGGACAAGTGGGACCCGGATGTTCGCGCGTTGCTGCGCCGGTTCGATTTCCTGCCACGTTGGCGCATCGACGACATCATGATCAGCTTCGCCGCGACCGGTGGTTCGGTCGGCGCCCATGTCGACCACTACGACGTGTTCCTGCTGCAGGGCCTGGGCCATCGCCGATGGCAGATCGATGCCAGCACGGCCCTGGGTCGCAAGGCGCCGCCACTGGAGTTCCGCGACGATGTGGACCTCAAGTTGCTGCGTCGGTTCCGCCCCACCCATGATTGGGTGCTGGCGCCCGGCGACATGCTTTACCTGCCGCCGCTCGTGCCGCACCACGGCGTGGCCGAAGATGCTTGCCTGACCTTCTCGATCGGCACGCGCGCGCCGTCCTCGGCGGAGCTGATCGGCGACTACCTCGACAACCTGATCGTCGATGCGGACGAGGCCGTGCGTTACCACGACGAAGACCTGACGGTACCCGCCGACCCCTACGAGATCGACGAGGCCGCGATGCAGCGTGCCATCCTGGCGCTCAACGCGATCCGCATGAACGATCCGGATCGCCTGGGCGACTGGTTCGGCCGCTTCATCACCACGTATCGCGCCTCCGGCGACATCGTTGCGCCGCCCCACGCGCCCGATGCGGCCGATGTCGTGCAGGCACTGACCCAAGGCGCGGTGCTGTACCGGCATCCTTGGTCGCGGGTGGCCTGGCGTCGCGCACGACGGGGCGCGCTACTGTTCTTCAGCGGTCATTCGTTCGCCCTGCCCGTGCGCGATGCGCAGCGTCTGGCCGCCCTGGAGGAACTCGACCTCGATACGTATGGCGCGCTGTCCGAACGTGGCCGCGAGGCCGTGCTGGCGCTGGTCGGCCTGGGCCACTACGCCCCGGTCACCGACGAGGACGACGATTCGGACGAAGAGGACGAAGGCCTGGTCCTTTCCGGCAACGGCGCGGGGCAGGCCATCTGGGACGATGGCGAAGAGGCGGAGGACGACGACATCGAGCCGGGCGCCGATCCGGAAGACCAGCCCAACGAAACCGAAGACGACCCCGAGCAGCTCCTGGAAGATGCCGAGGAAGACGAGGACGAGGAAGACGAAGACGACGATCGCGGCCTGCCCCCGAGCGGCCACGCGTGAACCCCGACGGCCCGTTCCGGCTCGAGCACGGCGAGGGCGGCACCTGCGCGCCCGACCTGCTCGCGCTGCGGGCCGTCGCCCTGGCCGACCTGGACCCGGGCCTGCGCCAATGGGACGCGCTGGATGCGTTGAGCCGGCACTTGCTGGCCCGTGACCCGGACGGACGACTAATCGGGGCCGGCCGGTTGGCCCCCGACCGGCGCATCGGCCGCCTTGCCGTCGCACCGCAATGGCGAGGCCGGGGCATAGGACGCGCCATGGTGGCGGCGCTGCTGGAGACGGCGCGCCAGTGGCACTGGCCCGAAGTGACCGCCCGGCCTGTACCGGACGGACGTTCCCTGTTCGCCTCGGCGGGCTTCCTGCCTCTCGACGATCCGGAACGCGAGCCCGGACTGCTGCATCGCCGGCTCGACGGACCGATGGCCGTGGAAGACCTGGCCGGCGCCATCGATAGCGCCACGGCCCTGATCACGCCGCTGCGCCGCGAACTGTTGATCTACAGCCGCGCACTCGATCCTGGGCTGCTCGATGCCGATCCGGTGCAGGCCGCATTGCGGCGCTTCGCCACCTTGCGCCATGCCCGCCAGGTCCGTTGCCTGCTGCAGGAGACCACTCGCGCGCAAATGCTCGATACGCCCCTGCTGCGGCTGGCGCAGCGCCTGCCGAGCGTATTCGAGTTCCGTTTGGTCAGTGATCCGGTCGACACCAGCTACCCCTCGGCCTATCTCGTGGGCGATGGCGATGCCTACTACTTTCGTCCTACAGGCAACCGCTACGACGATGGCGAGGTGTGGCTCGAAGGCGCCGCCCGTGCCCGTCAACTACGCGCGCATTTCGCGCAGATATGGGAACGCAGCGAACCCTGGAGCGGCCATCGCGCCCTGGGTATCTGACAGGCCGATGACCTGTTCTCTGTCGCAAGGCTGACCGCAGGCCAGCTTGACGCCAGACTGGATACGCCCTCTTACCGGCAGGTGGGGGTATAATTTTCGGGCTCTGGCGTCGCCGCCCGGCTCCATGCCGGTCTTGTGGTCACGCCTACGCAAGCCCCCATATCTCAAGTGACCCGACTTACCATCGTGGACAATCAACTGAAGCAGTTTGCGCAGTCTTCACAGCTCGCCGGCGGCAACGCCTCCTATGTCGAGGACCTCTACGAGCAGTACCTCGTCTCTCCCGACAGCGTCGATCCCAAGTGGAAGACGTACTTCGACGGCTTCCAGGGCCGTGAAGCCGGCGACATGCCGCACTCGGCCGTCATCGCCCACATCGGCGCGGCCGCGCGCAACGCGACGCAGGCCGGCCTGGGTGCCGGTGCCAGCGACGAGCGCGAACGCCACGTCGGTCGCCTGATCACCGCCTACCGTTCGCGCGGCCATCTGGGTGCGCGACTGGACCCGCTGGGCCTGAGCCCGCCGGTCAATCCGCCGGACCTGGACCTGCCGTTCCACAATCTGTCCTCGGCGGACCTGGACTCGGAGTTCAGCACCGGCGGCGTCGGTGGCCAGCCACGGATGAAGTTGCGCGACCTGCTCGCTCGCCTGCAGGCGACGTATACGAGCACGATCGGCACCGAGTTCATGCATATCCCGGAATTCGACCAGCGCCAGTGGATCTACCAGCGCCTGGAGAATGCCGGTGGCAGGATCGCCGCCGATGCACCGTCGCGTTTGCGCACGCTGGAGCGGCTGACCGCCGCCGAGGGCCTGGAGCGCTACCTGCACACCAAGTACGTCGGCCAGAAGCGTTTCTCGCTGGAAGGTGGCGACTCGCTGATTCCGATGATGGACGCGGTGGTGCGCCAGTCCGGCCAGAACGGCGTCAAGGACGTGGTGATCGGCATGGCCCACCGCGGCCGCCTCAACGTGCTGGTCAACACACTGGGCAAGAACCCGCGCAAGCTGTTCGACGAGTTCGAAGGCAAGTTCGAGCACGCCCATGACGACCGCGCCCACACCGGCGACGTCAAGTACCACATGGGTTTTTCGGCCGACATCGCGGTTGGCGACGAGAAGCAGATCCACTTGGCGCTGGCGTTCAATCCCTCGCACCTGGAAATCGTCGACCCGGTGGTCGTCGGTTCGGTGCGTTCGCGCCAGGAGCGTTTCGGCGATAGCAGCCGCAACCAGGTACTGCCCATCCTGATCCACGGCGACGCGGCCTTCGCCGGCCAGGGCGTGGTGATGGAGCTGTTCCAGATGTCGCAGGCGCGCGGCTTTGCCGTTGGCGGCACCGTGCACATCGTCATCAACAACCAGATCGGCTTCACCACCAGTGCCCGCGACGACGCCCGTTCGACGCTGTATTGCACCGACGTGGCGAAGATGATCGGCGCGCCGGTCTTCCACGTGAACGGCGACGACCCGGACGCGGTGATGTTCGTGTCCAAGCTGGCCTACGACTTCCGTCAGCAGTTCAAGAAAGACGTCGTCATCGACCTGGTCTGCTACCGCCGCTGGGGCCACAACGAGGCCGACGAGCCGGCCGCGACCAACCCGGTGATGTACCAGACCATCCGCAAGCACAAGACCACCCGCGAGCTCTATGCCGCCCAGCTGGAAAGCGAAGGCGTGCTGAAGCCCGACGAGGCCAAGGCGCTGGTGGACGGTTACCGCAACAAGCTTGATTCGGGCGAGTTCACCACCGAGGTGGCGACCCGCAAGCCCGATGAGTTCGCCATCGACTGGTCGCAGTACCTGTCGGGCAAGCTCAGCGACAAGGTCGACACCACGGTCAAGCGCGGCGCGCTGGACCAGCTGGCCAAGATCATCAACACGGTCCCGGCCGGCGTGGAACTGCACCCGCGCGTGGCCAAGATCTACGACGACCGCCTGAAGATGGCTGCCGGCGAGCAGCCGGGCGACTGGGGCTTTGCCGAGAACCTGGCCTACGCGGCGATCCTGACCGAAGGCCACAAGTTGCGCATGGTCGGCCAGGATGCGGGCCGTGGCACGTTCTTCCATCGCCACGCGATCCTGCACGACCAGAAGACCGACAGCTATTACCTTCCGCTGCGCCAACTGGTCGAAAATCCGGACGACGCCACCGTGATCGATTCGCTGCTCAGCGAAGAGGCGGTCATGGGCTTCGAGTACGGCTATTCGACCACCGACCCCAACGCGCTATGCGTGTGGGAAGCCCAGTTCGGTGACTTCGCCAACGGCGCGCAGGTGGTGATCGACCAGTTCATCGCTGCCGGCGAGGCCAAGTGGGGTCGCATCTCGGGCCTGGCGCTGTTCCTGCCCCATGGTTACGAAGGCCAGGGTCCGGAGCACAGCTCCGCGCGCCTGGAGCGCTTCCTGCAGCTGTGCGCGCTGGAGAACATGCTGGTGTGCGTGCCGACCACGCCGGCGCAGTGCTTCCACATGATCCGCCGCCAGATGCGCATGAGCACCCGCAAGCCGCTGGTGGTCATGACGCCCAAGTCGCTGCTGCGCCACAAGCTGGCCGTATCGTCCCTGGACGAGCTGGCCAATGGCGAGTTCCAACACCTGATCCCGGACAACGCGGCCGACCCGAAGAAGGTCAAGCGCGTGGTCGCATGCTCGGGCAAGGTCTACTACGACCTGCTGGAAGATGCGCAGAAGCGTGGCCAGGACGACGTGGCGATCCTGCGCGTCGAGCAGCTCTATCCGTTCCCCCGCCCGCAGCTGGCCGCCGAGCTCAAGCGCTACGGCAATGCCACCGACGTGGTGTGGTGCCAGGAAGAGCCGCAGAACCAGGGTGCCTGGTACCAGATCAAGCATCACCTGCAAGCGGTGTTGGGCGAAGGCCAGGGCCTGCATTACGCCGGTCGCGCACGCTCGCCCTCGCCGGCGGCCGGCCACATGGCCGACCACATCGCCGAGCAGCAGAAGCTGGTGGCCGATGCGCTGGTCAATTCGTTCAACGACCAGGTCGCTGAATAACCCTTACCCCCAAGAACAGAACTCTAGGACGCTCCCCTCATGGCCACCGAAGTCAAAGTTCCGGTACTGCCCGAATCCGTTTCCGACGCCACCGTCGCCAGCTGGCACAAGAAGGCCGGCGAAGCCGTCAAGCGCGACGAGAATCTGGTTGACCTGGAAACTGACAAGGTCGTGCTCGAAGTCCCCTCGCCGGTCGACGGCGTGCTGAAGGAAATCAAGTTCGAGACCGGCAGCACCGTGACCAGCAACCAGATCCTGGCCGTGATCGAGGAAGGTGCCGCCGCTGCTGCCGCACCGGCCGAAGAGAAGAAGGCCGACGCTCCGGCCGCTGCCGCCGCGCCTGCCGCCGCTGCCCCGGCCGCGCCGAAGGCCGCCGCTCCCGCGCCTGCCGCCAAGTCGGCTGCCGACGCGCTGCCGCCGGGCGCCCGCTTCTCGGCGATCACCGAAGGCGTCGATCCCTCGCAGGTCGACGGCACCGGCCGTCGTGGCGCGGTGACCAAGGAAGACATCGTCAACTTCGCCAAGTCCGGCGGCGTGGGCCGCGCCGGTGGCGCGCGCCCGGAAGAGCGCGTACCGATGACCCGCATCCGCCAGCGCATCGCCGAGCGCCTGATGCAGTCGAAGAACTCGACCGCGATGCTGACCACCTTCAACGAGGTCAACCTGTCCAAGGTGTCGGCCGCACGCAAGGAGCTGCAGGACGATTTCCAGAAAGCCAACGGCATCAAGCTCGGTTTCATGAGCTTCTTCGTCAAGGCCGCCGCCAACGCGCTGCAGCGCTTCCCGCTGGTCAACGCGTCCATCGACGGCACCGATGTCATCTATCACGGCTTTGCGGACATCTCCATCGCCGTATCGACCGAGAAGGGCCTGGTGACCCCGGTGCTGCGCAACGTCGAGCGGATGTCCTTCGCCGACGTCGAGCAGGGCATCGCCGACTACGCCAAGAAGGCGCGTGACGGCAAGCTGAGCCTGGAAGAGCTGCAGGGCGGCACCTTCACCATCACCAACGGCGGCACCTTTGGCTCGTTGATGTCGACCCCGATCGTCAATCCGCCGCAGAGCGCCATCCTGGGCATGCACGCCATCAAGGAGCGTCCGATCGCCGAGAACGGCCAGGTCGTGATCGCGCCGATGATGTACCTGGCGCTGTCCTATGATCACCGCATCATCGACGGCAAGGATTCGGTCCAGTTCCTGGTGGACATCAAGAACCAGCTGGAAAACCCGAGCCGGATGCTGTTCGGCCTGTAATCGGCACCCGCGCCCCTGGCATCGCGCAAGGGGTTGCGTCGAGGGGCCGTCACCGCCATGTCAGGCAGGAGCGGCCCCTTTCCCATTCCGGCGCTGCGATTGAGTTCGCCCAGTCGCAGCGCAAGCACCGCGCAACAAAAAGGATCTGAAAATGGCAGAGAAATTCGACGTCGTCGTCATCGGTGCCGGTCCGGCCGGCTATCACGCCGCCATCCGTGCCGCCCAGCTGGGCATGAAGGTCGCTTGCGTGGATGCCGGCCTGGGCAAGGACGGCAAGCCGGCCCTGGGCGGAACCTGCCTGCGCGTGGGTTGCGTGCCATCCAAGGCGCTGCTCGATTCCTCGCGCCAGTTCTGGAACATGGGCCACCTGTTCGGCGACCACGGCATCAGCTTCAAGGACGCCAAGATGGACGTCGGCGCGATGGTTGGCCGCAAGGACAAGATCGTCAAGCAGTTCACCGGTGGCATCGGCATGCTGTTCAAGGCCAACAAGATCACTGCGTACTACGGCTACGCACAGCTGCAGCCGGGCAACGTGGTCAAGGTCAAGCAGCATGAAGGCGAGGAAATCGAGATCGCCGGCACCAACGTGATCCTGGCGGCCGGCTCGGATTCGATCGAACTGCCGTTCGCCAAGTTCGACAACGACACCATCGTCGACAACGTGGGCGCGCTGGACTTCGCCGACGTGCCGCAGCGCCTGGCCGTGATCGGCGCCGGCGTGATCGGCCTGGAACTGGGCAGCGTGTGGAAGCGCCTGGGCGCCGACGTCACCATCCTGGAGGCGCTGCCGGAGTTCCTGGGCGTGGCCGATGCCGACATCACCAAGGTCGCCGCCAAGGAATTCAAGAAGCAGGGCCTGGAAATCAAGCTGGGCGCCAAGGTCTCCAAGACCGAGGTCACCGGCAAGGGCAAGAAGAAGGAAGTCGTGGTCACCTATACCGACAGCGAAGGCGAAAAAACGCTGACCGTCGACAAGTTGCTGGTGGCGGTCGGCCGCCGCGCCGCGACCAAGGGCCTGCTGGCCGAAGGCACCGGCGTGCAGGTCAATGAGCGCGGCCAGATCGTGGTCGACGACCATTGCCATACCGGCGTGGACGGCGTGTGGGCAATCGGCGACTGCGTGCGCGGCCCGATGCTGGCACACAAGGGTTTCGAAGAAGGCATCGCCGTGGCCGAGCTGATCGGCGGCCTGCCGGGCCACGTCAACTTCGACACCGTGCCGTGGGTGATCTACACCGAGCCGGAGATTGCCTGGGTCGGCAAGACCGAGCAGCAGCTCAAGGCCGAGGGCGTGCCCTACAAGGTCGGCACCTTCCCCTTCGCCGCCATCGCACGCGCGGTCGCCATGGGCGAGCCGACTGGGCTGGTCAAGGTCATCGCGCACGGCGAGACCGACCGCGTGCTGGGCATGCACCTGGTCGGCGTCGGTGTGTCCGAGCTGGTCCACGAAGGCGTACTGACGATGGAATTCAGCGGCTCGGCCGACGACCTGGCGCGCATCTGCCACGCCCACCCGACCCTGTCCGAAGCGATCCACGACGCCGCCATGGCGGTCAGCAAGCGCGCCATCCACAAGGTGAACTGAGCCGGCCACGGCCAGAGGCAAGGATGGCGACATCCCTGCCCACCTGAAACGCGAACGCCGGGTGCAAGCCCGGCGTCGCCTTTTCCAGAACCCGAACCAGAAGACCCGACCATGAAGAGCATCTGCGTCTACTGCGGCTCCAATGCCGGCAACAAGCCCGCCTACACCGAACGCGCCATCGCCCTGGGCGACCGCATTGCCCAGTCCGGCCTGCGCCTGGTCTACGGCGGCGGCAACGTCGGCCTGATGGGGACCGTGGCCAACGCCGTGCTCGACGCGGGCGGCGAAGTGACCGGCGTGATCCCGCAACAGCTGGCCGACTGGGAAGTCGCGCACCGCGGCCTGACCTCATTGGAGATCGTCGGCTCCATGCACGAACGCAAGTCGCGCATGTTCGACCTGTCCGACGCCTTCGTCGCCCTGCCCGGCGGCTTCGGCACCATGGAAGAAATCTTCGAAATGCTCACCTGGCGCCAATTGGGCCTGGGCAACAAGCCCTGCGCCTTCCTCGACGTCGAAGGCTTCTACTCGCCCCTCATCGGCATGATCGACCGCATGGTCGAAGAAAAATTCCTGCACCCCGACCAACGCGCCGACCTCTGGTACGGCACCGACATCGACCAGATGCTCACCTGGATGCGCGACTACCAGCCCGCCCAGGCATCAAAGTGGATAGACGAAAAGCGCCGCCAATCGCTGCGCTGAACCGTAATCGAGGTCACGAGGCCAGCGCGAGGGATCGCCGCGCCCCGCACGCCCTCGCTCCCCGCTCCCCGCTCCCCGCATTAGATTGTACGAATCCGTCGGACGAGCGGCGCCGTGGCAACACAGCACCGCCACGCAAGCCCCGCTCTCGCATCAGATCGCAAAAATCCGTCGGACGAGCGGGGCCGTGGCGGGACA
>DASWQJ010000045.1:0-3955 GCA_036403795.1 Stenotrophomonas sp.
CACCCGCGGCAATATCGACGTCACCTTGACGCTGGTCTAAGCGGCCGGGGGTCGACAAGACGGCTTGCCCGCGCAGTGATCACTGCGCGAGCAAGCCGTCCCCGACGCCTGTTGAACGTCGCTGCCGTTGCAAGGCGACGATCCACCCCACGCGGCAGTGCATGGACGCTCGTAAACCAGGAGGCGACAATGCCGCATGCCTTTCAAGCCAGCCCCATTCTCGCCACGCACGCGGGTCCTCGCATGAGCGAGGCGCCGATCGCTGATCTGCTCCTGCTGCCTGGCCTGCTCAACGACCAGGCATTGTGGGAAGCGCAGATCGCCGATTTGTCCGGGCAGGTGCATTGCCACGTGGGCGACCTGACGACGGCTGATTCGATCGAAGCCGCCGCAGCCAACGTATTGGCCGTCGCCCCGCCACGTTTTGCCCTGGCCGGCTTCTCGCTGGGTGGCTACGTCGCCCAGCAAATCCTGCGCGTGGCGCCTGGGCGCGTGCA
The DNA here is from genome assembly GCA_036403795.1 of Stenotrophomonas sp. Lineage (GTDB taxonomy): Bacteria > Pseudomonadota > Gammaproteobacteria > Xanthomonadales > Xanthomonadaceae > Stenotrophomonas_A. Next base: position 498 of record DASWQJ010000045.1, read on the forward strand.
GCGGCTGGCATTGCTGGACACCTCGGTGCGTGGCGACAGTGCCGAGCGATCGGCACAACGCGACGCCTTGGCCAACAGTGCACGCGTGTCCGGCACCTTCCATGGTTTCGGCGAAAAGCTGATGCGCAGCTACGTGGCGCCCTCGCACCTGGGAGACCACGCGTTGCTCGACAGAGTGCGTGAGATGACGACCCGGCTGGGTGCGGAAGTATTCATTCGCCAGACCCAATTCGTACGGCAGGACGGCAGCGACGTGCTCAGCGCGTGGCGCGGTCCGTTGCTGATCCTGTGCGGCGCCGAGGATGCGATCACGCCGCCGGCGCTGCACAAGCAGATGCTCGCGCTCGCCCCGCAGGCCACCTACGTGGAACTGCCCGAGTGCGGCCACCTGTCACCGCTGGAGCAACCGGCCGCCGTCAGCGCAGCCTTGCGCGGCTGGCTGGCGACCGGCTGAGGCCATCAGTTCGCGGCGCGCGCGACGGTGTCTTCGCGGTCGGCCGGTGCGTCCTTTTGCTCTTCCCGGCGGTGCCCATCCTGTGGCGGGCGCGGTTCGATCAGGCGCAGCGGCTTGCCCTGGTAGCGCAGTTCCAACTGCTCCTGCAGGCGATCCAGATCCTTCACCTGGCTGCACAGTGCATCGGCACGGGCTTCGAGCGAACGGCCGCGAGCCTCCATCCGCGCATCCATCTCCTTTTCCAATTTCTCGCTGCGCTGCTCGATCCCGTCGGTGCCGCCGGTAAAGACGGCAAACAGCACGCCACGGGTGAGGCTGGCGGCCATGTCCTCGGCGGCGCGTTCCACACCCGCCTCGAACTCGCGCTCGAAGGTCACCTGGTCCCAGCGGCCGTGGCCCAGCGACGCGTCGATCTGCGCCATCGCCTGGCGCCGGTACGCCTCGACCTGCTTCGCCTTGCGGGCGTTGCCGGTCATGATCTCCACCACTCCGGCCAGCGCGTCGAACGCGATATCCACTGCGTCGCGCGCAATGCCCGCCACGGCGGGCACCAGTTCGCGGGTGATCGATTCCATGCGGCGTAGCCGGTCGGCGTCGGCTGCACTCACCGGTTGGGCGCGGTCGTCGATGCTGATCGCACCATCGCGCACATGCACCACGCGCGGTGCCTCGTCGGTGCGCCTGAGCCAGACGCCGTCATCGCCCACCTGCACGTCGAACGGCGTGTGGTAGCCGCACTGCTGCGACGACACTTTGGGCGGGGACTGGCCGGCCCACGCACCGCAAGCCGGTGCCAGACATCCCAGGAAAACGATCCAGCGCAACGGCAGGCGCATCATGGCCAGGGTCCTTGTAGGCGGTAGCGCAGCATCGCGCCGTCCGCCGCTGCCGGCATGTGTTGAAAGTCAGTGTGACCTGCGTCCCGGTAGCGGGTTCAGGTCGCTGACCAGCGCATGCAATTCATTGCATGAAACTCACCGAGGGATAACGCAGGCCCGTGTCAATATGCTGCATCGCAGCAAGGTGAGCCGGGTCATGTTCGATGCACGCGTGGATACGGTGGACAGCGCGTTGGCCGGGCTGTCGGGCGATGGCGCGGCGCAGGCCGACCTGTGGTCCTGGGCGTGCCGCGAGATGCTGCACGAAACGCAGACCGGCATGCACCAGTTGTCCTGCAGGGCGGGCATCGACCGACACGTCGCCCATGACTGGCGCGCACCGGTGGACGTCATCGAACCGGCCCGGCCGTACCTGGATCGCGCCGTGTTTGCAGACGCCCGATTGCAGACCGTCAACGCAGGCCTGGACGACGAACGCGATGCCGGTGGCCGTGCGCGCCTGTGGCGCTCACGCTATGTCGGGTTAATCTCGGCCACGCTGCAGGGCATGCGCGGCGTAGCGGCCCGGCACCGCATCAGCACAAGCCTGCCTACGGATTCCTGAGTGCTCGCTCAGTCGCTCACTAAACGGTGCCAAGCGCGCCGCACCAGCCAGCGGGTTTCATCCCAACTCACCGCCGGCGTGGGGTGCTGGCGTCGATACGCTTCGAGCAAGGCTTCGTAGAGCTGGCCTTCGGTCGCACGCGGTGCGCCCAGCCAGACGTCGTAGCCCAGCTTGAGCAGTGCGGCGTATTCGTCGAACGGTTCGCGTCCCAGTTCGCCATGCCCATGTCGCAGGCGCCAGTGGGCCAGTTCGGCGTCCACGTCGATGACCGGACATTGCAGGGTCCGCAGGTCCGGTGCAGGCGAGTCGATATGCCGCTGGGGTTGCATGGGCAGGCTCCTTCCGGATGGCTACCCCCTGTACGGCGAACCTAGCAGCCCGCCGCGCGGGCTGCCAGTGCAGGGTTGGCAGTCCTGCAGATTCAGTCCCAGCGCGGTGCGATGCCTTCGGGATTGGCCAGGCGGTGGCCCCGATCGAGGGCGGCGATCCGCGTCATGTCGACCTCGTCCAGCCGCAGCTGACGCGCGGCCAGGTTGCTTTCCAGGTTGGCGCGCCGGGTGGACGAGGGGATGACGGCGTAGCCCTGCTGCAACGCCCACGCCAGCGCCACCTGCGCCGGGGTGGCGCCATGGCGGGTCGCGATCTCGCCGATCACCGGGTCCTTGAGGACTTCGCCGTAGGCCAGGGTCATGTATGAAGTGACGGGGATGCCCTGTTCATGCAGGTGCCCGATCAACTTGCGGTTCTGCAGATACGGGCTGACCTCGATCTGGTTGGTGGCGATGGCCGGCGCGCCGAGCAACCCAACGGCCTGATCGACCAGCTCGATGGTGAAGTTCGAAATGCCGATCTCACGCGTCAGTCCCCGGGCCTTGGCATCGGCCAGCGCTGAGAGGTACTCGGCCATCGGCACTTCGTCGTTGGGCGAAGGCCAATGGATGAGCGTGAGGTCAACTTGATCGACGCGCAGCTTGCGCAGGCTTTCTTCCAGGCTGGGTACCAGGGCATCGCGCCGGAAATTGGCGATCCAGATCTTGGTGGTCAGGTAGATCTCATCGCGCGGCACGCCAGACTCGGCGATGGCTTGGCCGACATCGGCCTCGTTGCCATAGATTTGCGCGGTGTCGATGGCGCGGTAACCGAGTTCGAGTGCGGTGCGGACCGAGTCGATCACGGCCTGGCCCTTCAGGCGGAAGGTGCCCAGGCCAAAAGCGGGAATAGTCATGGTGGTGGTCTCCGTGGGGGGAAAGGTTCCGCGCCGTGCCGGTCGAGTGCCGGGATGCTACGTGGGCGGTGGCGGGGTTTGAATCAATCCAGTGGCGTGTGGTGCTCGATCTGCTTGGTGACCGAGGGTGGCGCGTTGGGGTTCGGGCGGCGTGTTTGTGTCGGCCCTCTTCCTTTGGCTGGGCGCTTTTGGATTGTGGCTTGCGAGTTGGGATTTTTGTTGAGGGCGCGGTGGGTGTTTGGCGGTTGGTTTTGGTGGCTTACGGTGCGGGCCCCGTCCTGTCGGGATGGTGGGTCGCGGTTCGAGCGGCCATCCATGGCCGCACTCACCGCACGT
>DASWQJ010000046.1:0-13730 GCA_036403795.1 Stenotrophomonas sp.
TGGTGGGTCAGTGGGCCATGGATGGCCCACGTGCGGTGAGTGCGGCCATGGATGGCCGCTCGAACCGCGACCCACCACCCCGACAGGGCGGGGCCCGCACCGTAAGTACTTAAAACCAACCGCCCAAACCCACCGCGCCCACAATAAAAACCCAACTCGCCAGCCGCGATAACACCAACCGCGACAGCCGCGAAGAAGCCAAAAAAAAACCCCGCCGAAGCGGGGTTTCAGAATGCGCGACCGCGCTAAATCAAGCGACCGGCGTGATATTGGAAGCCTGGGCGCCCTTCGGGCCCTGGGTCACGTCGTAAGAGACGTGCTGGCCTTCCTGCAAACTGCGGAAACCCTTCGAGTTGATGGCGGAGAAGTGCGCGAAGACATCAGCGCTGCCGTCCTCCGGCGAAATGAAGCCAAATCCCTTGGCGTCGTTGAACCACTTGACGGTACCGTTCGGCATGGTGATGCGAGACCTTTGCAAATTGAATGGGTGGTTGTGCGGATGCCGCACTCGCCGAGTATGCAAACGTTATGCCCCGATGACAATCACCCCCTCGCAAGTTCCCCGACCAGCTCCGGCAGGCCGGCCGAGGCGGCCTCCACATTGGCCAGCACTTCGGCCAGGGTGATCTCTTGTGCATCGCCGCAACCGGCCGCCCAGTTGGCCACGATCGCCAGGCAGGCGTAGTCCAGGCCCAGCTCCCGCGCCAGGCCGGCCTCCGGCATGCCGGTCATGCCGACCAGGTCGCAGCCGTCGCGCCGCAGCCGGGCGATTTCCGCTGCCGTCTCCAGCCGCGGCCCTTGGGTGGCGCCATAGCAGCCCCCGTCCACCAGCTTCACCCCGGTCACCCGCGCGGCGGCCAGCACCTTGCTGCGCAGCAGCGGCGTGTAGGGATGGCCGAAGTCCACGTGCACGACCTCCGTGCCGGGCTCCTCGCAAATGGTCGAGATCCGGCCCCAGGTGTAGTCGATCAACTGGTCAGGGCATGCCAGCACCCGGGGACCGTAGGCCTCGGTGATGCCGCCGACCGTATTGAGGGCCAGCACGCGGGTCGCGCCGATCTGCTGCAGTGCGGCAAGGTTGGCCCGGTAGTTGATCTTGTGCGGCGGCAGGGAATGCCCCTCGCCATGGCGCGCGAGGAACGCCACGCGTTGGCCGAGCAACGTACCCACGCGCACCGGACCGGACGGACTGCCGAAGCGGGTGTCCACGTCCAGGGTGCGGACATCGTCGAGCTGGGCCAGCTTGTAGACGCCGGTCCCACCGATGACGGCCAGAGCGATGGAGGTCATGGCGTCAACGGATCCTGCAAGGGGAGCGCGCGCACGCCGCTCACTCCTTCATCGCATAGATCGCGGGAGCCCCGCGATACAACTCGTTGACGTCCATGCCGAAGCCGAACACATAGCGGTCCGGCACTTCGACCCCCGGATAGTCGGCGGCCACGCCCGGCACGCAACGATCGTGCTGCTTGATCGCCAGGGCCGCGATGCGCACGTCGGTGGCGCCCTGCTCCAGGCACCACTGCCGCACGCCCTGCAGGGTGTAGCCCTCGTCCAGGATGTCGTCGACCAGCAACACCCGGCGCCCGAACAGCGCCGTGGCCGGCCGATGCTTCCAGACCAGCTCGCCACCGGTGGTCGTGCCGCGATAGCGGGTGGCATGCAGATAGTCGAACTGCAGATCCTGGCCACGTGCGCCCAACTCCAGCGCCAGTTGGCCGGAGAACGGCAGCGCGCCGTGCATGATGGTCAGGTAGACCGGCACTTCGCCCTGGTAGTCACGGGCAATGGCATCGGCGATCTGGCCGATGGCCGCGTCAAGGGTAGGACGGTCGACGAGCAGGTCGGCCTGGGCCACGGTCTGCTGGAGGGTGAGATTGGACATCAGGCGTTCTTTCCGAGTTGTTCCCGCAAACGGGTTTGGGTGTCTAGGTAGCGGCTGTCGGCCAACAGGCCATCCCAGCCGAGTGCGCCACGGCCGACCAGGCCCAGTAGCGCGGCGGTGTTGAGAGGGCGGCCTCGCATCGCCTGCAGCGACTCGTCGACCAGTTCCGGATGGCAGACCAGCACGACATCGCAGCCGGCATCCAGGTGCGCGTCCACTCGAGCCTTCACGCCGCCCGCGGAGAACGAGGCGGCCATGCCGATGTCATCGGAAAAGACCACACCGCGAAAGCCCAGCTCGCCGCGCAGGATCTCGCCGATCCAGCGCGGTGAATAGCCTGCCGGTTCCGGCGCCACGTGCGGATAAACCACGTGGGCCATCATCACCGCGTCGGCGCCGGCGGCGATCCCGGCGGCGAACGGCACCAGGTCTTCGCTGCGCAGCGCCTCCAACGAACGCGAATCGACGGCGGTGTCGACATGGGTGTCTTCCAGCACCGTGCCGTGACCGGGGAAATGCTTGAGCGTGGCGGGCATGCCCGCGGCATGCATCGCGGCGACATAGGTGCTGGCAAAGGCGGCGACCACCTGCGGATCGTCGCTGAAAGCCCGGTCGCCTATGGCGCGATTGCCGCGTGCCAGGTCCACCACCGGCGCAAAGCTCAGGTCCACTCCACTGGCACGGACCTCGCTGGCCATCAGCCAGGCATGCTCGCGCGCCAGGGTGAGGGCCGCCTGCGGATCGCTCGCGTAGAGGGCGCCGAAACCTTCCAGGGGCGGCAAGGCACTGTAGCCCTCGCGGAAGCGCTGCACGCGCCCGCCTTCCTGGTCGACGCAGATCAATTGCGGACGCGGCGCGGCGGCGCGAATGGCGGCCGACAATTCGGCCACTTGCGCCCGCGAGGCGAAGTTGCGCTTGAACAGCACCACGCCTGCCACGACGTCCTGCTGCAGCCACTCGCGTTCGCGCGCGGTCAGTTCGGTGCCGGCAACGCCGATCAGAAGCATGCGGACGGGTCCTCCGGTTCTCGCGCCGGAATGGCGCACCGCCGCATTGTCGCAGAAGCGCGGCCCGGCTTCAGACCGGTCATCCCTGCGGGCCGGGGTCCTCGACGGCGGCGGGCGGCCTGCCCTCGGCGGCCACCTTGGCCAGCAGCTGCGCAAAGGCCTCTGGCGGCTGCGCGCCCTGCACCAGATAGCGTCCCTCGATCACGAAACTGGGCACCGCCGTGATGCCAAGGGCGCGGGCCTGATCCATCTGGGCCTGGACCTCTGCCACGCCCTCGTCCGATGCCAGCAGCGCCCGCACCCGATCGGCCGGCAGACCGCCCGCCGCCCCGGCCTCGATCAGCGTCTGCGGATCGACCAGGTTGCGGCCCTCGGCGAAATGCGCGCGGTACAGCGCCTCGGAGACCGCCTGCGCATCCCCGTCGCGCGCCGCCAGCCAGATCAGGCGGTGCGCAGGCAGCGTGGTCACCCGCACCTGGCCCCGTTCGAAATCGAATGGCAGCCCTTCGGCGCGACCGGTCTGCTGGGTCTGCGACAGGATCTGCTCGGTGCGCTCTGCGCTGCCGAATTTCGCACGGTAGGCCTCGCGCAGCGGTACCGGCACGGTGCCGGCTTCAGGATCGAGCTGGAAGGCATGCAAATGCACTTCCAGCGAAGAGGCGTCGGCACCGAGCTCGGCAACCCCGCGCTCAAAGCGATGCTTGCCGATCCAGCACCAGGGGCAAACCACGTCCGACCAGATATCGATGCGCATGGGCATCACCCAGTGACCAAAGCCGCACTATGCGCCCAAGGCACCTCGACGATCGCCGGGCGCCGATGGAACAGCGCGTGCCGCCGCTTCAGCGCGACCACGCGTACCGCGCTTCAGCGCGACCAGTCGCGATACGGGCGTGAAGCCAGCGCCAGGTTGTAGTAGCGCGAGTCATTGGTGACTTCATCGCCCAACCACGTGGGCCGGGCGAAGGCTTCGTCGGCGTCGTCCAGTTCCACTTCGGCCACGATCAATCCGGCGTTGTCGCCCAGGAATTCGTCCACTTCCCACAGATGATCGCCGTGGCGCACCAGATGGCGACGCTTGTCGATCAGCCCGCCCACGCACAGCGCCAGCAGGGCACGCGCGTCGGCCACCGGAATGGCGTAGTCGAACTCTTGCCGGGTGTGGCCCAGCTCGCGCGATTTAAGATTGAGGAAAGCCGTGTCGCCCTGGATGCGGACCCGCACCGAAGCCTTCTGCGCGCCGCTGTCCATCGCGGCCTGGTCGTTGATGTAACCCTGTGCCATCGGGATCACTTCGTGCGCGGCTGCGCGCCAGCGGTCGTCAATCACCAGGAACTTGCGTTCGATTTCGATGCCCATGACCGGGTTCCTCAGCGTTCGAACAATGCAATGCTTTCCACGTGCGCGGTATGCGGGAACATGTCCATCGCACCGGCGGCCTTGAGCTTGAAGCCCTGTTCGTTGACCAGATAACCCGCATCGCGCGCCAGCGAACCCGGATGGCAACTGACATAGACGATGCGCTCGAACTTCTTCAACGGCAGCTGGCGCAGCACGTCGATGGCGCCGGAACGCGGCGGATCCAGCAACAGCTTGTCGAAGCCTTGCCGCATCCAGCTGGCCTGGCGCTGGTCCTGGGTCAGATCGGCCGCGAAGAAGTGCGCATTGTCCAGCCCGTTGCGTTGCGCGTTTTCCTTGGCGCGCGCCACCAGGCCTGCGTCTCCCTCCACGCCCACCACCTCGCGCACGCTGCGCGCCAGCGGCAAGGTGAAATTGCCCAGGCCGCAAAACAGGTCGAGCACGCGATCTTCGGGACGGGCGTCGAGCAGCGCGAGCGCATGCACGATCATCTGCTCGTTGAGCGAGGCGTTGACCTGGATGAAATCCAGCGGACGAAACGCCAGTTCGAGATCCCACCGCGGCAGCCGGAACGACAGCGGCACGTCCTGCGGCCACAGCGGGTGCACGCTCTCGATCCCGCCGGGCTGCAGGAAAATCGCAAACGAATGCTCGCGCGCGAACTCGGTCAGCGCTGCCCGGTCGCGCTCGCTGAGCGGTTGCAGGTGGCGCACCGTCAGCGCAACCGCCTCGTCGCCGGCGATGAATTCGATCTGCGGGATGTCGCGCTTGCCGTCCAGCCCTTCGACCAGCGCGGCCAGTGCCGGGATCTTTTCGCCGATCTGCGGAATGACCGTGTAGCAGACCGACAGATCGGCCACGAAACGGGGATCCAGTTCGCGAAAACCGACCAGGGTACGGTCCTTCTTCTCGACGCGACGCACCGAGAAGCGACCCTTGCGGCGATAGCCCCAGTTCTGCCCCACCAGCGGCGACAGTACCGATTCCGGCGTCACGTGGCCGATGCGTCCCAGGTTGTCCGTCAGTACGCGCTGCTTGGCGACGATCTGCTGCGCTTCGTCCAGGTGCTGCAGGACGCAGCCGGCGCAGACCCCGAAGTGCGGACAACGCGGCGCCACGCGCTGCGGCGAGGCCTGCAGCACTTCCAGCGTGCGTGCCTCGTCGAAGTGCCGGCTGCGCGCGGTCGGTTCGGCCGTCACCACTTCACCCGGCAGTGCACCGCTGATGAAGGTGACCTTGCCGCCCTCGCCTTCGCGGCGGGCCACGCCGCGGCCGTCATGGCTGAGGTCGGTGATGTCGGTCTGGAAGGGCGTACGGTCGAAACGGTTGCGGGATCGGGCCACGTGGCGGGGGCTGCGTGCAAAGGGCGCGTATTGTCGCAGATGGCCAGCGGCCGCGAGGCGTCGCAGCCCGTTGGCATCGGCCAGAGACGCGTGGCACACTGACCTGGCCGCAGGACGTTGCTGCGGCGTGCTGACAAGGAGGCAGCAATGATGGCTTCGCGAGAGCCCCCCCGTCCCCGCGTGTTGCTGGTGGAGGACGACCCCATCAGTCGCGGATTCTTCCAGGCGGCCCTCGAGCCGCTGGGGATGCGCCTGGACAGCGCCGACAGCGTCGCCCGGGCCCTGGAACTGGCCAGCCGGCACACCTACGAACTGTGGCTGATCGATGCCAACCTGCCGGACGGCAGTGGCAGCGAGCTGTTGCAGACGCTGCGCACCCGTCATCCCGCCACGCCCGCGCTGGCGCACACCGCCGATGTCGACGCCGCGAGGCGCCTGCTGCGCGACGGCTTTGGCCAGGTGCTGGTCAAACCGTTGCCAGCCGGCGAATTGCGCCAGCAGGTCCGCCGCGCCCTGCCGGGGCGCGTCGCCCCGAGCGCGGCCACGCCCCCGGGCATCCTGGTCGACGACTGGGATGAGGCCGCCGGCCTGGCGGCACTCAACGGTGAACGCAGCCACCTGACCGCGCTGCGGGAACTGTTCCTCTCCGAGTTGCCAGGCACCCGCGACGCGGTCGATTCGGCCCTGCGCGTGGATGACGAGCAGGCCCTTCGTGGCCACCTGCACCGGCTGCAGGCCAGTTGCGGGTTCGTCGGTGCCGCGCGACTGGCCAGCGCCGTGCATGAATTACGCGGGGATCCGCATTCATCGTCGGCCCGGGGCCGCTTCCACGACGCGGTGGCTGCGCTGTTGCATTGAGTTGACGGGATTGCCCGGGCCCATTCGTCCTGCCGCCGCACACGCACAGGTCAGGCCGGCCCGCAGCAGCGGTAAGCCGGCCGGCCACTAGCGCAGCGAGAGCTCGCGCAGCATGTCCCAGGATTTCAGGCCCCGCCCGCCCAGGTGGTGCAGCAACACCTCCCGCAGACTCAGCCTCAAACCGGACAACTCGCCCACCGGCGGCGGCGCTTCGGCGTCGGCCGACAACGCCAGCAACGCCGCGCCGGTCGCGGCCGCATTGCGCTCGCCCGCACCGCGGTCACTCAGCAGGCGCCGCGCACCCTGTGAGGGATCCAGGCGATAGCGGGCGGCCGGGTCCAGCGGCTGCCCGTCGGCGTCGTGATCCAGGTCAAGCCCGACGCCGAGTGCGTCCAGCAGATCGCGCTCGAACCGGCGCAGGCTCCAGGCCAAGGGCGCGTCGTGGGCCAGTCGGGCGCGCACCCGCGCATAGGCGGCATGCAGCTCCGGCAGCGGATCGTGGCGAGGCGCCAGCCGCAACACCAGTTCGTTGAGATAGAAGGCGGCCAGCATGGCATCGCCTTGCAGGCGCGGCGCCGCATCCTGGGCTTCGGCTGCGCGCAGCTGCGCCAACTCGCCCCGCTGCACGGCACTGAAGCGGATCGATTGCAACGGTTGCAGTGCGGCTCGCAGCGCCTGCTTGCGTTCGCCTTGCACGCCTCGGGCGAGCAGCCCGACCCGGCCATGGTGCAGGCTCAGCACTTCCACCAGCAGGCTGGTTTCGCGCCAGTGGCGGGCATGGAGCACGAACGCGGACTCGTCTTCGATGCGCATGTTCGTCCGCGTACTTTTCCCGCCGCCCGGTCATCGACCGGAGGCGTGTGGATCATTCGTAGCCGAACGCCTTGAGCGCGGCTTCGTCGTCGGACCAGCCCTCGCGCACGCGCACCCAGGTCTCCAGGAACACCTTGGCCCCGAACAGGCGCTCCATCTGCAGACGTGCCTTGGCGCCGATTTCCTTGAGGCGGGTGCCGCCCTTGCCGATCACGATGGCCTTCTGGCCCTCGCGCTCGACCCAGATCACCGCGCCGATGCGCAGCAGGTTGCCGTCCTCGGCGAAACGTTCGATCTCCACCGTGGTTGCATAGGGCAGCTCTTCGCCCAGTTGGCGCATGAGCTGCTCACGGACCAGCTCGCCGGCCAGGAAACGTTGGCTGCGGTCGGTAATCTCGTCTTCGCCGAACATCGGCGGCGCTTCGGGCAACAGGGCCATCAGGTCCTTGACCAGCGCCTCCAGGCCCTTGCGCTTCAGCGCCGAGATCGGGTGCACGGCCGCAAACTTCCGGTCTTCGCTGATCTGCCCCAGGAACGGCAGCAGCGCGGTCTTGTCCTTGAGCCGGTCCACCTTGTTCACCACCAACACCACCGGTACGCCGGCATCGTGCAGCACCCGGTAGGCCAGCGTGTCTTCGTCGTCCCAGCGGCCGGCCTCGATCACCAGCACGGCGGCGTCCACGCCTTCCAGCGAGCCGCGCGCGGCGCGATTCATCACCCGGCTCATCGCCGAAGCCTTGAACTTGCCCTGTTCACGGTGCAGGCCGGGCGTATCCACCAGCACGATCTGCCCTTCCGGATAGCTGGCGATGCCGAGCAACCGGTGCCGGGTAGTCTGCGGACGATTGGAGACGATGCTGACCTTGGCGCCCACCAGGGCGTTGGTGAGCGTCGACTTGCCGACATTGGGGCGGCCGATGACGGCGACGCTGCCGGAGCGATGGGAAGAGGTTGTGTTCACTTGCTCGGATCCAGTAGTTGCAATACCGCCGCTGCGGCCTGCTGTTCGGCCAGGCGTCGCGAACCACCCTCGCCGTCGGCGGCCAGGGCCGGTTCGGACAGAGTGCAGCGTACCTGGAAATGCTTGGCGTGGTCGTCACCGGTCTCGGAGACCAGGTCGTAGGCCGGCAAGGGCCTTTGTCGGGCCTGCAACCACTCCTGCAGGCGCGTCTTGGGGTCTTTTTCCGGCTTGCCGACCGGTAGTGCGGACAGCGATGCCTCGAACCAGGGCATCACCGCGTCCCGGCAGCGGTCGAAACCCACGTCGAGATAGATCGCCGCCACCACTGCTTCCACTGCATCGGCCAGGATGGAGTCGCGGCGATGCCCGCCGGATTTCATCTCGCCCGGTCCCAAGGTGAGGCGCTCGCCCAGTTCGAGCGTACGCCCGATGGTGGCCAGCGCGCCTTCACGGACCAACTCGGCCCGGGCGCGGGTCATGGCGCCCTCGTCGGCCTTGGGCCAACGCAGGTAAAGGGCCTCGGCGACCAGCAGGTTGACCACGCCGTCGCCGAGGAATTCCAGCCGCTCGTTATGCGGCACACCGGCGCTGCGGTGGGTCAGCGCCTGCGCCAGCAGCGACGGATCGGCAAACACATGGCCGATCCGGTCGCCACGCTGCGGAGTTTTATTCGGTGAGGCCACTACGATTCAGATCCTGCGATGTCTTGAACTTGCCGACCACATCGAGATTGCCGACCAACTCGCGACGCACCTCGTATTCGACATTCATTCGCCAGCCGTTTTCCACGCGCTCGAACTTCACGTTCTCCGGCTTCACGTTCTCGGAGTAATTGATGTACAGGCGGCGGAAAAACAGGTCCTTGGCCTTCTCGGGAGACATGTCGGCACTGCCCGGTTCGTTGGCCAATCCCTTCATGGCCGAACGCACCGAGTAGTACTCCTGGTACATCGGGAACAGCTTCATGCCGACGTAGAGGCCGAAGCCCACCACCGCCAGCACCACCACGAACGACAGCAGCGTCATTCCTTCCTGTCTGTGCTTCATTGCTACTCCCCTAGCCACGCCACGCGTGTTGAATCACTGAATGCTTGTCCCGATCCGTGAAGGATCGAAACTCCCCTTGCAGAACCACCCCTCACAATTGAGCCAGATCAGGAACGCCCGGCCGCGAAGGTTTTCCTCGGGCAGGAAATGCGTCTGGGTCCAGAACCGGCTGTCCTCACTATTATCGCGATTGTCGCCCATCACGAAATATTGCCGTGGCGGCACCACCCAGTCGCCCTGGCCGGCCGGCAGGTTGCGACCCATCCACTCCAGCACGGTGTGGGAACGGCCAGGCAAGTTCTCGCGCAGCAGGGTCGAGCCGGTCATGTCGGCACCGCGCCCCTTGCCCACGTACTCGCCCTTGACCTCGTACTGCATGGGCTCGCCATTGATATACAGGGTGTCGCCATGGAAGCCGATCCGGTCGCCCGGCAGGCCAACCACCCGCTTGATCCAATTCTGGTCCGGCGCATGCGGCGGCTTGAAGACCACCACGTCGCCGCGCTTGGGCTCGCCGACCGGGACGAACTTGGTGTTGGTGATCGGCAGGCGCAGGCCGTAGGCAAACTTGTTGACCAGGATGAAATCGCCAATCAGCAGATTGGGCATCATCGAGCTGGACGGGATCTTGTACGGCTCGGCCACGAAACTACGCAGCACCAGCACCACCGCCAGCACCGGAAAGAAGGCCCGCGCGTACTCCACGATCGCCGGCTCACTGTCGAGCAGGCCTGCGCGCGCGGCGCGCCGCTTGCCGAAATACAGCTTGTCCAGCAGCCAGACCAGGCCGGAGCCCAGGGTCAGCACGACCAGCGCGATCTCAAACCATTTCATGCGGGTTCCTTTGGAACGTGGTTCGCCATTCGTGGTTCGCGATCGGCAAAGACCGGACGGTGGCGCACCGCGTCACCGCCCTGCTTCGCCAGCCCCGAACCCCGCTTACTTGTTGTCCATCTGCAAAACGGCCAGGAAGGCTTCCTGCGGGATCTCCACGCGACCGACCTGCTTCATGCGCTTCTTGCCTTCTTTCTGCTTTTCCAACAGCTTCTTCTTGCGTGAAACGTCGCCACCATAGCACTTGGCCAGCACGTTCTTGCGCATCGCCTTGACCGTGGTGCGGGCAACGACCTGCGAGCCGATGGCCGCCTGGATCGCCACGTCGAACATCTGCCGCGGGATCAATTCCTTCATCTTCTCGCACAGCTCGCGGCCGCGACGATCGGCATGGCTGCGATGGACGATCAGCGACAACGCGTCGACCTTGTCGCCGTTGATCAGCACGTCCACGCGCACGAACGGACCGGCATCGAAACGCACGAAGCTGTAGTCCAGCGAGGCATAGCCGCGACTGACCGACTTGAGCTTGTCGAAGAAGTCGAGCACCACTTCGGCCATCGGCAGTTCGTAGCTGATCTGCACCTGGCTGCCCATGTAGTTGATGCCCAACTGGCTGCCGCGCTTGTCCTCGCACAACTTGATGATGTTGCCGATGTATTCCTCGGGGGTGAGGATGTTGGCGCGGATGATCGGCTCGCGGATTTCCTGCACGTAGTTCGACGGCGGCAGCTTGGCCGGGTTGTCCATCATGATGATGGTGTCGTCGGTCTTGAGCACCTCGTAGATCACCGTCGGTGCGGTGGTGATCAGGTTGAGGTTGTACTCGCGTTCCAGGCGCTCCTGCACGATTTCCATGTGCAGCATGCCGAGGAAGCCGCAACGGAAACCGAAGCCCATCGCCTCGGAGCTTTCCGGCTCGAAGCGCAGCGCGGCATCGTTCAGGCGCAGCTTTTCCAGCGCCTCGCGCAGGTCCGGATAGTCTTCGGCATCGACGGGGAACAGGCCGGCGAACACGCGCGGCTGCATTTCCTGGAAGCCCGGCAGCGGAGCGGCGGCCGGGTTGGAGGCTTGGGTCAGGGTGTCGCCGACCGGCGCGCCGTGCACGTCCTTGATCGATGCGGTGACCCAACCCACTTCGCCCGCCGACAGCTTGGCCAGGGGTTTGCGCTTGGGCGTGAACACGCCTACCGCGTCGACCTGGTGGTTGCGCCCGGTGGACATCACCTGCAGCTTGTCGCCCGGCTTGATCTCGCCCTGCATCACGCGCACCAGCGACACCACACCCAGGTAGTTGTCGAACCACGAGTCGATGATCAGCGCCTGCAGCTTGTCACTGCCGCGGGGCTTGGGCGGCGGAATGCGACTGACGATCGCCTCCAGCACCAGGTCCACGTTCAAGCCGGTCTTGGCACTCACCGAGACCGCGTCGGTGGCATCGATGCCGATCACCGCCTCGATCTCGGCCTTGGCCCGCTCGGGGTCGGCGGTGGGCAGGTCGATCTTGTTGAGCACCGGCACCACTTCCAGGCCCTGCTCGACTGCGGTGTAGCAGTTGGCCACCGACTGCGCTTCCACGCCCTGTGCGGCGTCGACCACCAGCAAGGCGCCTTCGCAGGCGGCCAGCGAGCGGCTGACTTCATAGCTGAAGTCGACATGCCCGGGGGTGTCGATGAAATTCAGATGGTAGATCTGCCCGTCCTTGGCCTTGTAAGGCAGGGACACGGACTGGGCCTTGATGGTGATGCCGCGCTCGCGCTCGATCGGATTCGAGTCGAGCACCTGCGCCTCCATCTCGCGGGCCTCAAGGCCTCCACACAGCTGGATGATGCGATCGGCCAACGTGGACTTGCCGTGGTCGACGTGGGCAATGATTGAAAAATTGCGGATGAACCGCATCGGATCAGAGGACATGGAGGTGGGCGGCGGCCAGGACCGTCGTCAGGAAAACGCCGCATTATCGCACGCTTGACCCGCTCGCGACCGCTTGCCGCGTCCTCGGTGCAGCCATCCACGGCAATGCGTCCGCGGATCCGGCCAGGGTCGTGGGACCCCGGCCGGCAGGTGGCCGCTACTGGCCGGCCTTGACCGCCACGTAGCTGGTGTTCTGGCCATTGGTGACCAGCAGCATGACCACGTCGCCCTTGCGGTAACTGGCCAATTCGCGGCTCAGCGTGGCGACGTTGCCGACGGGCGTGCGGCCCACCCGCAGGATGACCAGGCCCGGGCTCAACCGGGCTTCCCGCGCCGAGGCGCCGGTCACCTGGGTAATGCGCACGCCCTCGCCAGCACGTACGCCCAGCCGCTCGCGGTCTGCAGCGCCCAGCTCGGCGACCTGCACGCCCAGCAGCGCGGCGGTGGCCGGAGCCCCTGCGGCGTTCTCGTCATCATCGGATGCCGCTGCCTGGGTGCGCACATCGCTCTCCAGGGTGGTCAGGGTGACCGTGACTTCCTTGGGCTTGCCGTCACGCAGCAGGCCAAGCTTGACCTTGGTGCCCGGCGGCATCAGGCCGATCATGGGCGGCAGGTCGCTGGCCACGCTGATTTCGTTGCCATTGACCGAGCGGATGACGTCGCCCACCTCCACACCCGCCCGGGCGGCGGCGCTGTCCGGCGGCAGCTGGTTGACCAGCGCACCGCGGCTATCGGGCAGCTTCAGGCCTTGGGCCTGGAGCGAATCGATCGGGCCCACGGCCACGCCGAGCTGACCGCGGCTGACGTGTCCATTGCGCTTGATCTGCTCGGCCGCGCTCATCGCCAGATCGACCGGGATGGCGAAGCTGATGCCCATGTAGCCGCCGGACGCGGAGAAGATCTGCGAGTTGATGCCCACCACTTCGCCGCGCGTGTTGAGCAGCGGCCCGCCGGAATTGCCCTGGTTGATCGCCACGTCGGTTTGGATGAAAGGCACGTAACGCTGGTCGGCATACGGATTGGCGCGACCGGTGGCGCTGACGATGCCGGCAGTAACCGAGTGATCGAGGCCGAACGGCGAACCGATCGCCACCACCCATTGACCGGGCTTGAGCGCGTTGGAGTCGCCGATGCGCACCGTCGGCAGGTTGGTGCCTTCGATCTTCAGCAGCGCCACGTCGTACTGTTCGTCGCTGCCCACCACCTTGGCCTTGAATTCGCGTCGATCCGTGAGCTTGACCGTGACTTCGTCCGCGCCGTCCACCACGTGGTGGTTGGTCAGCACATAGCCGTCCGGCGAAATGATGAAGCCCGAGCCCATCGAGCGTCCTCCCGGGCCGCCGTCATCCTCGGGGCCGCCGGGCTGGCCGGGCTGGCCGGGCATCTGGAAATCAGGCCCGAAGAAACGCCGGAAAAATTCCGGCATCTGCTGGTCGTCGCTGGGTCCACCTTGCCGGCGCGCCAGGCTGCGACGGCTGATCTTGCTCTCGATGTTGACCACGGCCGGACCGACTTGCTGCACCAGGTTGGTGAAATCGGGCAGGCCGGCCACCAGCTGCGGTGCCGGCGCGCTGCTGCGAGCGGCGATCGGCGCCTCCGCGGCGCGCGTGGGCGCGGAGGACTCCGGCTGGGCGCAAGCGGCCAGCGGCAGCGAGAGGGCCAGGAGGCTCAGCATCTGGTTGCGGATACGGGGATTCATCGGGACGGGG
>DASWQJ010000047.1:0-11635 GCA_036403795.1 Stenotrophomonas sp.
TCAGCATCGCGCCCTTCACCGGCGCGCCGATCTTGCCGTTGTCGATCTTGTAGGCCTCCGTGCACTGGAACACGTATTTGCCGGACGTGATGTCGACCTGACCGCCGCCGAAATTCACGGCGTAAATTCCGTTCTTAACCGACGCAAGGATTTCGCCGGGGTCGCGCGCGCCGGCCAGCATGTAGGTATTGGTCATGCGCGGCATCGGCAGGTGCGCGAAGGACTCGCGGCGACCATTGCCAGTGGGGGCCATGCCCATCAGGCGCGCATTGAGGCTGTCCTGCATATAGCCCACCAGCACGCCATCTTCGATCAGCGTGGTGCAATGGGTGGGCGTGCCTTCGTCATCGACATTGAGCGAGCCGCGGCGGCCCGGCAGCGTGCCGTCATCGACGATGGTCACCCCCGGCGATGCCACGCGCTGGCCCATGCGGCCGGCGTAGACACTGGTGCCCTTGCGGTTGAAGTCGCCTTCCAGGCCGTGGCCCACGGCTTCGTGCAGCAGCACGCCGGGCCAACCATTGCCCAGCACCACCGGCATGACGCCGGCCGGTGCCGGCACCGCTTCCAGGTTCACCAGGGCCTGCCGCAACGCTTCGCGGGCATAGCCTTCGGGCCGTCCATCGGCGAACAGCTCGGCGTATCCGTAGCGTCCGCCACCGCCGGCGTAACCGGATTCACGCCGGCCGCTGTGTTCGACGATGACCTGCACGTTCAAGCGCACCAACGGCCGCACGTCAGCGGCGAGCACGCCGTCGCTGCGCGCCACCAGCATCGTATCCACGCCACCGGACAGGCTGACCATCACTTGCTTGACCCGCGGATCGGCGGCGCGCAGGAACTGGTCGAGCTTGCGCAACACCTCGACCTTGCTGGCGTTGTCCAGCTCGTCGATCGGATCGGTGGCCGGATAAAGCGCGCGCGCGTTGCCGCGCACCAGCGCGCGCGAGGGTTGCGCGCCGCCGTCGCGGGAGATCGCTCGCGCCGAGTTCGCCGCTTCGATCAGCGCCTCGCGCTGGATGTCGTCGGAATACGCGAAGCCGGTCTTTTCGCCAGCGATCGCCCGCACGCCCACGCCCTGTTCGATGGAATGGGCGCCGTCCTTGACGATGCCGTCTTCCACGCTCCAGCTTTCGCGCCGCGAGTGCTGGAAATACAGGTCGCCGAAATCCACGCCCGGTCCCAGCAAGGTGCCGAAGGTGCGATCGAGTTGGCCGGCATCCAAGCCGGCGGGAAGCAGCAGCCGGGTTTCGGCCAGAGTCAGGGCAGAGGTCGTCATCCGATCAGGATGGGGGCCACGGGACCGCGATACAAGCTGTGCGTTAGGGCAACTTCAGTCGCGGGACTGCCCGTTTTCGCCGGCGGGCGCATCCTTGCCGACTACCTCTACCTTGGGATCTTTCCACGGCCCGGTGACGTGATAAGTGCGCGCACCCAGTTCGCCCAGGGGCTTGCGCAGCACCGCGTTGGCCGCGGCGCCCACCGCCGCGCCCACCGGTCCGCCCGCCACGGCACCGACCACCGTCAGCAGGTTGCCGGACTTGGGGTGGACGTCGATCGTCTGGTCGAATTGCTGTTGGCGCAGGTCGGCCACCCCGCGGATGTCGATATCGGCGGCCGGCCCTTCGATGCGGACGTTGTCGGTCCGCGCCTGTCCTTCGCCAAAGCGCACCTCGCCCTCGACGCGGTTGAAGGCGAAACCCTTGGAAAAGAAGTCGCGGAAATCCAGCATCAGCCTTCGCGGCAACTGCGCCAGGCTCAGCAGCCCCAGGACGCGTCCGGCGCCGGGCTCGACCTCAAGCAATTGGCCATTGCGCGCGGCGATCTTGAGGCTGCCTTCCAGTTCGGACAATTTGAAGGCGGTGGGCGAACCCGGCCAGCCGGCATCGAGCTGCAACTCGCCCTCGCCCGCGCGCAATTGGCCGCCCACCCCCAGGTCGCGCGCCAGATCGCCGAGGTTGCGGCTGTCCAGGCGGGCCGACAGGCGCGTGGTCGCCGTCGCCCCGGTACCGCGCCAGGCCCCGGTCAAGGCGACATCCTGCGTGGCCGAATGCAGCTGCAACTGGTCCAGCTGCAGCCCATCGGTCAGCTGGCGCGTGCGCAGCGTGGCTTGGCCCAGCTTGAGCTGGCCCAGCTGCAGGTCGACAACATCCAGTGACAGCGGTGGGATCTTGGCCGGATTGACCTCGTCCACCGCCCGGCGTTGCGGCTCGGGCACCGTTTGCGCCAGCGCACCCCCTTCGATGGGCCGCGCACCCGTGGCGTCGCCTGCGGTCGAGGCAACGACGGGTGCCGCCGCCGATTGCCAGTGAAAGCGCTCCAGCTGTCCGCGGACCGTCGCTCCGTCGGCGTTGGGCACCTGCAGGGTGCCCTGCAACGCCGGTCCTTCCAGCGTCACTGCGATCTGATCTGCCTGCGGGCGCAATCGCAAACGGGTTTGCGCAAACACGCCGCCGACCAGCAGCAAGCGGTCAGCCTGCACGTCCACCTGCTGCAACGGCAGGCTGTTGCTGTCTGCACTGCCGCCACGCGCCAGCCCGATCCATTCCAGGGCATCGAGGGACTCGGTATGCCCACTGACGGTCAGCCCGTGGTCGGGCACTTCGGCATCGACGTGATCACTGCCCATCACCACGCGCACGCCGGTGCGTTCGCCCTGGCTGCGTGCCTTCACTGCCACCAGGTTGCCGAAACCCACGTTGATTTCACCGCTGCCCAACGGCAGCGCGACATCGACTCGGGTCTGCAACGCACTGGCGGCCGGCTTGTTCAACGGTGCCGGCAGATCGAGCGTGGTGCCGACCAGGTCGGATTCCAGGCGCAGGTGGCTGGCGGGCGCGGGCTTGCCAGGTTCGGCCTGCGGCAGGCTCACGCCCACTTGCCAATTCGATTGCCCATGTACGTAAGGTCGCAGCCATTCCATCTGCGGCGCGCGATCGAACAGGTCCTTCGCGTCCACGATGGAATCGTATTGGGCTTCGAAGGCCTGCCCTCGATCACGCACCTCGCTACCGGCGCGCAGGCTCAGCTGTCCGCTCTGGCCATTGCTGCGCACCGACAGGCCTTCGGCGGCGAAACCGCTCTTGCTGTAGCGGGCCCGGCCGTTGACCTGGTCGAAGTCCAGGTTCCAGCGCTTGTCCGCTAGGCGGGCGTCTTTCAGAACGACTTCGCCACGCAGGTGCCCGGGCACATCGCCATGCAATGGCAGCAGCAGATCAAAATCCGTATCGGCCGGACCGGCGGCCACCAGGTTGTCCAGCGTGTCGCCATAGCTGCGCTGGAGCGG
The DNA here is from genome assembly GCA_036403795.1 of Stenotrophomonas sp. Lineage (GTDB taxonomy): Bacteria > Pseudomonadota > Gammaproteobacteria > Xanthomonadales > Xanthomonadaceae > Stenotrophomonas_A. The sequence goes on from DASWQJ010000047.1 coordinate 3,287, forward strand.
GCTCTTGCGCAGCATCGCCAGCAACGGTGCGGCGTCGCTGCCGGTATGGGCGCGCACGTAAAGTTGCGACTGGGCGAAATCAGGAATGCCGGCGTCGAAGCGATCCACCGCCACGCCGGACAGCTCACCGCTGCCTCGCAATGCAAAGCCATTGGCAATGAAAGTGACGTCGGACTCGATCTTTTCCATCGCCGGCCAATCGCGCTGGAAGCGGATCGTGCCGTCCTGGATGCGGCCGGTGGCTTCGAAGCGACCGTCGTTGTCCTTGAAAGGCCAATCATCCAGGTCGCCGCTGGCCAGGCCGATGCCGTCGGCGATGACGCCGCCTACCAGTGCGTTGTCCAGCCAATCGATGGCGCCGCGGCTCATCTTGGAGTGGACCCAGAACATCTTGGCCGCGGTGATCGGCGTGTCGTCTATCCGTGCCGCCAGGTCGATCCGCGGGCGCGAACCATCCTGCTGGAACCACAACCCGCCACGCACCTCGGCGCCATATTGGGCCGACTGCACCCGCAGGGCCGGGGTGGCGACTTTCCAGCCACTGCCTTCGCGCCATCCGACGATATCGCCGGCCAGCCGCAGGGTGTGCACGACGCCGAAGCCGGTCGGCCAGTCGAAGCGAATCAGCGCCGACGGCAACGTGTGCAACACCACGCCATCAGCATCGCCTTCGAAATCGCCCTGCAGACCGCTCAGTCCGGGGGCCTTGGCATGCGGGTCGAACGCCAGCTCCGCGAGCCGCCCTTCGGCCCACATCGCGCCGCCCGGCTCGCCCGCCACGCGCAAGCGTTCGAAGCGCGCGCGAGGATGGGCTTGCAGCAACCAGTCCCGCAGCCCGGGCTCGATGCGATCGCTGAGCGCCAGCGCCGCCATCAACGGGGTGACGTCCAGGTCGCGACCGACGACGGCGTATCGACGGCCGGCCGCCAGGGTCACGCCGTCCAGCGACTGTGGCTTGCCCTGGTCGGTCATTCGCAACAGCGGCGCGTCCAGTCGCCAGCCGCCCTCGATCAGTTGCCAGCGCAAGCGGGCCTGCAGGCGGTCCCAGGCCAACATCGGCGCCGCATCGCCGGCACGCGACGCAGTACCGCGCAGCCGCAACCCACGCAGGTCGGCATCGGTGGTGATCGCCACGACGCGATGCCGGCGAAGGGTTGCCCAGATTTCCGCCCGGCCCTGGCCGGCAATGGCCTGCACGCCGGCCAGTCGCAGCAGCGATGTCCAGGCGCCCAGGTCGGCCGGCGCGGCATCGGCATAGACCTCTCCACTACCATCTCGCCGGTCGAAATCCAGGATCGCACCGATCGGCGCGTGGGCGGTGTCGATCCAGGCACGCCCGCCCACGCGTAGCCGATCGCCATTGACGCGCAGGCGCAGGTCGATGCGCGGCAACGTGGCATCGATGCCCAGCGAGGGCGCCTGCACGTGCAAGCGCCCGCCCACGACCTGCAATTCGCCCAGGCGGCGCAACGCATCGAGCGGGTCGCCGCTGCCGCCGGTGGGCATGCCTTGCACGGACCAGGCGCCATCGTCGGTGCGCTGCAGGGTGAGCGCCAGGCCGCGCAGGCGCAGCTCGGTCAGCGAGCGGCCGGGCAGCAAACCCGAATACATGGCCACCAGCACCTCGGCCTCCCCCACGCGCACGCCCTCGCGGGCGCCGATGCGCAATCCGCGCAGCCGCAGCAACGGACCGCGTCGCGTCCACTCGGTGTCCAGCCGATCGAATTGCACTGGCTGGCCGGCGCGATCACTGAGCCAGGCCTCGATCTGTTCGGGCCGGCGCTCGACCCAGGGCAACGCCTGGCTGGCCGCCCCGACCACCAACGCGACCAACACCAGCAGCAACGCCAGCGAGTAGCTGGCGTAGCGGCGGGTCAATCGGATGCGGCGGCGCAGCGGGGTAGGCATCAGGAATCGGCGGAAAAGACCGCCGATGATGCCGGAATCAAGCCTTTCCTACATGACTGCGAGCCCAGCGTACGCAGCCACGCCAATCCGGCCCAACGGCCGGGGGCGCGGCCCGCCGGGGTCAAAGCAGCACCACGTCGAACTGCTCCTGCAGATACTGGTCGTCGGACTGGAAGCTGATGGTCTTGCCGAGGAACTCTTCGAGCTCGGCGACCGCCACCGACTCCTCGTCGGTGATGCGCGCCACCACCTTGGACGAGGCGATCACCAGCAAGCGCGCCGCATCGAACTGGCGCACTGCCCGGGTGATTTCGCGGAAGATTTCGTAGGTCACCGTTTCGGTGGTCTTGATGCTGCCGCGTCCGCTGCATTCCGGGCAGGGCTCGGACAGCTGGCGCTCCAGGCTTTCGACGGTGCGCTTGCGGGTCATCTCGACCAGGCCCAGCGGCGAGAAGTCGTAGACCGTGGTCTTGGCGTGGTCGCGCGCCAGTGACTTTTCCAGGGTGCGCAGCACCTGCCGGCGGTGCTCCGGGTCGTCCATGTCGATGAAATCGATGATGATGATCCCGCCCAGGTTGCGCAGGCGCAGTTGTCGCGCCACCGACTGCGAGGCCTCCAGGTTGGTGCGGAACACCGTCTCTTCCAGGTTGCGCTGGCCCACGAACGAACCGGTGTTGACGTCGATGGTGGTCATCGCCTCGGTCTGGTCGATCACCAGGTAGCCGCCGGATTTGAGCGGGACCTGCTTTTCCAGCGCGCGCCCGATCTCGTCTTCCACGCCATACAGGTCGAAGATCGGCCGGTCGCCGGTATAGAGCTCGATGCGCTCGGCCAGCACCGGCATGTACTTGGCCACGAACGCCTGCAACTGCCCGAACGTGTCGTTGGAGTCGACCTTGACCTTGTCCACGTCCTTGCGGATGAGGTCGCGGACCGAGCGCAGCGGCAGGCTCAGGTCCTCATAGATGATGCTGCACGATGGCGACTCGCGGCCGCGTCGCTCGACCACGTTCCAGACGCGGGACAGGTAGGCGATATCTTCGGCCAACGCCTCGGCCGGCTGGCCTTCGGCATTGGTGCGCACGATGTAGCCAAAGCCCCCGTGCTGGGCCGCCAGTTCGGTCACCAGGGTCTTGAGGCGCTGGCGCTCGGCATCGTCCTCGATGCGCGCCGACACCCCCACCACCTTGGACTGCGGCAACAGCACCAGGTAACGCGAAGGAATGCTGATTTGCGTGGTCAACCGCGCGCCCTTGCTGCCGATCGGATCCTTGACCACCTGCACCACGATGTCTTGCCCGTCGCGTAGCAACTCGACGATGGGTACTGCGGTGGAGGGGGTCAGCGGCGCATCGGTCGGCTCGACCACGCCCGGGGCCGCGGATCGGATCACGTCATTGGCGTGCAGGAAGGCCGCCCGCTCCAGCCCGACCTCGACGAAGGCGGCCTGCATGCCCGGCATTACCCGCTGCACTTTGCCCTTGTAGATGTTGCCGACCACGCCGCGGCGCCAGCCACGTTCGATGTGGAGTTCTTGCAGCATGCCGTTTTCGATCACCGCCACGCGAGTCTCGCGCGGGGTGACGTTGACCAGGATCTCTTCCGACATTCAATGCGCTCCGAAGGCGGTCAACAGTTGTGAGGTCTGATAAAGGGGCAATCCCATCACACCGGAATAGCTGCCCTCCAAGTGCTCGACGAAACATTCCGCCCGGCCCTGGATGGCGTAGCCGCCGGCTTTGCCCATGGGCTCGCCGGTGGCCACGTAAGCGGCAATGGTGGCCTCGTCGAGCGGCGCAAAGCGCACTTGCGACACCACGGTTTCCACCACGGGCGCGCCGCCGGTGCCCGCCAACGCCACCACCGTCACCACTTGATGGGTGCGGCCGGCCAGCGAACGAAGCATGGCCGCGGCGTCGGCGGCATCGGCGGGTTTGCCGTAGACGCGTTCGTCCAGCACCACTTCGGTATCGGCGCCCAGCACGCGGGCAGCCGGATCGGTGTTGCGTGCCAGCGCCAGGCCGGCCAGCGCCTTGTCGGTCGCCACCCGGCGCACGTAATCCAGCGCGGCCTCACCTTGGCCACGCACCTCGGGCACCTCCAGGTCCAGGACCTGGAAGGGGATGCCGATGCGCTGCAGCAGTTCGAGACGACGGGGGGAGCGGGAGGCGAGATGGAGCATCGTCGAAGCATAACCTGCGGCCGCGCACCGACGCGTTCCTTCGCATGGCTCACAAGCCGTTCATCGTCACGAAAACACGCTGGCGTCGCCCATCCTTACAAGGAATGTCGAATGCGCGTTGCCCTTCAGCCCAGTCTCAAGCCTGCGCTGCTCACCCTTGCCCTCGCTTTTGCTACGGGAGCCCCCGCCATGACCGCCCAGGCCCAGAGTGGCCCCGCCTACTCCATTCCTTCCGATGCCACGATCCTGAGCGTGTCGGCCGATGCCGAGTCGCGGCGGGTGCCGGACGTGGCCACGCTGTCGGCCGGCGTGGTGACCCAGGCCGTGGACGGCAACACCGCCATGCGCCAGAACGCCGAGCAGATGAACAAAGTGGTGGCCGCGATCCGTGGTGCCGGCATCGCCGAGAAGGACATCCAGACCAGCGGGATCAACCTCAGTCCGCAATACCAGTTCAAGGAAGGCGAGGCGCCGCGCATCACCGGCTACCAGGCCAGCAACACGGTAAGCCTGAAAGTGCGCGACATCGCCAAGCTCGGCAAGCTGTTCGACCTGCTCGCCGCGCAGGGGGCCAACCAGATCAACGGCCCGTCGTTCGAAGTGGACCAGCCCGAGCCGGCCTATGACGAGGCGCGGGTGGCGGCGTTGAAGAAAGCCCAGCTTCGCGCCGAGACCTATGCCCGCACCCTGGGTCTGCGGGTGCGCCGCATCGTGAGCATCTCCGAAGGTCGCGGCGGTGGCGTTCGTCCGGTGATGATGATGGCCGCCGCTCCGCGTGCGCGTGCGGAGATGGATACCTCGGTGTCCCCGGGCGAGACCACGCTGTCGGTCACGCTGGAGGTGACTTTCGAGTTGGGCAAGTAAACCGCCCCTCGCGATGACCCGGAAAGGCGCCCGCCCGGGCGCCTTTCTGCTGTGGGCCGCCCGATCCCCAACGGCAGCCAAACGGACTTTGCGCCACCGGCTATCGCGCCAGGTCGATCGCGATGAATGATGGCATCGCAAGCGTTGCCCCGGCAGCGACTTCCGGGGCATCCGTGCAGTCCTTTCCGCAGTTCCTTTTAGGAGGTGGATCATGGTTCGCACGCAATCACCGCAGTACGGCTTCCGCATCGACAGCGCCCGCGTCCTGGCGCTGAGCACCGCCATCGCACTGCACGTCCTGGCCGCGTGCCTGCTGTTGATCCCGCTCAGTCGGCATGCCACGCCCGACGCGCCGGTCCCGCCCACGCCGCGCTGGCAAATGCCGGTGCTGGTGCCGCCACCGCCCGTGCCGCCGGTGCCCATCGATTCGCATCCGCTGCCGACCCCGCCCATGGCGCCGACGGCTCCCGTCGTGCCCACTACGCCCCTGCCCCCGCTGGTCGATGCGGTCGCCCACCAGGTTGCATCGGTGGAGCCGGTGCCGACGTTGCCGTCCACGGACAGCGTCGCGCCCGTAGCCGACTCGGTCGCACCACCTCGTGCCGGTGCGTCGCTGCGCTATCTGCAGGCTCCGCCGCCGGCTTATCCGCGGGCGGCGATCGCTTCACGTCAGGAGGGCACGGTGCTGTTGCAGGTCAGGGTGGGCCGGGACGGCATGCCAATGGAAGTGGTAGTCGCCCGTAGCAGTGGATCACGTGTCCTGGACCAGGCCGCCAGGATGCAGGTGCTCAAGCACTGGCGGTTCCAGCCGGCGCTGCAGGACGGCCAGGCCGTGGAAGCCTTGGGCCTGGTGCCCGTGGATTTCTCGCTGGCCAACTGACGTCTCGCTCCCTGCATGGCCGACGGCCGCGTCTTCGGATGCGGCCGTTTTCATTGGGCACCCCGGTTCAGCAAGACGCTCGCATCACTGACACGTGAGCAGGCGAGCCGCCTTGGCGAGCTCAGTCGGCGCGTACAGCAGCCGCGACTATCCGTGCCCGAATGTTTCCTGATGGGCGACGATCCCTACTGAAGCCGGCGTTTTAGCGCCATTGATGCCCTGTACGGGTGAGGCGAAAAAATGAGCCCCCAGTCACAAATGTGCCCAAAACATGAAAATTTCGTGACGCGAGAAGCAAAGCTGAGTAGATTCTGAATACCGGCTAGTATCCATGACGGCCGGGCCTTGCCTAATTTCCGTCGATACCACCCTATTCAGGAGAGAGAGTAGTGGCAGTCAATCAACGAACCAAACGGGTCCTGCAGCGCTCCGCCCTCAGTCTGGCCCTCGGCATCTGCTTCAGCCCCACCCTGTACGCGCAATCCAACACCTCTGGCGCCATCTTTGGCCAAGCCAATGCCGGCTCGACGGTGCAGATCCAGAACCCCTCGACGGGCTTCTCGCGGTCGATCACCGTCGGCGGTGATGGCGCCTTCCGCTTCTCGGCCCTGCCCACCGGCACCTACAACGTCACCTACACCGGCACCGATGGCACCACCGCCAGGCGCGAGGGCGTCAACGTCAACGTGGGTACTGGTACTCCGGTGAATTTTGCCGGCGGCCGTGGCGATGCAGCGTCCACCCTCGATACCGTGCAGGTGCGTGCAAGTTCCGCAGTGAACCCGATCGACGTATCGTCGGTGGAGTCGACCAGCATCCTGACCGCCGAACAGATCGCCAAGATCCCGGTGGCACGAGACGCGACCTCGGTGGCCCTGCTGGCCCCGGGCACCGTGCGCGGCGACACCGCCTTCGGCAACCTGGCCTCATTCGGCGGTTCGTCCGTCGCCGAGAACCAGTACTACGTCAACGGTTTCAACGTCACCAACTCGTTCCGCAACCTCAACTTCTCGCAGATCCCGTTTGAAGCGGTTGCCGAGCAGCAGGTCAAGACGGGCGGCTACGGCGCCGAATTCGGCCGTTCGACGGGCGGCGTGGTCAACCAGATCACCAAGCGCGGTACCAACGATTTCCACGCCGGCGGCAACGTGTTCTACACGCCGCGGTCGTTGAACTCCGACACGGTCAACTATTACTACCGCAATCCGCTGGAAGGCGAGCTACCCGACGCAAGCTTCGGGAAGCTCGCGCAGGACAACTCTGACGTCGATACGAACCAGTGGATCACGTCGGCCTGGGCTTCGGGCGCTCTGATCCAGGACAAACTGTTCGCCTATGGACTGGTCTCCTACGGCAAGACAGACAAGGGCCTGGCTGGCACCCCTTTCGGCGACAAACCCGCCGACGAAAACACCAAGCGGCCTACCTGGCTGGTAAAAGTCGACTGGGACATCAACGAGAGCAACAAGCTGGAGTTCACCTCCTTCAGCGACACCTCGAAGATCGATACCAAGGTCTTCGATTCCGGCACCGGCGAATATATCGGCACTCGCAAGCAAGAAAACGGTGGCGAAAACTACATCGGCAAGTACACCGGCTATTTCACCGATACCTTCACGATGTCGGCGCTCTATGGCCACGGCGAATTCAAGCGTACCGATGGTGCGGTCACTGCGAGCGGCCTGGACGTCAGCTATGGCGGCGACCTCAACGTCCCCGCCACGGGTTGCCCCCGCGTCCTTGACGTGCGCCCGGGTTATCGCCAGGCGTTGACCGGCGGCGAGATCACCTCGTCGTGCAACCTCACCAACGACGCGATCGACCGTGCCGATTCCAAGGACGAACGCGACCAGTTCCGACTGGACTTTGAATGGGTTCTGGGTGACCACCTGGTTCGCTTCGGCTACGACCGCGACGACTACGAGTCCATCGCCGGCACGTCCATCGAAGGCGGCCGCTACTGGCGATATTCGACGGTCAATCCGGACGGAAGTGAGCTGCCGAATGGTGACGAGTACGACATCGTCCGCGAGCAGATCACCAACCAAGGCTCGACAGTCAAACTGAAGCAGTGGGCGTTCTACGTCGAGGACAGCTGGAAGATCACCGACACGTTCCTGGCTTACGTCGGTGCACGTTGGGATACCTTCGAGAACTACAACGGCGAAGGCCAGCAATACGTCAAGATCGACAACCAATTTGGTCCGCGACTGGGCTTCAGTTGGGACGTAATGGGCGATTCGTCGCTGAAGATCTACGGCAATGCCGGTCGCTACGCGCTGCCGCTGACGCCAAGCGTGGCCGTGCGCGGTGCCAGCGCCTCGCTGTATACCCGCCAGAACTATTTCTACACCGGGGTGGATCCCGAAACTGGCGCGCCGACCGGACTGACCCCGCGCGGCGGACTGCAATATATCAACGGTGAGTTCGGCGAGCCGAAGAACCCGGCGACGATTGCCGCGACCAACCTCGACCCGATGTACCAGGACGAGTACATCCTCGGCTTCCAGAGCCA